>DBHE01000220.1 GCA_002296055.1 Pseudomonadaceae bacterium UBA836
GTTTCAGCTGGTGGCTATAGTCTGTACTTGTCAGACGGCGGTACCGAACGGTTCGGCATCGCTTCACACAAAAGAGGAAATGACTATGTACAAACAACTTGTTTCGCTGTCTTGCGCCGCCATTCTGGGTATGGGTAGTGCTGCTGTGTTGGCAGATGACGATGTCCGCATGGACGAGGTACCGGGCCTGGTTCAGCAGGGTACCATCCAGTCACTGGAAAGCCTGAATGAAAAGGCACTGTCAGTGCAACCCGGCACCATCACCGATACCGATCTGGACAAGCACTATGGCCGCTATGTCTACGAAGTTGAAATCCGCGATGCCCAAGGGCAGGAGTGGGACCTTGACCTGGATGCGAGCAATGGCGACGTACTGGAACACCGCCGCGACGATTGATACGCGGCCCCGCGGTCGCCTGCTGCTGTGTGCGCTGGTGCTGATCCCACTCAGTGTCAGCGCGCGCGACCTGAGTCAGGATGAGGCGTTGGCGCTAACCGAGCAGGGGCACATCGTGCCTCTGCAGGTGTTTGTAAATGATGCGCTGCAGCGCTTTCCCGGCCGCTTGCTGGAGGCTGAGCTGGAACTGGACGATGGCCGCTACATCTATGAGATTGAAGTGGTGACGCGTACCCGGCGGGTCATGGAGCTGGAGTACGATGCGGTTACTGGAGATCTACTGGATGTGGAAGAGGACGACTGATGCGGCTGTTGCTGGTTGAGGATAACGTAGCACTGGCCGAGAGCCTGATGGTCGTGCTCAAGCGGGCAGGCTATGCAGTGGATTGGCGGGCCGACGGGCGTGACGCCTTGCTGCTGGGTGAGCAGGAACCCTACGATCTTGCCATTCTCGATTTGGGCCTGCCGGGTATGGATGGGCTGGACATCCTGCGACGCTGGCGTGCGGGCGGCAGCGCACTGCCGGTACTTATATTGACTGCGCGTAGCCGCTGGACCGAACGGGTAGAGGGGCTGCAGGCAGGCGCCGACGACTATCTCACCAAACCCTTTCACAATGAAGAGCTGGTCCTGCGGGTGCAGGCGTTGCTGCGTCGTGCCCACGGTCGCGAGCCTCAGGCCATGCTTAGCGCGGCAGGCATGCAGCTCGACGAAGCTCATCAGCAGGTCGTACGGGGCGCCGACGCGCCAATCGGCCTGTCAGCCAGCGAGTTCAAGCTGTTGCGCTATTTCATGCTGCACCCCGGGCAGGTGCTGTCCAAAACTCGGCTGGCCGAGCACCTCTACGATTACGAAGACGAGCGTGACTCCAACGTTATTGAAGTGTTGATCAACCACCTGCGTCGCAAGTTGGGCCGCGAGGCCATTGAAACGCGGCGAGGGCAGGGGTACGTACTGGTGGGCACTGCCGAATGATGTCCATCAGTCGCCGCTTGACGCTAAGCCTGGTGCCGCTGCTGCTGATCAGTTTGCTGCTGGTTGTGCAGGGCAGTGTCTGGTTGTATGACCGCGCGCAACGCAACTACCTGACGCTGCTTTTGCAGCGCGAGACCGACAGCCTGCTGGCTGCGTTGACCGTTGGCAGCGACGGGCTCTATCTGGACATGGACAAGGTTGATCCTGACTACAGGCGCCCCTACTCGGGGCGTTATTTCGTGGTGCAGGGCAATGAGAAATGGCGGTCACGTTCGCTCTGGGATCAGCGTCTCCCATTGCCGGGTGACGGCTTGCAAAGCGACCTGCTGCCGGGGCCGAGCGGTCAGGAGCTACTGGTTTGGTCGGGTGAATACCTGAAATCCGGGGAGCGCCTGACCATCAGTGTGGCCATCGACTACCAGCCGCTGCTAGGCGAGTTTCGCCGTGCTAGCTGGTGGCTGAGTGGTTTGGGTGTGCTGGTGGTGCTGCTGGCGGCGGGCGCGCAACATTGGTTGCTGCGGCGATCTCTCAGGCCACTGCAGAGTGCCCAGCGCGAATTGGCCGAGTGGCGCAGTGGTGAGCGGTTGCAGCTGAATGAGCAGGTGCCGGAGGAGCTGGCGCCACTGGTCAGCGAGATCAACCATCTGGGGCAGCAGATTGAAGCCCTGCTGGAGCGTGCGCGTAACAGCGCCGGTGACCTAGGACACGCGCTCAAGACGCCTCTGGCAGTGATCGAGAGCCGACTGGACAGTCTGGCCGCGCAGCTGCCGGCGCAGCAGCGTGACGAGCTGCAAACGCAGGTGCAGGCCATGCGCACCCAGCTGGAGCGGACGCTTCAGCGCGCCCGTCTGGCGCCCGATCAGTCCCGTGGCCAGCGCTTTGCTCCCGACACTGATTTGACCGCACTGGTGCAGACGCTGCAGCGTCTCTATCCCGCCGGCCCGCAAATCAGCCTGGACGGCGAGCTGTCCGCCAGTTGGCCGTTTGACCGCGAAGATCTGCTGGAGCTGCTGGGTAACCTGCTGGACAACGCCTGCAAGTGGGCGCGGGCTCAGGTGCGGGTAGGGTGGCAGTTGGGTGCAGCGCAGTTGACGCTAGAGGTCGCAGACGACGGCCCCGGCATTGATCCAACCGCGCGAGATCAAGTGCTGGGGCGCGGGGCTCGGCTGGACCAGCAGACACCGGGGCACGGCCTGGGGCTGGCCATTGTGCGGGACATGGTAGCGACCTATCAGGGGTCGCTAGCTCTGGAGCAGGCGCCGGAGGGCGGCCTGCTGGTGCGCATCAGCCTGCCACGCCAGCGCCGCCGTGGGCTTGATTGATCAGAGTGCCGATGCGTCGATGTCGACCAGCAGCAGGTGACGGCTGTCGTCGATGAACAACCCCGAGGTCATGCAATACTGGTTGGTGGTCGCGTCGCGGTAGCGATTGGACAGGATGACGCGGCTGTCTTCGCCAGCTTCGGCCAGAATCTGATAGAAGTACGGCCGCCAGGACCAGTTATGATCCAGGTAACGCGGATCTGTCTGCCAGCCGTCGTCGCGCCAGTCAAAGTTGGGGGAAATCTGCGTGCCCTCGGCGTCGCACAGGAAGCAGCGCAGCAGCCAGGGATAGTTGCGTGGGTCAGGCAGCTTCGATGGCTGTGCGCCCTGACGAAGCCACTGGCGCAGCTCCGCAAACAGGTCTGCCAGTGAGCGGCGCAGGTTGGCCAGCTTTTCGCGTTCAGCCAGCTTGGCGCGCACGTAGTGGTCGCGCATTACCGAGAATTGCTGCTGCACGGCATCGCTGGGCAGAAAGTTCTCTTCGGGGCGGCCAAACAGGTAACCCTGTACGTAGCGTGCGCCGCACTCCAATGCAAAGTGCAGCTCCTGTTCGGTTTCTACTCCCTCGGCAATGATCCAGCAGCCACTCTTTTCAGCCATCAGTGCCAGCGCGCGTACAAAGTCGCCGCTGTTGCTGTTGCCTGCGGCAGCCTGGCGGAACAGCTGGATATCGAGTTTGAGGATGTCCGGCTCTAGCGCCAGTACGCGGTCGAGCATGGAGTAGCCAGCGCCGAAATCGTCAATGGCGATGCGGATACCGGCCCCGCGGTAACGCTGTACCACCTCGCGCAACTGCTCGATGCTGCCCTGCAGTTCAGTTATCTCGAAAACCACCTGATCGGTTGGCAGCCCCAGCTCTTCCAAAAGCTGCAGGCTGGGCAGCGGCTTGCCGGGCTCCAACTGGCTAATCCAGGCCGGTGAAATGTTGAGGCTTAAAAAGCCCTCAGGGGTGTCACGAAAGCGTTCCAGTGCCTGGCGCCGGATGCTGCGGTCCAGCTCCAGCAAATCATTTTGGGATACGGCCGGATCGGTAAACAGAGGGCCTGCGCTGCTGATGTTGCCCTCCTCATCGCGCAGACGCGCGAGCGCTTCGTACCCGGCAATGCGGCCGGTGGCGGTATCGATCAGAGGTTGGAAATAAGGCAGGGGCTGGCCTGTGAACACATCATTCTCCGGGGTCGGGACGTCGGGCGCTGACAGTATGCAAGATTATAGCCAAGCAGCCGGAAGCTGCCGTAACGCTGCATAGGGGAGCCGCTGGCGCTGTCATAAAAGTGCCATTGTGCGCTTTCAGTGCACGATTTTGCCAATTTGGTATGACGATTGCACTAATCAAGGGAGTCAGTCTTGTAGCGCTGCGCCAACATGGTGCCAATACGTTGGGGAGTGTTACAGGAATTTGGGCTAAATCGATGAAATATAAATATAAATTTAATAAACCCCGCTAGCTGAGCCGCGTTGTTGATCAATCGCTCCGTTGGCGTATCGCACCAAATGCGCACACCAGGCGGTGATGTGCACGGATGAGGTGCATTTTGTTTGCAAGAGGCTGCTTGAATGGAAAACCTGCACAGCGCCGTTGAAACTCTGGTTCACGGTGCAAACACCCTGTTTATTCTGATGGGCGCGATCATGGTTCTGGCCATGCACGCCGGCTTTGCCTTTCTTGAGGTCGGTACGGTGCGGCAGAAAAACCAGGTCAATGCCCTGTCGAAAATTATCAGCGACTTCGCGATCTCCTGTTTGGCGTACTTCTTTATCGGTTACTGGATTGCCTACGGTGCAACCTTTTTTGCCGACGCGGCGACCCTGTCGCAAAACAACGGTTATGCGCTGGTTAAGTTTTTCTTTCTGATGACCTTTGCTGCAGCCATTCCGGCGATTATCTCCGGTGGTATCGCTGAACGCGCTCGGTTTGCGCCGCAGCTGTGCGCCTCGCTGCTTATCGTTGGCGTGGTGTATCCCTTCTTTGAGGGTATCGTCTGGAATGGCAATTACGGCTTTCAGGGCTGGCTGGAGGCGACCTTCGGTGCGAGTTTCCACGACTTTGCCGGTTCGGTTGTTGTGCACGCGGTAGGGGGCTGGATTGCACTTGGCGCTGTGCTGCTGCTAGGCGCGCGTAACGGGCGCTACCGTGGTGGCCATGTAGTCGCCATGCCGCCGTCGAACATTCCCTTTCTGGCACTGGGCGCGTGGATTCTGACCATCGGCTGGTTCGGCTTTAACGTGATGTCTGCGCAGACACTGGATGGTATCAGTGGCCTGGTAGCGGTTAACTCGCTGATGGCGATGGTGGGCGGCACGCTGGTGGCGCTGCTGGTTGGTCGCGCTGACCCGGGCTTTATTCATAACGGCCCGCTGGCTGGTCTGGTCGCGGTGTGTGCAGGCTCCGACCTGATGCACCCGCTGGGCGCACTGGCGACTGGTGCGGTGGCGGGCGGTCTGTTTGTCTGGACCTTTATCCTGACCCAGAACCGCTTCAAGATCGATGACGTGCTGGGTGTCTGGCCGCTGCACGGTCTGTGCGGCGTATGGGGCGGCTTGGCGGCGGGTATCTTCGGCACCGAGGCGTTGGGCGGTCTGGGTGGTGTGAGCTTTATGTCGCAGTTGATCGGCTCGCTGGCCGGTGTGGTAGTTGCCTTTGTTGGCGGCCTGCTGGTCTACGGCGTGATTAAGTCGGTCGCAGGCCTGCGCCTGAGCGAAGAAGAGGAATACCAGGGTGCCGACCTGTCGATCCACAAGATTGGGGCGACCTCGGACGACTGATTGCCTTGCAGTGCACCCCTGCTCTTGGCCTCGAATGTTGCGGGGGCAGGGGCACAAAAAACCGGGCTGAGTCGCCCGGTTTTTTTTGCCCGCAAACAGCGGAGGCTTACTCTTCCAGACCACCCATGGCGGTGATGTTGAAGCCACCGTCAACGTAGGTGATTTCACCGGACATGCCGGAGGCCAGGTCGGAGCAGAGGAAGGCGCCGACGTTGCCGACTTCTTCGATGGTGACGTTACGACGCAGCGGGGTTTGCGCGGCGTTGTGCGCCAGCATCTTGCGGAAGCTCTTGATGCCGGAAGCGGCCAGGGTACGGATAGGTCCGGCAGAGATAGCGTTTACGCGGGTGCCTTCCGGGCCCAGGCTGGTGGCCAGGTAGCGAACACCGGCTTCCAGGCTGGCTTTGGCCATACCCATGACGTTGTAGTTAGGCATGGTGCGCTCGGCGCCCAGGTAGGACAGGGTCAGCAGGCTGCCGTTGCGGCCTTTCATCATCTCGCGACCGGCCTTGGCCAGGGCGACAAAGCTGTAGGCGCTGATGTCATGGGCAATGCGGAAGCCTTCACGGGTGGTGACTTCGGCGAAGTTGCCATCCAGCTGGTCGCCCGGGGCAAAGCCGACTGAGTGAACGATGCAGTCCAGGCCATCCCACTTCTTGGCCAGCTCGACGAACACCTGCTCGATTTCGGCGTCATCGGCCACATCGCAGGGGAAGCACAGCTCAGGACCGGAGCCCCAGCCGGCAGCGAATTCTTCAACCCGGCCTTTCAGCTTTTCGTTCTGATAGGTGAAGGCCAGTTCGGCGCCCTCGCGGTGCATGGCCGCGGCGATGCCGGAGGCAATGGACAGTTTGCTGGCTACGCCAACGATGAGTACGCGCTTTCCGCTGAGAAATCCCATAGTGCTTTCCTGTTTAGTGCATGGCCGTATCGGCCCTGTTATCGGTTTGCGGCAGGGCAAAGGCCGCTTCCAACAGCTGCCGCGTATACGCGTGCTGCGGAGAAGCGAAGATGTCGCCTGCCGGTCCCTGTTCTACTACTTCGCCCTGGCGGATCACCATCAACTGATGGCTGAGAACCTTGACCACTGCCAGGTCGTGACTGATAAACAAATACGTCAGATTGTACTTCTGCTGCAGACTGCGCAGCAGCTCAACTACCTGCCCCTGTACCGTGCGATCCAGTGCCGAAGTCGGCTCATCCAGCAGGATCAGCTTGGGCTTGAGCACCAGTGCCCGGGCAATCGAGATCCGTTGGCGCTGGCCGCCGGAAAACTCGTGCGGATAGCGGTGCCGGGTCTCCGGATCCAGGCCGACTTCCTGCAATGCCTGAATCACCATTTGTTCACGCTCTGCCTCATTGCCGATGCGGTGAATCTCCAACCCTTCGCTGATGATCTGACCGACCGACATGCGTGGGCTCAGACTGCCATAAGGGTCCTGAAAAACCACCTGCAGCTCGCGGCGCAGCGGGCGTACTTCCTGTTGGCTAAGCCCATCCAAGCGCTTGCCGTCACATTCGATCAGGCCCTGGCTGTCGATCAGCCGCAGAATCGCCATGCCCAGCGTGGTCTTGCCCGAGCCGCTTTCACCGACGATGCCCAGGGTCTGCCCACGGGGCAGGCTGAAGCTGATGTCGGTGACCGCCTTGACGTGATCAACGGTACGTCGCAGTACGCCTTTTTTGATCGGAAACCAGACTCGCACCTGCTCCGCCCGCAGAATATCCTCTGCATTCGGATCGACCGACACCGGCTCACCGCTCGGGTCTGCAGCCAGCAGCTGACGGGTATAGTCGTGCTGCGGCTTGCTGAACAGAGTAGCGCAATCGTTCTCTTCGACGACGTCTCCGCGATACATGACACATACCCGGTGGGCAATTTTGCGGACCAGGTTCAGATCGTGGCTGATCAGCAGCATGGCCATGCCGAGTTTTTGCTGTAGTTCCTTGAGCAGTTCGAGGATTTTCAGCTGTACCGTGACATCCAGCGCGGTGGTCGGCTCGTCGGCAATCAGTAGTTCCGGTTCATTGGCCAGCGCCATGGCGATCATCACGCGCTGGCGCTGGCCGCCGGACAGTTCATGGGGATAGGCGCCGAGGCGCTTGCGCGGCTCCGGTATGCCCACCAGCTCCAGCAGCTCCAGCGTGCGCTCACGCGCCTGCGCCTTGTTCAGCCCCTTGTGCAGAGCGAGCACCTCACCAATCTGCCGCTCGACGCTGTGCAGCGGGTTGAGCGAGCTCATGGGCTCCTGAAAGATCATCGAGATACGGTTGCCACGCACCTTGCGCAGCTGGTTTTCGCCAGCCTTGAGCAGGTCGCTGCCCTGGAACTCGATGCTGCCGCTGGGGTGGGAGGCGAGCGGGTAGGGCAACAGGCGCAGGATGGAGTGCGCGGTTACCGACTTGCCGGAGCCGCTCTCGCCGACCAGGGCGAGGGTTTGGCCGGGCTGAATGTCAAAGCTGACATCCTTGACCGCCAGAACGCTGTCGTCGCCCTGACGAAAGGCCACGCTGAGATTGCGGATGCTGATCAAAGGTTGTTCGCTCATCTCATTTCCTTGGGTCAAAGGCATCACGCAGCGCTTCGCCGATAAATACCAACAGGCTGAGCATCAGCGACAACACGACAAAGGCGGTAATCCCCAGCCAGGGCGCTTGCAAGTTGCTCTTGCCCTGGGCAATCAGCTCACCCAGCGATGGCGCGCCGGGAGGCAGGCCAAAGCCGAGGAAGTCGAGCGAGGTCAGGGTGATGACGCCACCGGTCAGAATAAAGGGGAAGAAGGTCAGGGTGGCGACCATGGCGTTGGGCAGGATATGCCTGAACATGATCACCTGGTTGCTGGCGCCCAGGGCGCGGGCGGCGCGCACGTACTCCAGGTTGCGCCCGCGCAGAAATTCGGCGCGCACCACGTCCACCAGTGCCATCCAGGAGAACAGCAGCATGATGCCCAGCAGCCACCAGAAATTGGGCTGTACGAAGCTGGCCAGAATGATCAGTAGGTAAAGCACTGGCAGGCCGGACCAGACCTCGATAAAGCGCTGGCCGAACAGGTCAATACGCCCGCCGTAGAAGCCCTGCACCGCGCCGGCAATGACGCCGATGATTGAGCTGAAAATGGTCAGCGTCAGGGCAAACAGCACCGAGATACGGAAGCCGTAGATCACCCGCGACATCACATCCCGCGCCTGATCATCGGTGCCCAGCCAATTATCCGCCGAGGGCGGCGCAGGGGCAGGCACCTGCAGGTCGTAGTTGATGGTGTCGTAGTGATACGGGATGGGTGGCCAGAGCATCCAGCCGTCGCCTGCCTCGGTAATCAGCTCCTGCACGTAGGGGCTGCGGTAGTCGGCCTCGATCGGAAACTCGCCGCCAAAGGCGGTTTCCGGATAGCGTTTGAACACCGGAAAGTAAAGCTCGCCCTGATAGCCCACGGCCAGAGGCTTGTCGTTGGCAATCAGTTCGGCGCCGAGGCTGAGCACGAATAGCACCATGAACAGATGCAACGACCACCAGCCGCGGCGGTTGGCACGAAAGCGCCCAAAGCGGCGCTGATTGAGCGGGGACAGATTGAATAGACGCATGGATCAACCCTCCCGGCTGGAAAAGTCGATACGCGGATCGACCAAGGTGTAGGCGATGTCGCCGATCAGCTTCACCACCAGACCGACCAGCGTGAAGATGTAGAGCGTGCCGAACATCACCGGGTAGTCGCGGTTGATCGCCGCTTCAAAGCCGAGCAGGCCCAGGCCATCGAGGGAGAAAATCACCTCAATCAGCAGCGAGCCGGTGAAGAAGATGCTGATCAGCGCCGACGGGAAGCCGGCAATGATCAGCAGCATGGCGTTTCGGAATACGTGGCCGTAGAGCACGCGGCGCTCGGAGAGGCCCTTGGCGCGGGCGGTGACCACGTACTGCTTGCCGATTTCGTCGAGAAAGCAGTTCTTGGTCAGCATGGTCAGGGTGGCAAAGCTGCCCACCACCATGGCAAAGATCGGCAGCACCAGGTGCCAGAAGTAGTCGAGAATCTGCTCGCCGGTACTCATCTGCTCGAAGTTGTTGGAGGTCAGCCCGCGCAGCGGGAACCAGTCCAGATAGCTGCCGCCGGCAAACAGTACGATCAGCAGGATTGCCAGCAAAAAGCCGGGGATGGCGTAGCCGACAATGATCAGCGAACTGGTCCAGACATCAAAGGCGGAGCCGTGCTTGATGGCCTTGCGAATGCCGAGCGGGATGGAAATCAGGTACGTCAGCAGGGTGGTCCATAGCCCCAGCGAAATGGAGACGGGCATCTTCTCCAGAATCAGATCGGTCACCTTGGCATCGCGAAAGAAGCTGTCACCAAAGTCGAACTGCAGGTAGCCCTTGATCATCAGCCAGAAGCGCTCATGGGCGGGCTTGTCAAAGCCGTACATGCGCTCGATCTCGGCGATGATGTCCGGGTCCAGCCCCTGCGCGCCGCGATAGTTGCCGCCACTGGCGACTTCGCTGCCGCCACCGCCGACCCGGCTGGTGGCGCTGCCCTCGAAGCCTTCGAGGTTGGCAATCATCTGCTCGACCGGACCACCGGGCGCGGCCTGAATGATCATAAAGTTGATCAGCAGGATGCCGAACAGGGTCGGAATAATCAGCAGCAAACGGCGAATGATGTAAGCCAGCATGCTTATTCGGCTCCCTCAGCGCTGGGTGCTACCTGTTGCTGTTGGCCCTGCAGACGCGCATCGCGCTCGGCATCAACCCACCAGGTAAACAGGCCCAGACTGTATTTCGGCGATTCGGCCGGGTGGCCGAACTTGTCCCAGTAGGCAACGCGATAGACGTTGGTGTACCAGTTGGGCACCACCAGGTGCAGTGAGCGCAGGGCCCGATCCAGTGCGCGGGTATGGGTTACCAGGCTGTCACGCGAGTCAGCCTGAATCAGGCCCTCGACCAGTGCATCGACTGCCGGGTCGCGCAGCCCCATGAGGTTGCGGCTGCCTGGGTTGTCGGCGCTGGAGCTGTGCCAGTACTCGCGCTGCTCGTTACCGGGCGAGTTGGACTGGGCAAAGCTGGTGACCACCATGTCGAAGTCGCGCGAGCGCAGGCGGTTGATGTATTGAGAGACGTCTACCCGGCGCAGCTCCAGGTTGATGCCCAGCGATGCCAGGTTGCGTTTGAAGGGCAGCAGGACGCGCTCGAAATCAGCCTGCACCAGCAGGAACTCAAAGCTCAGTTGCTCACCTTCAGCGTTGACCAGCTTATCGTCAACGATCTGCCAGCCGGCCTCCTGCAGCAGTGCGTAGGCCTGGCGGCGCTGATCACGTACGGTGCCACTGCCATCGGTAGTGGGTGGCGTCCAGGCCGGCCCAAAGGCGGCTTCGGGTAGCTGGTCGCGTAGGGGCTCCAGCAGTGCTAGCTCTGCCTCGCTCGGCGTACCGCGTGCGGCCAGTTCCGAGTTGTCGAAATAGCTGGTGGTGCGGGTGTAGGCGCTGTGAAACAGCTTGGCGTTGGACCATTCAAAGTCGAACAGCAGGGCAATCGCCTGACGTACTCTGGCATCGGCGAAGTAGGGTTTGCGCAGGTTAAAGACAAAGCCCTGCATGCCCTGGGTGTTGTGATTAGGGATTTCTTCTTTGATGATGCGCCCGTCGCTCAGGGCCGGGCTGGTGTAGCCGGTTGCCCAGTTCTTGGCGGCCACTTCCTCGTTCAGGTCAATCTGTCCGGCCTTGAAGGCTTCGAGAATCACGCTGGTGTCACGGTAGTAGTCGGTCACCACCTTATCGAAGTTGTAGAAGCCGCGCTGCACTGGCAGGTCGGCCGCCCAGTAGTCCTTGACGCGCTCGAACGTCACGCTGCGACCAGGGCGTACCTGGGTGATGCGATAGGGGCCGCTGCCCAGCGGCGGCTCCAGTGTGCCTTTGCTGAAGTCGCGCTCGGCCCAGTAGTGCTTGGGCAGCACAGGCAGCTGCCCCAGCACCAGCGGCAGCTCGCGGTTGCCGCTGTGCTTGAAGTGAAAGGTGACGGTGTGTTCATCGTCGGCGATCACCTGATCTACATCGCTGTAGTAGGCGCGGTAGAAGGGGGCGCCTTGTTCAACCAGGGCGTTGAAGGTGAATACCACATCGTCGGCGGTAATGCCGACGCCATCGTGAAAGCGAGCTTCTCGCCGCAGGTGAAAGCGCACCCAGCTATTGTCCTCGGCCTTTTCGATGCTCTTGGCCACCAGGCCGTACTCGGTGAAGGGCTCGTCCAGTGCGTGGAAGGTCAGGGTGTCGTAGATCAGACCAAGGTTCTCGGCGGCGGTGCCACGGCTAATGTAGCCATTGAAGGAGTCAAAGCTGCCGAAACCGGACAGTCGCAGGGTGCCGCCCTTGGGGGCGTCCGGGTTGACGTAATCAAAGTGGGTGAAGTTGGCGTCATACTTGGGCGCCTCATCATAGAGCGTGACGGCGTGTTGTGGTGCGGCCTGCAGTGCGCCGCTAGCGCATATCAGCAGCGCCAGGCTGCAGGTTTTCAACGAGAGTCGCATTCAGGTCCCTTGTTCTTCTATTGTTGCGCCGGCGCCTGCCACCAGCTGCGAATCGACAGCGAGTAGGGCGGAATCTCCGGAGTGCGGAGCCAGCTGCGGTAGGCGATGCGGTGGTAGTCGATATACCAGTTCGGAATTGTATAGTGGTTCCACAGCAGCACCCTGTCGAGGGCTCGCGCAGCCGCTACCTGCTCGCTACGGCTGCTGGCCGCCCGGAGCTGTTCGACCAGGCTGTCCACGACCGGGTTGTTGATGCCGGCGTAATTACGGCTGCCTTTGACATTGCGCTGGCTGGAGTGAAAGTAGCCGAATTGCTCCAGTCCAGGTGAAAGCCCTTGCGGCAGGGTGGTCAGAATCATGTCGTAGTCAAACTGGTCCAGTCGTGCCTTGTATTGCGCTCGGTCCACGGTGCGAATCTGCATATCGATGCCCAAACGTGCCAGATTTGCCCGGTAGGGCTGCAGGATACGTTCCAGACTGGGGTTGACCAGCAGCATTTCAAACCGCAAATCCTGGCCCTGGTCGTTCTGCAGACGCCCCTGGCGCAGCTTCCAGCCGGCTTCGGCAAACAGCTCCACCGCTTCTCGCAGCGTATCGCGCGGAATGCCGCGCCCGTCGGTCACGGGTAGACTGAATGGCTGCAGGAAGAGTTCCGATGGCAGTTGTTCGCGAAAGGGCGACAGGTAGAGGAACTCCTGGCCGGCAGGCAGGCCCGTAGCGCTGAACGGGCTATTGGGGTAGTAACTTTGCGAGCGCCGGTAGGCATCGTAGAACAGCACCCGGTTGGACCACTCAAAGTCGAATAGCATGCCCAGCGCCTTGCGCAGCGGCAGGCTGTCGAACGGGGTGCGACGGGTGTTGAAGAACATCGCCTGGGTGGGGCTGGGAATCTCGTGGGGTACCGCGCGCTTGATTACGTCGCCGTTGGCCACCGCCGGGAAGGCGTAGGCATTGGCCCAGTTGGCCGCCTTGCGGTCGATGTAAATATCGAATTCACCGGCCTTGAAGGCTTCAAAGGCGACGCTGTTATCGCGGTAGAACTCCACTTCCATACGGTCCAGGTTGTACTTGCCTCGGTTGATAGGCAGATCCCGGCCCCAGTAATTCTCCACTCGCTGAAAACTGATGCGCCGGCCGGGGTCCACACTGCTGACTCGATAGGGGCCGCTGTTGAGGCCGGCCTGGAACGTGGTGCTGGCAAAGTCTCGGCCCTGCCAGTAATGCGCCGGCAGCACCGGCAGTTCGCCCAGACGCAGGATCAGCAGTGAGTTGCCGGGGCGGCTGAAGATAAAGCGAATGCGCCGCTCTCCCAGGATGTCGATGCGGCTGACGTCTTGCAGCACCGAGCGGTAGTTAGGGTGACCCTGCTCCTTGAGCAGACGGTAGGAAAAGGCCACGTCCTCGGCGGTAATCGGTTCGCCGTCGTGGAAGCGCGCCTCGGGCCGCAAATTGAATACTACCCAGCTGCGGTTGTCGGCAAACTCCAGACTCTCGGCGATCAGGCCATAGGCTGAATAAGGCTCATCACCGGAGGGGTCGTAAACGCCGCTGCCCACCATCAGCGGCTCGTTCAACTCGCTGATGCCAAAATGTGCAAAGTCGCCGGTGTTGATCGGGCTGGTGCCCTTGAGGGTGTAGGGGTTGAGGGTGTCAAAGGTGCCGTTGCCCATCACACGCAGCGTGCCGCCCTTCGGCGCGTCCGGGTTGACGTAGTCCAGATGCTCGAAGTTGGCGGGGTATTTGGGCTGGCCGTAAAGCGAGTAGCCGTGCTGATGGTAGAGCGTGGCCCAGACGGACGGGGCGGTGAACAGTAGTAGCGCCAGACATAGCGTTCGAGACAGCAAGGGCATGACATTCCGCACGATAGGGTGGCCGGTGACTGACGAAACTGCCCTGGCTGCACCTCGAGTGACAGCTGGTGTCGGCGCGCCGTCAGCGATGTTGCCAACGCTACCATTGTGCGGCGCCGGGCGGAAGCCCGGCGCGGTGCCCTGTGGCGCTAATCTATGCGGCTTAGCGGACGAACAGCGTCAGTTGCTGACCCGGCTGCAGGTAGCGGCCGAGCTGGTTCCAGTCACGGATCTTGTCGATATCAACATTGAAGCGCTGGGCGATGGTGTAGAGCGAATCGCCTGAGCGTACGGTGTAAGCCACGCGGCGTGTGTCGCTGCTGCCACCTGAGGCGGCGGCCTGCAGGATCAGGGTGTCGCCTACGGTCAGGCCATTGCTGGCCAGGTTGTTGTCGCGTTTGATGCGGTTCACGGTGGTGCCGTGGGCGCGGGCGATGGTCCAAAGGTTATCGCCGGAGCGAATGCGATAGCGTAATGGCTCAGCACTGCTGGCCAGGCTGCTGGCGGCGGAGTTGGTGGCCGGTGCGCTGCCGCCAAGCTCTGGCAACATGAGGGTCTGGCCAACGCGCAGCAGGTTGCCGTTGATATTGTTGATGTCACGAATAACGCTGACGCTGAGCTGGTGACGGCGTGCAATTTGAGACAGGGTGTCACCACGGCGAACACTGTAGTGCTGGTAATTGACTCGCTCATCGGCCGGCAGGCTGGCCAACGCAGTGGTGAACTGCTCAACGTGGTCGACCGGGATCAGCAATTGATATTCGCCGTTCGGGGCGGTGACGCGTTGGTTGAATGCGGGGTTCAGGCTCAGCAGTTCGTCGGTCGACAGCTCAGCCAGTTCGGCAATCTTGTGCAGGTCAATCTGCTGGTCGATGGCCACGCCGGCAAAGTAGGGTTCGTTGGCCAGGCTGGGCAGTACGGTGCCGTAAGCGGTGGGGCTGTCGACAATCTGTGCCAATGCCAACAGTTTGGGCACGTAATTCATGGTTTCGCGCGGCAGCTGCAGATTCCAGTAGTCGGTCGGCAGGCCGAGTGCTTCGTTCCGTTTTATGGCGCGACCAACGCAGCCTTCGCCGCAGTTGTAAGCCGCCAGTGCCAGCAACCAGTCGCCATCAAAGTAGTTGTTCAGCAGCGTCAGATAGTCGAGCGCAGCGGTGGTGGAGGCGGTGACGTCGCGGCGGCCGTCGTACCACCAGTCTTGGCGCAGCGAGAAGTTGCGGCCGGTCGAGGGAATAAATTGCCAGAGCCCGGCGGCCTGGGCGCTGGAGACCGCCTGCGGGTTGTAGGCGCTTTCAATGAACGGCAGCAGTGCCAACTCCAGCGGCATTTGGCGTTCGTCCAGCTGTTCTACTACGTAGAAAAGGTAGCGCTGGGCGCGGGCCGAGGTCAGCTCAAAGTAGCGAGTCTGGCTGGCAAAAACGATGCGCTGCTGGTCGATGCGTGGGTTGTCGATAGCGGCTGGGTCGAGGGTAAAGCCGGCGCGAATACGGCCCCAGAGGGTGTGGGGTTTGCTGGCTTCAGGAATCGGCGAACTGACGGAGGGGGCAACAGGTGGAGTGCGAAAAGGCGAGGCGCTGACAGGCTCGGCGGGGGCGCCAAGTTGCCCCGTCTGTCGGTAGCCCTGGCTGTCGGTGGTTTGACAGCCGGCAATCAGCAGCATGGCTCCGAGGGAGGCTGCTGACAGCAACTTGGGCAAGATGGCAGGTACCGAAATGTGCATGGATGACCCCAAAAAAATGAGGTCGATTCTATGGACCGGTTTCGGGAGGGTCAAGGCAGCCAGTAGTTAAAAACTGTCCTTCCATTTGCGCACGGCAGCGAAGGTCTCTGGACCGGGCGCCAGCGAGCGACCGGCCTGGGTGCTGGCTGCCTGCGTCACAGCGTCGCATTCGCTGCGCAAAAAGGGGTTGGTGCGCTTTTCAAGAGCAAGGTCGGTTGGCAGGGTCATACGGTCGGCTGCGCGCAGTTCCTCGACCACTTCCAGGCGGACGCGAATGTCGTCATTGTCGGGCTCTACCGCGTGTGCAAAACGCAGGTTGGCCAGGGTGTACTCGTGGGCGCAGTAGATTCGAGTGTTATCTGGCAACGCAGCCAGGCGCGACAACGACTGGTGCATTTGCTCTGGCGTGCCTTCAAACAGGCGGCCGCAGCCGCCGGCAAACAGGGTGTCGCCGCTGAGCAACCAGGGGTCACCGGCGTTGTCGCAGAAAAAGGCGATGTGGCCCAGCGTGTGACCGGGTACAGCGATTACCTCCAGCTCCAGGCCAAACAGGTTGACCCGCTCCCCATCCTCCAGAGCGCGGTCTCGGCCTGGGATGGTTTCGTGAGCCGGCCCCCACACCTTGCATTGGGTACCGGCCTTGAGGGTACTGATGCCGCCGACGTGATCGGGATGATGGTGGGTCACCAGAATGTGGCTGAGGCTGTATTCGGGGTGACGCCCGAGCCAGACGACGACCGGCCGGGCGTCACCCGGGTCGATCACCGCGACCTTGTGGCGCTGCTCGTCGAGCAACAGCCAGATATAGTTGTCATTGAATGCGGGTAGCGCGATAAAGGTGGACATGGGCAGGCTAATCCTTACTGTGTTTGCCACATCTTAACCAAATGCGATGAGGGGCCAAGCCCCAGGCGGAGAATCCATGGCACGTGGCGAGGCCACTCGTTCAATCAGTCAGGCCGACCTGTTGCGGTTGCTTCAGGAGGCGCGCCACTGGCTTGCCTCGCCGGCCGGCATGATGCTGCTGGATGCCGAGCGGGCGGTACAGCGCGAGGTGCTGCCGGCGTGCTTCGGTCAGCACATGGTGCAGTACGGGCTGGCTCCGCAGCTGCTTACGCCGGAGGTGCGCGTGCTGCGTCACTGCTGGTTGCTGGATATGAACGGTGAAGGGGGCAGTATTGCGTCGGAAGAAGCCCACTGGCCCTTTGCGCCGCAAGCGCTGGACGTGGTGGTTTTGCACCATGGGTTGGATTTCAGTCTGTCGCCGCGGGCTTTGCTACGCGAGGCCAGCCAAGCCGTTCGGGCGGGCGGCCACCTGCTGATTTTTGGCTTCAACCCGCTGAGCACTTGGGGCTGGCAGCACTACCTGGGGCGTGACTGGTTTGGTGAGGCCGGCTTTGTCAGTCCGGCGCGGTTGGAGGACTGGCTGGAGTTGCTCGGCTTTGCGGTGGAGAAACGTTTGGATGGGTGTTATCGTCCGCCGCTTGCATCGCCGACCTGGCTGCAGCGCCTGGCTTTCCTCGAATCCTTCGGACAGCGTGGTGGGCTGCCCGGCGGCGGATTTTACTGCCTGCTGGCGCGCCGCCAGATGCTCGGTGCGACACCGCAGCGCGAGCGCGGCCGGGTCTTTCCCACGTTGGTGATGCCGCCTCTGGCTGCCGGCAGCCGGCGGGCGCAGAAACGGAATGGTCATGACCCAAGCGATTGAAATCTTTACCGATGGTGCCTGCAAGGGCAATCCTGGACCGGGTGGCTGGGGCGTGTTGTTGCGACTGGGCGAGCATGAAAAACGCCTGTACGGCGGCGAACTGGAAACCACCAACAACCGCATGGAGCTGTTGGCTGCCATTCGTGGCCTGGAAGCGCTCAAACGCCCGGCGTCGGTGATCCTGACCACGGATTCGCAGTACGTCATGAAGGGCGTACGCGAGTGGATGCCCAACTGGAAAAAGCGTGGCTGGAAAACGGCCAGCAAGCAGCCGGTAAAAAACGTCGATCTGTGGCAGCAACTCGATGCGCTGGTCAGCCAGCATGAGGTTGAGTGGCGCTGGGTGCGTGGGCACACAGGGCACCGGGAGAACGAGCTGGCCGACGAGCTGGCCAACATGGGTGTGCAGTACATCCTCAGTGAACGGAAGGGTTAAAGCATGCGTGAAGTGGTACTGGATACCGAAACAACGGGTATCGAGCACAAGGAAGGGCATCGGATTATCGAGATCGGCTGTGTGGAGGTGATTGGCCGACGCCTGACCGGGCGGCACTATCACGTCTACATCAACCCCGAGCGAGACATCGATGAAGGCGCCCAGGCGGTGCACGGTATTTCCAGCGAGTTTCTTGCGGACAAGCCGCTTTTCGCCGATATCGCCGATGACTTCATGAACTTCATCAGCGGGGCTCGACTGGTTATCCATAATGCCGCATTTGACGTTGGCTTTATCGACAGTGAGCTGACCCGGCTCAATCGCGGCCATGGTGTCGTGGCGGAGCACTGCTCTGTGCTGGATACCCTGGCCATGGCGCGGGAAAAGCACCCTGGTCAGCGCAACAGCTTGGACGCCCTGTGTAAGCGCTACGGAGTAGATAACTCGCAACGAGACCTGCACGGCGCCTTGCTCGATGCCGAGATCCTGGCAGATGTCTACCTGACCATGACCGGCGGTCAGACCGCGCTGTCGCTGGCCGCTAACGGCCAAGGCGATGGCGAGGGCGGTAACACCGCCAGCGCAATTCGTCGCATCGACCCGGCGCTACGCCAGAAGCTGCAGGTGCTGCGCGCCAGCGACGCCGAGCTGCAGGCCCACGAGGCGCGTCTGGATGCGCTGGAAAAGGCGGCCGGCTTCGCCTTTTGGCGCGGTGCGCCAGAGCAGTAGGGTTGAGCTGCTGGCGCCAGCCTTGTTAGCTGATACAAAAACGCCCCGCTGAGCGGGGCGTTTTGCGTTGGCAGGTTGTCTGTTACAGCCAATAGGTCACTGCAAACAACCCCACACAGCCCAGCACCAGCGTGTAGGGCAGCGCCATAAACACCATGCGGCCGTAGGACAGGCGCACCAGCGGTGCGATAGCTGAGGTCAGCAGAAATAGAAAGGCCGCCTGACCGTTGGGGGTTGCCACGCTGGGTAGGTTGGTGCCGGTATTGATGGCGATAGCCAGACGCTCGAATTGCAAAGGCGTGATCTCACCGGCATCCAGCGCCTGTTTCACTTCGCTGATGTAAACGGTAGCGACGAACACGTTGTCGCTGATCATCGATAGCACGCCGTTGGCTATGAAGAACATGCTGGGTTGCTGTTCGGGCGGCAAGGCCAGCACTGCGTGGATCACCGGGCTGAACAGGTGCTGCTCGTGGATCACCGCCACAATGGCAAAAAACACCACCAGCAGCGAAGTGAACGGCAGTGCTTCCTGAAACGCCTTGCCAATCTGGTGCTCGTCGGTGATGCCGTTGAATGAGGCGATCAGAATGATCACCATCAGGCCGATAAATCCGACCTCGGCCAAATGCAGCGCCAGACCGATAACCAGCAGCACGGCGGCGAGTGCCTGAATCAGCAGTGCTGCACGTTGCGGCCCCCGGCGTTTGGCTTGCTCGGCGGTGGCAAAATCCTCCAGCACTCGGCGCACCGGGCGCGGTAAACGAGCGCCGTAGCCAAACCAACTGGTCTTCTCCAGCAGCAGGCAGGTAACCAGTCCGCAGGCCAGTACGGGCATGCTGACCGGCGCCATCAAAAGGAAGAACTCAACAAAGTCCCAGCCCGCAACGCCGGCAATCAACAGGTTCTGTGGCTCGCCCACCAGGGTGCAGACGCCACCCAGCGCGGTGCCTACCGCGCCGTGCATCAGCAGGCTTCGCAGAAAGGCGCGAAACTGCTCCAAGTGCTCCCGTTGACGTGGATCCTCGTCAGGGTCCAGGGTGCCATCGTCGCCGGGCACGGTGGAGGCGACCTTGTGGTAAACGCCGTAAAAACCGACTGCGACCGTGATGATGACGGCGGTAACCGTCAGCGCATCGAGAAACGCTGACAACACGGCGGCAACCAGGCAGAACAGCAACGCCAGCACGGATTTGGAGCGTACACCGAGGATTAGCTTGGTGAAGGTCAGTAGCAACAGGTCCTTCATGAAGTAGATGCCCGCGACCATAAACATCAGCAGCAGGATCACCGGAAAGTTGCCGAGCACTTCACGGTAGAGCGCGTCGGGCGTGGTCATGCCGATGAGCAAGGCCTCCAGCGCCAGCAGGCCACCGGGCAGAAGGGGGTAGCATTTAAGCGCCATCGCGAGGGTGAAGATAAACTCCACCACCAGCAGCCAGCCGGTCAGGTAGGGGCCAAGCAACCACATGGCCAGCGGGTTGAGCAGCAAGAAGGCGACAATGGTGCGCTTGTACCAACCCGGCGCTTGGCCGAGAAAGTTCTGCGCCAACGCCGGGATAAGGGCATCAGACATGGTTAAAGTCCTGTTTTAAATGGGAAAGTGCGTTGAGCAGCAGGCTGGGGGGGCAGCGGGCTGTTCGATGAACTCTCTCTGAGCGGTCGGGAGCTTAGCGCAAATCGAGCTGTGGTGTGGCCCGTCGATGGTCTTGGTCCAGTGCGCTTTTAGTCCCGGTCAGTGCCGGCTTATCAGTCCAGCAGGTCGCATTTTCAGTATCTTAGGCTGCTTTGCTGAGTTTTTGGCCCGGATCCCCAGATAGAAAACC
>DBHE01000126.1:0-3711 GCA_002296055.1 Pseudomonadaceae bacterium UBA836
GCGGCAGCAACGGTCGCTTTGACAAGACCCTGGATGATGCCATCGGCAACCAGACCGGCTACCTGCGCTTTACCGGCAACGACGCCAAGTCCGACGACTATGACGACGGCAACGGCGACACCGTGCCCTCGCGCTGGAGCAAGTGGAACGGCGACATTGCCCTGGGCTGGACGCCGGATGCCGACACCCTGCTGGAATTCACCGCCGGCAAGGGCGACGGCGAGGCGCGTTACGCCGGCCGTGGCATGGACGGCAGCCAGTTTCTGCGTGAAAGCCTTGGCCTGCGGTTTGAGAAGAGCAACCTCGGCGCCATCGACAAACTGGAGGCGCAGCTTTACTACAACTACGCCGACCACATCATGGACAACTTCCGCCTGCGCGCACCTGATCCGACCAGCATGATGCCCATGCCCATGGCGGCGCAGGTTGATCGCCGCACGCTCGGTGGCCGCGTTGCGCTGACCTTTGAGCTGGACAAGGTCGAACTGGTGACCGGCGTCGACGCCCAACGCAGCGAACACCGCGCCCGGTCATCCAGCTACAGCATGATGACCGGCTACATCGATGCGGACGAGTTTGCCTGGGAGAAGGACGCCGTTATGCGTAACGTCGGGCTGTTCAGCGAGGCCACCTGGTACCGCAGCGATACCACCCGCTGGATTGGTGGCGCCCGCCTGGACCGCGCAGAAACCAAAGACTACCGCCAGAGCATCAGCAGCATGATGGGCATGGCCACCCCCAACCCGACCGCCGGCCAGACGCGCAGCGACACCTTGCCCAGCGGCTTTGTGCGCTACGAGCAAGACCTGTCCGGCAGCCCGACCACGGTCTACGCTGGCCTCGGCCATGCCGCACGCTTCCCGGATTACTGGGAGCTGTTCTCCGCCAGCCTGGCGCCGACCGGCGAGGTCAACGCCTTTGACGGCATAGAGCCGGAAAAGACCACCCAGCTGGATGTGGGCATCCAGTATCAGCGCGACAACCTGCAGGCCTGGGCCTCCGCCTACGCCGGTCAGGTGGATGACTTCATTCTGTTCCGGTATTCCACCGGCATGATGGGCATGTCCAGCAGCCAGGCCTACAACGTCGATGCGCGCATCGCCGGTGCGGAAATAGGCGTGGCCTATGACCTGACCGAGCGCTGGAACGCCGACGCCACCCTGGCCTACGCCTGGGGTGAAAACCGCAGCGACGGCGAGCCGCTGCCGCAGATTCCGCCGCTGGAAGCCCGCCTGGGCCTGAGCTATGCCCACAACGACTGGAGCGCAGGTGCCCTGTGGCGCGTCGTCGCCGAGCAGAACCGGGTAGATGAAGGGGCCGGCAACGTGGTTGGCCAGGACGTCGGCAAGAGCAGCGGCTTTGGGGTGTTCTCGCTCAACGGCGCCTACCGCCTGAGTGAACAGCTCAAGCTCAGCGTTGGCGTCGACAACCTGTTCGACAAGGCCTATGCCGAACACCTCAACCTCGCGGGTAACTCGGCGTTCGGCTATCCCGCCGATGCCATCGCTATCAACGAGCCGGGGCGCTCGCTGTGGGCCAAGGTGGACTTTGACTTCTAGGGTCTGGAAACAGGCGTGTCCACCATTTATCAGGACATAAGAGACGCCAACACACCGCCCGGCCATTGTCGGGCGGTGTCGTTTCAGCCCCGACGCCAGACACTCGCCAGCCAGGGCTGCTGCTCGCGCGGCAGGCCCGCTGGGCGGTAATAGTGCTCCAGTTCGACAAAGCCCGCCGCTTGCAGCAGCGCGCGCCAGGTTTCCAGACGGTAGTAGGCGCCATAGCGCTCGCCGCTCCAACCCTCCTGATCCTCCCCGCGCGGGTTGGAGCTGAACAGCACGCCTCCGGGCTTCAGCGTCTGATGCAATTGCGCCAGCGCCCTTGGCAACAGCTGGCTGGGGATATGGAACAGACAGGCGTTGGCAAAGACGCCGTCAAAGCGCGCCGCCGGCAGGTCCAACGCCAGAAAATCCTGATGCCACACCTCGCAGCCGCTGGCCTCACGCGCCATCTGCACAAAGGCTTCGGCACCATCGAGCCCCACAGCGTTATGCCCGAGTGCGCGAAAGGTGCGCAGATCGCGCCCCGGCCCGCAGCCCAGATCCAGAATCTGCCAGGGCGCCGGCGCCTGAATATGCCGCAGCAAGGCATCGATGTTCTGGCTGACGTCATGATCCTGCGTGCCGGCACGAAAGCCCTCGGCGTTGCGCTGATAATGCCCCAGCGTCCGCCGCGCCAACTGCGTCGCCTCGTCATCCACAGAGGCCGTCGGGCCGCCAGCCACTCCCAGCAGTTGCAGGGTGCGGGCATCGGGCTCACCGCCGCAGAACACCGCCAGCACTTCGCCGAACAGCGGGTTATCGGGCGCAGCCTGGGCAAACAGCGTCATGCTGGAGCGCAGCTTAAGGTCATCCGGGGAGCCGAGAATCTGCCAGGCAGAGCGTTCCGGCCAGGCCAGCAGCGCTCGGGCGCAGGCTTCAAGCCTTGGGCCCAGCACAGGGTGCGCCAGATAGGCACGTGCTTCCGTCAGGTCAGCAATGGCGTAGAACTGCGCGGTACTGCTGCGCCCCAGCCCGGCCAACTGTGGAAACACAAACCACATCCAGTGCGAGGTTTTGCGCCCGGCCTGCAGTTCAGCCAGCGCAGCGCCATAGCCGTCGGCCTGAGCATCGAGGAAGCGTTGCAGGTTGTGTGGGTCAGTCATGGGCCTCTCACAGGGCGATAACGGGCGTTTTGGGACGTTGTACGCGCCACCCTGCTGCGCGGCAAGGGGGTTAAGCAGGTGCTACGCACCCGGCATCCAACTCGCAGCGCCCTGCCAGCGCAGCATCCTCCGGCTGCAGGGTGCTGTGGCTGATACCAAAGCGTTCGCGCAGCAGGGTCTGCAGCTGTGGTAGCACTTGTGGCCACAGCGCCAGCGAGTCGATGTCGACATGAGCGGCCAGCGCGTGCTTGTTGGAAGACAGGCTCCAGATGTGCAGATCGTGTACCGCCTGCACGCCGTCAACCTCGGCTAACACACTGCGCACCTCGGCCGGCTCGATGCCCTGCGGCACGCCCTCCATCAGTACCCGGATAACGGCGCGCAGCAGCCGCACAGCTGAGACCAGAATCAGCACGCACACCAGCAGCGACAGCAACGGGTCCATGATCGACGGGCCGCCCAGGTAGATAATCAAGCCCGCCGCGACGGCGGCCACCGAGCCCAGCAAATCGCCCATCACATGCAGCAGCGCGCCGCGCACGTTCATGTTCTGCTCGCCGCGCATCAGCACCCAGGCAACGATGACATTGACCAGCAGCCCCAGCCCGCCAACCAATAGCACCGCCCCGCCGTCTACCTCAGGAGTATCAAACAGACGCTCCACCGCCTCCCAGGCAATAAAGGCGACCACCACAAACATGAAGATGACATTGAACAGCGCGCCCAGCACCTCGGCCCGTTGCAGCCCAAAGGAGTGTTGCCGTGAGGCGGGTCTGCTAGCCAGCCAGGCAGCAAACGCCCCAACCGCCAGCGACAGCGAGTCCGTCAGCATGTGGCCCGCGTCAGAGAGCAGCGCTAGTGAGTTGGCCAGCAAGCCCGCCACCACCTCGACGACAGCAAAGGCGCCGGTAAAGATCAGGGCAAACAGCAATACCTTGCCACTGCCACTGCCATGGCTGTGGCTGTGGCTGTGGCTGTGGCTGTGGCTGTGGCTGTGGTCATGATGG
>DBHE01000126.1:4081-18212 GCA_002296055.1 Pseudomonadaceae bacterium UBA836
GACTGGCCTGTGCCAGTAACCCCATTGAAAACCCTGAAGTGGCTACAGGGTCAAGCACCCTGATGCAGCTCCAGCGGTGCAGGCTCCCCTATCGCTCACGGGCGGCCGAAGGACAGCAAAAAATCCAACTGCTCATTGGGCTCGGCGGTTTGCTTCACCAGCTGGCCGTGCTCAAACTGCAGCCGATAACCGCTGACGCCGTTACCGCTGTCGATGATGGCCCTGACCAGGTCGTCGATATACTCAGGGTTTTCATCGCCGGTCAGCGGCGGTAGGCGGTCAACGTGCAGCTCACCGCGGTGCTCGAGCGGCAAATTGATATCCGCGTAATGCCAATAATCATCGGACAGGCGCGTGGGCGCTATGCCGTTGATAGGCGGCGGGATGCGGTCTTCGGCTTTGCGCTTCGGGCTAGGCCAAAGGCTCTGCGTGCTCGCCCAGCTGCCATCAAGCTCGCTCCCGAACGGGTCGAGCGTATTGGCATTTTCAATAAAACGCGGCCTTGCGGTGTCGTCAGCGCCAGCCGCGACGACATCACCTTGAAACTGCGTTGGCAAGTCACCCGTGGTGTGCTCGGCATCTTGCTGCAGATAATCCTGCTCAGCCGGGCTGTGGTTGGTGTAGACGCCTTGCAGTATCAACTGGCCGTCGACCACAGCATAGGTAACCACGTAGCCAGTGGGCGTCCAGGTATCGGCATGGTAGGGGCAAATGCCGTGCTCGCTGGGCGAAAAGGCGCCGCCGGAGATCACCTGGAAGGCGATGCCGTCGAGTAGCAGTGTGCTGGTCTGGTAGGCGCTCATGGGGTGACTCAATGCTCCGTTAACGTGGCGGCCGTTTGGTGGACGTCCACCCGGGCTCAGGTTGCGCGATTTTATTAGCGTGGCTTATGCTTCGAGACAAGTGGATTGGGGGTGCCCGGTCGGCGCTATAGCCTCGGTGAGTTGCACCGGGGCTTTTCGCTTTCTACGGGAGGAAAAATGATCAATCCCGTTCTTTCTGAACCCTCTCCCACGCATTCACGTTCACTGTCGCGGCGAAACTTTCCGCTCAAGACCTCAAATGCGTTATGGGATTGCGGGCTTGAGAACAGCTAGCCCAACTGGCGATACGCGCGCGTTGTTGCTGAAGGGCGGGCCGCTGGTCGAGCGGGAGCTCGACCTTTCCGGAAGGCGGCGGGTCAGGCTTTTGCCTTGCGTTCGCGCTTGGCTTTGGGCGCGGCGGCGCGCTGAGCCTTGATGCGCTCCAGCAGAACGCTGGCGGGCTCGTCATTCGGGTCCTGCGGCACCAGTTCACCACGAAACGCCTTGGCCAGAATGCTCTGGGTCAGCTTGTCGATCCGCTCCTGCGCTGCAACAACACGCGCTTCCAACTGATCGGCAAAGGCGAATAGCTGCTCGACGCGGCGGACGATTTCGGTTTGTTCGTCGAGTGGAGGAACCCACAATTTCAGTTTTCTAAAGTTGCCTAAGCTGACTTTTTGTTGTGCCACTCCTGCGGAGATTGCTTTAACTCTTGTCCGGAACAAGTCGGACTTCATTTGAAAGTAAGTAAATTCTCGAGTGGCTAGCGACTCATTAATGGATACTTTTATACAGTCAGCGGTAAGCACAGCATCCGGGGCGTTATCTGGATATACGGCAACGTCTCCAGGCGGCCCCCCCATCTTAGTAATTAAAATATCCCCAGCGAAAACCTGATGGGGCTTTAGCTCTGAGAATTTTTTCGGAGTAATGAATTTGGTTTTCTCGTCTCCGAACTTTTCTGCACGTATTTCTCGAACGAAGACAAGCGGCTTTCCTTTAAGTCTATAGTCGGTCACTTTCAAGTTGCTGCCGAAAGGCCCGATTGCTAGGGAGTATTTCTCGTCTTTGCACAAGTTCTCTATGGGAATTTCTTGCCAGCCCCCTTTAGTTCTCGATATTGAACCGGGAAAGCACCGGGTGCGCCACGCCTCAGTCAATCGCCCCGAAACCGCCTTAGCAAGAACGGATTGGCGGAAGCGTTTGAGCAGGGCGGGGATGCCGTCGATGCGGGCTTTCAGGGTGTCGACCTGAGCCAGCAGCTCGTCGAGCTTGGCTGCGATGCGGGTTTGTTCGGCTAGTGGCGGTAATGGGTAAGTAGCCTCTTTGACCGCCTTGAAATGCCTTGCATACCCTCTGTTCTCAATTGGTAAGTTTCGTAGGAAAAAATACAAGAATCTGGCGTCTATTCCGCTTTTAGGCTTTAGGAGTTTTACCCCGTCCGCTCCCGGAATAAAACTGAAGTCCAGCCATTTTACTTCTCGAGTGTGGTCACCAAATAGCACTAAGGGCAAGCCGCTGGATACAGCAAGCGAATCATCATTCAAGTAACCAGAAATGAATGTGCGGCCTTGATCAACAACAGGAATTCTGCCGGTTGGATTTAACTCTTTCGTTTTCACATTTTTTCCGGCGGTTGAAACTTGATCGAATACGTCGGCGAACTCAGCCATGCTCCAACTGGACGGTAAGCTTTTACTCATCCCCGCACCTCATCTTCCAGCTTCAAGCCTCCAGCTTCCAGCTCCGTTGGCGCCAACGCCCCCATCAACGCCTCCAACTCCTTCAGCGCCTCGGTCAACTCCGCCATCGCCTCGCCGGCCAACACCTCCGGGGCAGGCAGGTCAGCGGCATCCAAGGCGTTGTCGTCTTTTAGCCAGCTGATATCCAGCGAGTCGCCATGTTCGGCAATCTGCTCGCGAGTAAAACACCGGAAACGACTGAGTTCTCCAACACCCTCAACATTCTCGGCGCGTGGGCTGTTGCCGTTAGGGTCGCTGCCGTAGGCGTCCTCAAAGGGTTTGAGGTGGGCGTCGCCGAAGGGGGTGCGTTTGCCGAAGCTGGGCATATTGCTCCGCAAGTCAAACACCCAGGTGCGCTGGGTGCAGTGTTCCGCTTGCTGCGGGTCGGTGGCGCTGCCTTTCTGGAAGAACAGCACGTTGGTCTTCACGCCCTGGGCGTAAAAGATGCCGGTGGGCAGGCGCAAAATGGTGTGCAGGTTGCACTTGTGCATCAGGTCGCGGCGCACCTCGGTGCCCACGCCGGCTTCAAACAGCACGTTGTCTGGCAGCACCACGGCGGCGCGGCCGCCGGGTTTGAGGTTGCGGTAAATGTGCTGCAAAAAGGCCAGCTGCTTGTTGCTGGTCTTGAAGGTCAGGTCGTCACGGGTATTGGAGGCTTCGCCGCCCTTGCTGGTGCCAAAGGGCGGGTTGGCCAGGATGATGTCGGCCCGTGGCAGGCTTTTGCCGGCTTCGCCCAGGGCGTTGCCCAGGTGCACTACGCCTTCGTCATCCCCTTCCATGCCGTGCAGCAGGCAGTTCATCAGCGACAGGCGGCGGGTGTTGGGCACCAGCTCAATGCCGACGAAGGCGTCGTTCTTCTGGAAGGCGGCGTCTTTGGCGCTGAGGTCCAGATAGCTGTCTGTCTGCTCGCGCATGTATTGGTCTGCCGCCACCAGAAAGCCGGCGGTGCCGGCGGCCGGGTCCTGAATCACTTCGCCGGGTTGCGGCTTGATGCAGCGCACCATGCTGTTGATCAGCGCGCGCGGGGTGAAGTACTGGCCGGCGCCGGACTTGGTTTCGCTGGCGTTCTTTTCCAGCAGCCCTTCGTAGAGGTCACCCAGGCCGTCTTTCTGGGCGCTGAACCAGTCGATCTGGTCGAGGGTGCGGATCATCTGTTCCAGGTGGCGTGGTTCGCGCAGACGGGTTTGGGCGTCGGCGTAAATGGCGCTGATCAGCGGGTCTTCGTGCACCAGATTGCCATCGGTGTCCTTGCCGGTGGAGAGGCTGAGCAGAATACGCTTGTAGTCGTTCAGCAGGTTGATGCCGGATTTGCCGTTCAGATCGGTCCAGCGGCAGCCGGCGGGCAGCGGGTGCTTCTCCAGCAGCCCGGCTTCGGTGTTCTCGTGCACCATCTTGATAAACAGCAGCAGCACCAGTTCGGTGACGTAGTCGCTGTAGTTGATGCCGTCGTCGCGCAGTACGTCGCAGAGGTTCCAGAGTTTCTGCACGATGTCGTTGTTGGTCATGGTGGCGTTAATCCTGATTGAGTATGTCGATGTAGGCGCTGTAGGCAAACACCCGATTACGTTTCTGGCCAGTGAGTTCATGTACCAGGCCGTGCTCGGGCTGCGAGAGCAAATCCATTACCTTGCCGGCCGTCGCAGCGGTCATTCCGCCGCGCTTCACCAGGGTGCTGATGTTGGCGATGGGGTATTGAAACAGCACGTCCAGTACCTGCCGAGCGGATGGAGCCATGCGCCCGAGATTGCCTATGTGCGAACGATGGGCGTCACGCAGGGCATTAAGTTGTTGAGCCGTGTTGACGGCCTGGGTGGCTGTTGCGCTGACGGCGTCAACAAAAAACAGCAGCCAGCTCTCCCAGTCGCCGGTTAAACGAACTTGTTGCAGTTTGTCGTAGTAGGACTGACGGTGTTTTTTGAAAAAGACCGACAGGTACAGCAGTGGCTGACTGAGTACGCCAGCGCTCACCAGGATCAGCGGTATAAGGAGGCGGCCAAGACGACCGTTACCATCCATGAACGGGTGGATGGTTTCAAACTGCACGTGGGCTAACGCTGCTTTAATCAGCGGGTCTGTGGCGTCGGGGACGTCATTGATGAAACGCTCAAGTGCCGCCCAGCAGTTGGCCAGTTCGTTGGCGGGCGTTGGCACGAAGGTGGCTTCGTCTGCCCTGTGGCCGCCAATCCATACCTGGTTCTGGCGGAAGCTGCCGGGGGCTTTGCTGACACCACGGCCGGAGGTCATGAGTGCGCGGTGCAGCTCGGTTAGCAAGCGGTAACTGATCGGGTGGCCTTCACGGATGCGCTGCACGCCAAGCTCAAGGGCACTGACGTAACAAGAGACCTCTTGTACGTCATCCATAGGGACGCCCGGCAGACCATCCATTTCGTACAGCATCAGGTCACTCAGCGAGGACTGGGTACCCTCGATCTGGGACGACATGACCGCTTCCTTGCGCACGTAACTGTAAAGAAATAGGCGTGCATCTGGCAGGAGCGTGCTTATGGCGTCCAGCCGGCCGAGGGTCAGCATGGCCTGGTTGATGCGTCCGGCCAGTTTGTTGTCTAGCTGCAACGGCGGTTGCGGTGGCAGCGGGGCAGGCACAAACGCCTGGCAGGCAATACCACCTGCGATACTGGGGACATACTGCCCTGTTATGCCACGATCCATGCGTGCTCCAAGTTAAATTAAGCGCGGTCGTTATTTTAACTTGCGCATATAAATAAAATAACGCCGCATCTTATTTCATCTTTGACCGCAGTCACAACGCCGACGGGCGCACCGATTTTTGTGATAGCCCTTCGAGCAGCCCGGTTGATGGCGGGCGTTCGGGTTGTGTCGAATAAACACGAGAACATCGACACGTGTTGCGCTGATGTCGGTGGCGTAAGCATCCACGGAGTCACTGCGATTACCGAATTAGCGCTCTCTTATGGAAGCTCTGATTAAAGCGTTTGTGGCTGCATCAAGCAGGATTCAGCCTGCACTCGGCCACATTGCCTCGTTCAGTTCTTCCAGTACGGTATCGAGTTGACTGTTGAGCACCTTGTCGAGCTGCCTGGCGCCGCCGTGTTCGGCAAAGCGGTTGTTGACGAAGTCGCGGTCGATGATGACCTCGTGCACCAGCTGTTTTGACAGCCGCTCCAGCCATTTGCGTTGCGCCGGCAGCCAGTTGTGGCTCTGATAGATGCGTTGCATGGCCTGGGCGACGCGCTGCTCAAAGGGCAGCAGCGGTTCGCCAATGGCGGCGCGGCGAATATGACCGATGATACTGGCGGCGATGTCCTGGTTGGTCTGGTTGCGCACGGCGCTTTGCAGGTTGGCTTCGGTGTAACCGGCGCCGTCGAGCAACAGGCGCACTTCCTTGAGTTGCTCGCGGGTGAGGTCGCCGGGGCGATTGACTACCACCGACAGCGCCGCGCTCTGGTTGAGCTGCTCGCGGATGAAGGCGTTGAAGCTGTCGAGATAGTCTTCGGGCTTGCTGTGTGCGCCGTAGCTCTGGCTGCGCTCGCGGATTTCGTCGTGGTGCTCGGAGAGGATCGGCTGGCGCTCGCTGCCGAGCAGGTCGTTTACCTGCGCCAGTTGATTCAGCAAGCCGCTGTGCTGGCTGATGAACTGGGCGGCCTGTGTCGGGCCCAGGCTGTGCAGGTGGCGGTGCAGGCTCTTCGGTTCAACACCCCAGAGGTCCTGCAGTTCATCCAGCTTGTGTTTCAGCGGGGCGTTGGTTTCGGCCTTTTTCTCGGCTTTGCGCAACACGCGCATGACCTTCTGGCTGAGCTGGCTGAGCACGACGTCGGCCTGGCTCTCATTGGGTGCGTCGCCCGGGGCCTTCAGCGCGCGTTCGAGCTGCTTGGGGTCGGTCAGCTCTGTGACCAGCTGTTCCAGTGTGATGCTCGGGTCTTTGACCAGCGGCTTCATGGTGTTGACGTCGCTCAGCGCGGCGTAGATGTCTACCGGGTCGAAGATGCGGAATACGGTTTTGCCGATCTCGTCGCAGCGGCGGGTGGCGCGGCCGATCATCTGTTCATAGAGGATGCGTGACTTGACCCGCCGCATGAACACCAGATTGCAGATGCGCGGCACGTCGATACCGGTGGTCAGCAGGTCAACGGTAATGGCGATGTTGGGATAGCGCTCGTTCTTGTACTGGCGGATCAGTTGTTCGACCTTGTCGCTCTGGCCGGTGATCTTGGCCACCGCCGCCTGGTTGTATTCGCCGTTGTAGAGGGCCTTGAAGGCGTCGTCCAGCAGCCGCTTGACCATGTCGGCATGCAGGTCGGTGGCGCAGAAAATCAGGGTTTTCTCTTCGCCAAAGGGGTCAAGCTCCTGCACCAGTTGCTCGCAGATGACGCGGTTGAAGTTCTCGTTGATAACCCGGCGGTTAAAGGCGTCAACCTCGAAGTTGAGTTCGTCTTCCAGCTCGGCACTTTCCACTTCGCCGGTCTGGGTGTTGATGGCGCTGACCTGTTCGCCCTTGGCGAAGTTGATGCCGTTTTCGCTGAGCAGGGTCTGGTAGCGGATGGGCGGCTCATGGTCGATCAGCCAGTCATCGGCGACGGCTTCGCGATAGGAGTAGGTGTAAACCGGTTTGCCGAAAATGTCGCTGGTGTGTTTGGCCGGCGTGGCGGTCAGGGCGATCTTCACGGCGTCGAAGTAGTCGAGCACCCGGCGGTAACTGGACAGGTACTGACTAGCGTCGCGGGTGGCGATTTCCCCTTCGGTCATTTCCTGATCGAGGGTGTAGCCGCGGTGGGCTTCGTCGATGATGATGCAGTCGAACTGGTCAATCGGCGGCGGGTTATCGCTCATGAAGATGCGCTTGACCATCGCCTGCACGGTCGCGACCTGAATGCGGGTTTCGGCTTCGGCGGCCATGTCGCCCAGCTCGGCGACGTTATAAATCTGCGACAGGGTGCTGCTTTGCTCCAGCGGCGCATCGTGAAAGGCGTCGATGGCCTGTTGGCCGAGCGAGGTGCGATCCACCAGGAACAGGATGCGTTTGAAACGCTCGGCTTTCAAAAAGCGATACATCAAACCAATGATGGTGCGGGTTTTGCCGGTGCCGGTGGCCATGGCCAGCAGGGCGGCGCGAATGTCTTTGGCCAGGGCGGTCTCAACCGCACCGATCGCCTGCTGCTGGTAGTTGCGCAGTTTCAGGTAGCCAAAGGGTTCGGCCTGCAGCTTTTGCTGGGCGTCTTCCTTGCTGCGCTTGAGCAGGTCTTGCAGGCCGGCAGGCGTATGAAACTCCTGCAGGGCGCGGCGCGTGTTGGCCGGGTGACGCACGTCGCGGAACCAGATGCCGGACTGTTCTGCCAGCTGCGGCACGAAAGGGCGGCCGTTGCAGGAGTATACGAAGGGCACCTTGTAATGGCCGTCTGCTTCATCTGGCCAGGCGATGGTGCGGCCTGCCTCTTCCCAGGCGCCGGTCAGTGGCGGCATCACCTCAAAGCCTTTGCTGTAGCGCTCTGCCTGGGGAATCTTGCCGGAGACGTTAGTGTTTTCCTTCTTGGCTTCGACCACGGCAATCGCTGTCAGACCGGCAAACAGAACGTAATCGGCGCGGCCTTTTTCGCCCTTGTAGCGCGTTGGCCACTCGGCAATGGCGATGTTCTTGCCCTTCTCCGGGCGGATGCCGTTTTTCCAAGTCAGCGCTTCGCTGTCGGCCTGCCAGCCGGCCTCCTGCAGCTGCTGGTCGATCAGGATGCGGGTCAGTGCTTCATCCAGCACGATGTGCTGTGTTGCAGCTTGGGTGTGGCGGTTAAGGGTCTGACGTTGCGCGGACTGGGTCTGGTCGTCCTGGGCAGCAAGTTGCGCCTGCAACGCCTTGAGCTTGGTTTCGTATTCGTGTTGCTGTTTTTGCAGCGCCTGCTCGTGTGCCGCTGCCTGCTCGGCCAGGGCGCGCGATTCCTCGTCCATCGCGTGGGCGAGGGCTTCGTATTCGTCTTTCTCTTTGGCGATCAGCTCGTTCAGTTGCTGGCTTGAGCCGAGGTCGAGGCTGGCTTGCTGCAGTTCGCTCTGCAATTGGCTGATTTGTGCCTGGAGCTTGCGCAGCTGCTCGCTCGGGTCGGTTGGCGGAACAAAGGGGCCGGGCTTGAACCCTGTGCCTGCCTTACCGAAGGACTGGTGAAACCAGACCGCCAGCTTGCGCGCCACAATCAAGCCGCTCATGGCTTCACGGTGCTGCGTTTTGAATTGATGGGTGGCCTTATTGCCTTCGATACGCAGGGTGTGGAACAGCTCGCGCACAACGGGCTCGAGCTTCAACTCGCGATGGATGCGGTAGAGCAGGTCCGCCTGAGTAGTTTGTTCATCAAAGGTGATGCCGGCCAGGGCGGCCAGATGCTGGGCGAGCGCTTCACCCAGCTGACGGAGCTTGATCAGGGTGGTATTCGGGTCGCTGGCAAAGGCACGCTCAGCGGCGCCAGCCAGTTCGACCAACAGCGGGTCGTGTTCGGCCAGAAAGCCAAAATTGGTGGATTGCTCAGCCGCCCGCATTGTATTCACGCTCCCTGTTCTCGACGCGCGCTCTACTTTGCATCATCCGGCCCGGTTTGTCGCCCTCCGCTCGGTTCGCGCGCCGCGTTCAAAACTGCGGATCAATCGTCAGCAACAAGCGCTGCTGCCCAGCCGCAACGGCAGGACTGCGATGCACGATGCCGCGCTCTTCATTACCTACCCAGCCGCTGCCCTTGAGCAGACAGACATCGCCTTCAGTCAGCTGCCGAATGGCGCCAGCATCACGCACCACTTCCGGTTTACCCGGCTCGGGCTTGCCCAGGCCGGCGCGCTCCAGCGCCTGCTCGGGTAGCCATTCGCTGCCGGGGCCGCTGTAGGTAGTTACCAGGCGCACCGGCAGGTTGTCGCAATGAAAGCGCGGACACATGGTGCCAGCAAGCAGACGCATACGAATGCCCACCGCATCAACGTCGAACAAACAGGCCACCGCCTCGGCCAGCAGACGCACGTCGGCAATCAGCTCACCGGCATGCTGTGGCGCGGGCATACTGCGCGTCAGCGCCTGTTCCAACGCCGAATCCGGTACGCCGCGCCAAGCCAGCTCCCAAGGCTGCGCCGCGCACTGGGCCGCGATACTAGCCAGCAGTTGCGGCGCCAGCTCGCGTTGCATGATGGCGATGGTGATCGCCTCGTCAAATACCCCGGCCAACACGCCGAGATCTGGACCGGTGGCCCAGTGAGCCCCGACGTGGCTGGCCGCAGAGCCTGCGCTCAGTAGTGCCTGTGTACGCATTACGCCTAGCGCTCCCAGCCCTCGAAGGGATTCGGCCACGTCTCCCAAACGGCAGGGCCCTGCGCCATTTCCTCGTCGTTCAGCAGGCAGGCATCCAGCGCCGCGCATAGGGCGCTCTGGTCCATCTGCATGCCAATCAGCACCAACTCCTGCCGAGCATCGCCCACTTGCTCATCCCACTTACTGCGAATCAAGGCAACAGACTCAGGGTCATCCGGCCACTGCTCGGGCGGCACCGCCGCCCACCAGTAACCCGCCGGCCCGTGCCGTGCGACCGCGCCCGCCTGCGACCATTGCCCGGCCATGGCGGGCGCGCTGGCCAGCCAGAAAAGCCTTTGGAGCGCACCACGCCCGGCCACTCACTGTTGACCAGGGTGAAGAAGCGCTGCGGGTGGAACGGGCGACGGGCACGGTAGACAAAACTGCCAATACCGTACTCTTCAGTTTCCGGCGTGTGGCTGCCGCGCAGCTCCTGCAGCCAGCCGGGCGCCTGGGAGGCAGCGCTAAAGTCAAACAACCCGGTATCGAGTACCCGATCCAGCGGCACCTGGCCAAACTCGGCCATCTCGATGCGCGCGCGCGGGTTGAGGCTGGCCAGAATGGCGATCAAGCGGTCGCGCTCTTCTGCACTGATCAGGTCGGTCTTATTGACGACGATGACATCGCAAAACTCCACCTGCTCGATCAGCAGATCGACCACGTTGCGCTCGTCTTCTTCGCCCAGTGATTCGCCGCGTTCCTGCACGCTGTCCTGCGAGCTGTAATCACGCAGAAAGTTAAAGCCATCCACCACGGTGACCATGGTGTCGAGCTGGGCAACCTCGTTGAGGCTCTTGCCGTCTTCGGCCTCAAAGGTGAAGGTCTCGGCCACCGGCAGCGGCTCGGAGATACCGGTGGACTCGATCACCAGTTGATCAAAGCGCCCTTCGGCAGCCAGCCGGGAGACCTCTTCGAGCAGGTCTTCGCGCAGGGTGCAGCAGATGCAGCCATTGCTCATTTCCACCAGCTTTTCGTCGGTCCGTGACAACTGCGCGGTGCCATCACGCACCAGCGCTGCGTCAATGTTCACTTCGCTCATGTCATTGACGATAACCGCCAGGCGACGACCTTCGCGGTTGTTCAAAAGGTGGTTGAGCAGCGTGGTCTTGCCGGCACCAAGAAAGCCGGACAGCACGGTAACGGGGAGTTTGCGGGCTGCAGGCGCAGACCGGGCGAGATCATTCATCGGGTATTCCTCTGGACAGGCGTGAGCAGCCTCACCACCGCACTCTGCTGGGCGTTTCAATTGAGACCGCACAAAAACGTTACGTTATAACAATTATCGCGATCGGGCAATGTGGGCCGACACGCGGAACTGGCCAGAGGAGGAATAAACGCACCTGCTGAAACGCAAACAGCCTCCATTGCGGAGGCTGTTTGAAGTCGAGTACCGCGCTGCGTTCAGGCGTCGCTGATATCGCTGGCGTCGTGACGCTCGGCCACCTGCAGGGCTTCATCGCCCCACACGCGATTGACCCGGCGACCGCGCTGCACGGCTGGCCGCTCGGAAATCTCGGCGGCCCAGCGGCGCACATGCTCGTACTCGTGCACCGAAAGGAATTCAGCCGCATCATACAGAGCACCTTCTACCAGCAGGCCGTACCAGGGGTAGATGGCGATATCGGCGACGCTGTACTCGTCGCCCGCCATGTAGCGGTTGTCGGCCAGGTGGCGGTTGAGCACGTCCAGCTGACGCTTCACTTCCATGGCGAAGCGATTAATCGGGTACTCGAACTTTTCCGGCGCGTAGGCATAGAAGTGGCCAAAACCACCACCCAAGTAGGGCGCCGAGCCCATCTGCCAGAACAGCCAGTTCATCGCTTCGGTGCGCTTGCCGTGATCGGTCGGCAGCAGCGCGCCAAACTTCTCCGCCAGATACAGCAGGATCGAGCCAGACTCGAACACCCGCGTGGGCGGGTTGGTGCCGTGGTCCATCAGCGCCGGAATTTTGGAGTTGGGGTTAACCTCCACAAAGCCGCTGCTGAACTGGTCACCCTCATTGATGCGCACCAGCCAGGCATCGTATTCAGCGCCGCTGTGGCCCAGCGCCAGCAGTTCTTCGAGCATGATGGTGGCCTTGACGCCGTTGGGCGTGGCCAGCGAATACAGCTGGAACGGGTGCTTGCCCACCGGCCGATCCTTGTCGTGGGTCGGTCCGGCAATCGGGCGATTGATACTGGCAAACTTGCCGCCGTTCTCGCTATCCCAGGTCCAGACCTTGGGGGGTGTATAACTGCTGTCAGTCATGCGCTGTCTTCCTATGCTCTGAAATCAGACCCAAAGGGTAGACGACAAAGAATGTCGAGCCAGGTTCAGCAGGTCAATGCCGAATTCTCGCGCTCCCTGTACTAAAACACCAAGCGTGCGCCAAAGCCCACCAACAGCGCGCCAAAAGCCCAACGCTGCAGCTGCTGCAAGCGTGGGCGCTCGCGCAGCCAGCCACCCATCAGCCTGCCGCTGGCGACGTAAACCAGATCGAAGCACACACCGATCAGCAGCAAAATGATGCCCAGCAGGGTGAACTGCCAGGCGACGCTGCCGCCATGGGGATCAATGAACTGCGGCAACAACACCGAGCAGAACAACAGCGCCTTGGGGTTGCTGATGTTGGTCAGAAGCCCGCGCCAGAATGCAGCCCACACGGTTGGCGAGCGACGCGCAGCGCCGACCTCCGGCACCAGTGACGAGGCGCGCCAGATAGAGACGCCCAGCCAGATGAGATAGACCGCGCCGAACAGGCGCACCGCGTTAAAGGCCCAGGGCGCGGTCTGCAGCAGCGCCGCCAGACCAAGCCCCGCCAGCGCCACGTGGGCCGCGCGAGCCAGCGCGAGACCGGCGATGGTGCCAACGCTCTGCCAGCGCGAATGGCTCGCAGCCGTCTGCAATAGCAGCAGCATATCCGGCCCCGGGACCAGATACGCCACCGCCAGGGCACCAACAAACATCCACAATTCGGTCATCTCAGGCGCGCTCCGGCCGTGTCATCTCTCAGCAGCTATGGTAGGGCCGAGTGGCGATACAGGTCATTGCGAGTTAGTGCGCCAACGTTTTAGTTATTGGCATAAACTGCCAGCTAATAATCAAATAAATTGAGAATATGCCAATGAACTTGGATAACCTGGACAGACGCATCCTCGACGCCCTGCAGCGCAATGCCAAACTGAGCAACGTGCAACTGGCCGAAGAAGTCGGCCTGTCACCCTCGCCGTGTTTGCGCCGGGTGCGCTTGCTGGAAGAGGCAGGCGTGATTCGTGGCTACCACGCGCAGCTGGATCGCAGCAAAGCGGGCCTTGGGTTAACTGTGTTTGTGGGGGTAAAGGTCGAGCGGCACCACGACGAGTCGGCCAACGCCTTTCGCGCCGCGGTGATTGATTTGCCGGAAGTGATTTCCTGCCACGTGGTGTCAGGCGAGTCGGACTTTCTGCTGCAGGTGGTGCTGCCAGACCTGGCCTCCTACGAGGACTTTCTATTCAGCACCCTGCTCAAACTCCCTGCGGTCAGCGACATTCGCAGCAACTTTGCCATCTCGACCGTGAAGTCGCAGACCGCAGTACCGCTGGATCATCTACCGCAGGGCAGTCTGGGATAACTCAGGCGGCTTCTTCTGCGCCGGTCTCGGCGCGGCGGCCGTAACGCTCGGCCAGCACCGCGCAGACCATCAGCTGAATCTGATGGAACAGCATCAGCGGCAGAATCAGCGTGCCCAGCGCACCGCCGGCGAACAGTACCTGCGCCATCGGTACACCGGTCGCCAGACTCTTCTTGGAACCGGCGAAGATGATGGTGATGCGGTCTTCGACGTTAAAGCCCAGACGGCGACCTAGCCAGGCAGTCAGCCCCAGCACCAGCGCCAGCAGCAGGCAGCAGGCGACAACCAGACCCAGCAGCTCGGTCAAGGGCACGGTTTGCCAGATACCCTCGACTACCGCGTGACTGAACGCGCCAAACACCACCAGCAGGATCGAGCCCTGGTCCACACTCTTCAACCAGCTCTTGTTACGCGCGACCCAGTCACCGATCCAGCGCCGGGCAATCTGGCCTGCAATAAAGGGCAACAGCAGCTGCACCACAATCTTGCCGATGGCGTCCAGCGTGCTGGATTCACCCGCCTGCGCGCCCATCAGCAGCAGTACCAGCAGCGGCGTGACAAAAATACCCACCAGGCTGGAGGTCGCCGCACTGCAGACCGCTGCAGCCACGTTGCCACGGGCAATCGAGGTAAAGGCAATCGCCGACTGCACGGTGGCTGGCAGCGCGCAGAGGAACAGAATGCCCAGATAGAGTTCATCCCCTACCAG
>DBHE01000126.1:18629-19562 GCA_002296055.1 Pseudomonadaceae bacterium UBA836
CCGGCAATGATTGCCTCACGCGACAGCTTGGCGCCGTGCATGAAGAACAGCAGCGCAATGGCCGCGTTGGTCAGGCCATCAAAGGCGACAGCTGCCTGCCCGTGCACGGGAAACAGGCTGGCGGCAATGACGACAGCAATAAGGCAGAGGGTCATGTTGTCAGGTAAAAAGCGTGGTCGTGCCATGGCAATGTCTCGTTTTTCGTTATCAATGTTGCGACGTGCGGGGAGGGAGTTTACTGTCTTGGCCAACGACCAGCTAACGCGATTGGACAGCACAATGTCGACAAACGGACAAAAGCGCCTGAATCACCGCGCCGTACCCGACCTGCCCGCCCTGCCCCGGCCGCTGTACGCCCGCAGCGAATCACTGCAGCGCGGCACCACCACGCTCTGGCACAGCCACCCGTGGGCGCAGCTGTCCTACGCCATCTCCGGGGTACTGGCAGTGCACACTCACAGCGGCCGTTTTCTGGCGCCGCCGCAGCGGGCCATTCTAGTGCCACCCGACCTGCCGCACGCGGTCATCAGCTCGCCGGATACCGAAATGCGCAGCCTCTATATCGAGCGCGACGCCATGCCCTGGCGCGCCGACCAGTGCGCCGTGCTGGAAATCAACCCGCTGACCCGCGAGCTGATCAACCAGTTCGGGCAGATTCCCATCGAGTACGACGAAAGCGGTGCCGATGGCCGACTGGTTGCCGTACTGCTGGACCAGCTGACCGCCGCCCGTGACACCGGCCTGTACCTGCCCTGGCCGGANNCGGACAAAAGCGCCTGAATCACCGTGCCGTACCCGATCTGCCCGCCCTGCCGCGGCCGCTGTATGCTCGCAGCGAATCACTGCAACGCGGCACCACCACGCTCTGGCATAGCCACCCGTGGGCACAGCTGTCCTACGCCATTTCCGGCGTGCTGTCGGTGCATACCCACA
>DBHE01000199.1 GCA_002296055.1 Pseudomonadaceae bacterium UBA836
AGGAGTGTGGGGCGTTGTTGTCGGCGTTTTTTAGGGAGAGGCGGAAGGCGTAGCCTTAAGCTGCAAGCAAAACCCGTGCGGTGTTGAATCGCGCGGGTTTTTTATTGGCTCGGAGAGGTAGTTCAAGTCTCCGAAATAAAGCCCAGAAGGCTCTGCTCGCTGGGGCGCGGTTTTGCTTTTGGTTTTAGCTTGCGGCTTATAGCTTGCAGCGGTTTAGCGCAGCGCGATGCGCTGCGCTAAACCCCATCCGGCAACTGCTCCAGAATCCCCGGCGCGTGGTACTGCTCGGCCGGTTGCTGGCGGGATTCGGATTGGGGTTGGGTGACCCATTGCAGGATGTCGTAGTAGCGACGGATGTTCTGCACGTAGTGCACCGGCTCTGAGCCGCGGGCGTAGCCGTAGCGTGTTTTGCTGTACCACTCCTTCTTCTGCAGCAGCGGCAGAAAATCCTTTACGTCGACCCAGCGGTTGGGGTCGCGACCGCCGTCGGCGGTCAGCTTGCGGGCGTCGTCCAGGTGGCCCAGGCCAACGTTGTAGGCTGCCAGCGCAAACCAGGTACGGTCGGGCTCGGGGATGTCGGTCGGGATCTGGTCGCGCACCCAGATCAGGTAGCGCGCGCCGCCGTTAATACTCTGCTGCGGGTCAACGCGGTTGGTCACGCCTACGAACTTGGCGGTTGGCAGGGTCAGCATCATCAGCCCGCGCACGCCGGTGGCCGAGCGCGCGTTCGGGTCCCAGAGCGACTCCTGATAACTCATGGCGGCCAGCAGGCGCCAGTCCAGTGCGTTCTGATCACCTGCCTGACGCAAAAAGGTTTCAAAGCGCGGTAGGCGATTCTGCATGTGAGTGGCGAAGGCGCGGGCGCCCACGTAATCCAGTACATCGGAGTGGCCGTAGAAGCGTTCGATCAACTGATCCAGCGTGCCGTCGGCCTTGATGCGCGAGAAGAAGCCATTCACCGCATCCAGCAGGGTGCTGTCAGCGTACTGGCGCAGCGCCCAGGCCATCGGCTGGCCGTCGCCGAGGTCGAAGGCGACACTGACGGCCGGGTAAAACGCTTGGTTGACCACCAGCTCGTTGGAATACACCACAGCGCTGTCGATCTCGCCGTCGTTGACCAGACGCAGCAGATCAACCACCTCAACGCTGTCCGACTCCTCAAAGGTCAGCTCCGGGTGGCTTTGCTGCAAGGTGCGCAGTTCGTCAGCCAAGGTGCTGCCCTTGAGTACCATCAGGCGCTGGTCGTAGAGGTCTTCAATGCTGCGGGGTTTGCGGCTGCCGCGTCGATAGACTACCTGCGGTATTACATCGAGATAGGGCGCGGCGAAGCGAATCTGCTCGCTACGCGCCGGGTTGACGGTCAAGCCGGCTGCCGCCACCTGTGGGCCATCGGCTTCGCCCAACTGCTGATAGAGACTGTCGAGGGTGTCGGCGGCCTGCATGTCCAGGCCCACGCCCAGACTGTCGGCAAAGCGCTTGGCCAGTTCATATTCCAGCCCGGTATCGCCATTGCGGTCCTGATAGAAGGTGGTCGGCGTGTTGCGGGTGATCACGCGCAGGGTGCCGTCCTCCTGAATCTGTTCCAGTTGGGTGCTTTGCTCACAGGCTGTCAGCAACACGGCGCACAGGGCGGTGGCCAGAGCCTTGAAACGGGGAAGGCGAAGGGCTGGTCGATGCATGGCGCCAGTATAGGCAAAAGCGCGCTGCGGCAATAGCCGCTGGCGTAATCACAGCAGGGCTGCCGCTGGCCAGCGCGGCATGGCTCCAACGCCCCGCTTGGGGTATCCTATGCGCCTTCTTTTTCCCACTGTTCGCATCCCGAGGCCGATACCGACATGCATATCCTGCGTGGAGCCCCAGCCCTTTCCGATTTTCGTCGTACCAAGTTGCTCGCCAAGCTGCAAAGCCGCCTTGCCGCAGTGACCGGGGTGTACGCCGAGTTCATGCATTTCGCCGAGCTGAGCAGCGAGCTGGACGAGCAATCCGCGCAGGTGCTTGACCGCCTGCTGCGCTACGGCCCGTCCGTACCGGTAGAAGAGCCCGCTGGCGAACTGGTGTTGGTTGTGCCGCGGTTTGGCACCATCTCTCCCTGGTCCAGCAAGGCGACCGACATCGCGCGCAACTGTGGCCTGAGCCAGGTGCTGCGTCTGGAGCGCGGTATCGCGTACTACGTCAGCGGCAAACTGTCGGCGGATGACCGCGCGACGCTGAAAGCCGAGCTGCATGACCGCATGACCGAGCTGGCGCTGGATGATCTGGATGCGGCAGCAGCGCTGTTCGCGCACACCGAGCCCAAGCCGTTCCAGCGTGTCGACATCCTGGCCGGTGGCCGTGAGGCGCTGGTTGAAGCCAACAGCAGCCTGGGCCTGGCGCTGGCTGAAGACGAGATCGACTATCTGGTCGAAAGCTTCACCGGCCTTGGCCGCAACCCGAGCGACGTTGAACTGATGATGTTCGCTCAGGCCAACTCCGAGCATTGCCGACACAAGATCTTCAATGCCAGCTGGGACATCGACGGCCAAGCGCAGGACAAGAGCCTGTTCGGCATGATCAAGAACACCTACCAGATGCACAGCGATGGCGTGTTGTCGGCCTATAAAGACAACGCCGCTGTGATCGAAGGCTTCACCGCAGGCCGCTTCTTCCCGGTGCCGGGCAGCAACGAGTATCGCGCCCATGAAGAGCCGGTACACATCCTGATGAAGGTGGAAACCCATAACCACCCGACCGCGATTGCGCCGTTCCCGGGCGCGTCCACCGGTTCCGGTGGTGAGATCCGTGACGAAGGCGCCACCGGTATCGGCGGCAAGCCGAAGGCCGGCCTGACCGGTTTTACCGTCTCCAACCTGCGTATTCCGGGCTTCGTCCAACCGTGGGAAGAAGACAACGGCAAGCCGTCGCGCATTGTTACCCCGCTGCAGATCATGATCGAAGGCCCGCTGGGTGGTGCCGCGTTCAACAACGAATTCGGTCGTCCGAACCTGAACGGTTACTTCCGTACCTTCGAGACCACCATCGACTCGCCCCGTGGCCCGGAAACCCGTGGTTACCACAAGCCGATCATGATCGCCGGTGGCATGGGCAACATTCGTGCAACCCACGTCGAGAAGTCCGACATCCCGGTTGGCGCCAAGCTGATCGTGCTGGG
>DBHE01000217.1 GCA_002296055.1 Pseudomonadaceae bacterium UBA836
TCCTCGCCCGGCGGCGATCTATTGCCTCCGGAACAGTGCCATGGCCTCGACATGGGCAGTTTGGGGGAACATATCCATGATGCCCGCCCGAACCAGGGTGTAGCCCTTGCCTGCCAAAATGCCTGCATCCCGCGCCAGCGTTGCCGGGTTGCAGGAAATGTAAAGTATCCGCTCAACCGCCAATGCGGCCAGATCCACTACCATTTGCTCGGCGCCGTCACGCGGCGGATCAAGCAACGCTGCTGTGTAGCGTGGTGAGTCCGGCGGCACTTCAAGGGGCTTCGACAAGTCGGCCGCCAAAAAGTGCACCTGACCGAGGCCGTTTTTCCGAGCATTGTCTGTGGCCCGGGCCACCATTTCCACACTACCTTCGATACCCGTCACCTTAGCGCCAGCACGGGCCAGCGCCAGGGCAAAATTACCGACACCACAGAACAGGTCCAGAACTGTCTCGTCTTGCTCCGGTGCCAACCACGCCAGCGCCTGATTGACCATCGCCTGGTTGATCTGCGGGTTCACCTGGGTAAAGTCCCCGGGGGCAAAGCCCAACTCAAGCTGTTGATCTGCCAGCCGATAGGCGGGTTCAAGCGTGCCTGCCAGCCCCCGAGCGGCCTCATCACCTTGCAGCCAAAGCGCAAGTCCATGCTCGGTCGTGAAGGCAACGAGGCGCTGCTGGTCAGCTTCCGACAAGGGACGCAGATGGCGCAACAACAAGGCCGGATGCTCAGCCCCAATCAACTCGACATGGCCCAGCGCCTCAACCGCCTCCAAACTCCGTAGCACGGGGGGCAAGGCCTTGAGCACCGCCTCCAGCTCAGGCACTAAAACAGGGCACTGCTCCACGTTGACCAGCTCGCTGCTGGCCCGTTGCCGAAAGCCAACATCCAATTGCCGGCGACCACGGTCCCAGCGCAAGGCCACCCGCGTTCGCTGACGGTAACCGTAGGCGGGCCCCTCCAAGGCTGGCGCCCACTGTTGTGGCGTCAGCTGGGCAAAGTGCTGCAATTGCTGCGCCAGCGCCTGCTGCTTGATTTCAAGCTGCTGTCCGTGGGACATATGTTGAAGGCTACAGCCGCCGCATAGCTCGGCGTGCATGCAGCGCAGCGGCTGACGTAATGGGCTTGGCTGCTGCACCGTTTCCAGGCGCGTTTCGATTAGCTTGCTACGCGCGCGCAACACGCGAGCCTGCACCTGCTCGCCGGGCAACCCACCCTCTACAAACACCGTGCGACCACGCCAACGACCTATACCGCGGCCATCGTGGGTCAGGCGCTCCAGGCTCAGTTCGATTCGCTGCCCGACCGCCGCAGGCGCGTCGGCTGCCGGGGCTGAGCGCGGGCGCCCGCGACCGCGCTTCATGCCTGACCGTCGTATACGCCGGTGGAGAGATAACGATCACCCCGGTCGCAGATGATGGCAACAATAACGGCATTCTCCACCTCGGCGCTGAGACGCAGCGCAGCTGCCACCGAACCACCAGAGGACACGCCACAAAAAATGCCCTCTTCACGCGCCAGCCGGCGCATGGTGACCTCGGCTTCCTGTTGCCCCATGTCGATCACCAGATCAACCCGGGTATCGTCGAAAATGGTCGGCAGATACTCCTTCGGCCAGCGCCGGATGCCTGGAATTGCAGCCCCTTCGACAGGCTGCAGGCCGACGATCTGAATCGCCGGGTTCTGTTCCTTGAGGTAGCGGGACGTGCCCATGATGGTTCCTGTGGTACCCATCGAGCTGACAAAGTGCGTCACCGTGCCACCCGTGTCGCGCCAGATCTCGGGGCCAGTGCCCTGATAGTGCGCCTCAGGGTTGTCCTGATTGCCAAACTGATCCAGCACCTTGCCCTGCCCTTCAGCCTGCATTTGCAACGCCAGATCACGCGCACCTTCCATGCCCTGAGCCTGAGTAACCTCGATCAGCTCCGCGCCGTAGGCGGTCATCGCGGCCTTGCGCTCGGCGCTCATGTTGTTCGGCATGATCAGTACCATGCGGTAGCCCTTGATGGCCGCCGCCATGGCTAGCGCGATACCGGTGTTGCCGGAGGTGGCCTCGATCAGCGTATCGCCGGGCTGAATGTCGCCGCGCGCCTCGGCGCGCTCAATCATCGACAGTGCCGGTCGATCCTTCACCGAGCCAGCCGGATTGTTGCCCTCCAGCTTGACCAGAATGGTGTTGCTGGTATTGCCCGGCAGCCGCTGCAAGCGGACGAGCGGAGTATTGCCGATACAATCGGCGATGGTCGGATAATGCTGCGTCATAAAATCACCGTGGTGCCTTGACCCACTACTAGTTGGGCCGCCAAGGCTGTGCTTTTTGCTCAAGCGGCCTATGATACCGGCAACGACGTAATTTGGCCCACCAAACTGCGCATTTTACGCCCCGCCAGGCACAGACCCTGAGCGGGCGCCTGAACAAGAAAATGGGACTGCCCCCAAATGAATGAAATCGGCATCAAGGCCCGACTTCTGCTGATGACCCTGATTCCCGCCGGCATCCTGGCGGCAGCGGTCGGCATCTATTTCAGCTGGCAACACCTTGGCGATCTGCAGAAGCAGTTGCTTGAACGCGGCCAGCTCACCGCCGAGCACCTGCAGCGTCCGGCCACCGAGGCCTTGCTGGCCGGTCAGCCGCAGCGCATGCGCACCACCCTGGCCAACACCCTGAATTATCAGGACGTACGCGCTGTTGCCCTTTACGACGCCGACAACCAGTTGCTGGAGCACAGCGGCCCACAGATGCTGGTCGCCAACCGTGCGCTCCCAGAGAGCCCGCTGGCCGCTGGTACCGGCCTGCAGGTTCGCACTGGCGAGCGCAGCACCCGCTTTATTCTGCCCCTGCAGGCCAGCCCGGAACTGCTCAGCGCGGCCGAGCGTAGCGACCTGGAAGCCGATGCACTGATTGGCTGGCTTGAGGTAGAGCTGAGCCACGGCAATACCCAGCTGCGTAGCTATCAGACCCTGCTGACCACCCTGGTGTTGATCCTGCTCGGCCTGCTGATCACCGGGTTGATGGTCAGCACCATGGGGCGCCACATCATCGACCCTATCGTCGAGATCAACCAGGCCATTGCGCGCATCAGCAAGGGCCAGCTGGATGTACGCCTGCCCCGTCAGGGCGCCCGCGAGCTGGACGACCTGGCAGAGGGTGTCAACACCATGACCCAGGCCCTGCAAAGCGCCCAGGGCGAGCTGCAGCAAAACGTCGAGCAGGCCACCGAAGACCTGCGTCAGACGCTGGAAACCATCGAGGTGCAGAACATCGAGCTGGACATGGCGCGCAAGGCCGCACAGGAGGCAAGCCGCATCAAGTCTGAGTTTCTCGCCAATATGAGTCACGAGCTGCGCACACCGCTCAACGGCATTCTGGGCTTCAGCAACCTTCTGCAACGCACCGAGATGACGCCGCGGCAGAACGAATACTTGGACACCATCAGCAAATCGGCCAACAGCCTGCTGGAGATCATCAACGAGATCCTCGACTTCTCGAAAATTGAAGCCGGCAAGCTGGTGCTGGAGAACATGCCCTTCAACCTGCGTGACCTGATCGAGGACACGCTGACCATGCTGGCGCCCGCCGCGCACCAGAAACAGATAGAACTGGTCAGCCTGATCTACCGCGACGTGCCGCTAGGGCTGAGCGGCGACGCATTGCGGCTCAAGCAGATCCTCTCCAACCTGCTGAGCAACGCCATCAAGTTCACCCACGAGGGCTCCGTCTGCCTGCGCGTGATGCTGGAGGAAGACAACGACAGCAGCGCAGTGCTGCGCATCAGCGTCACCGATACCGGCGTGGGGCTATCCGAGGCGCAGCAAAAGTCTCTGTTCCGCGCCTTCAGCCAAATCGACAACTCACCCACTCGCCAGACCGGCGGCACCGGCCTTGGGCTGGTGATTACCAAGCGCCTGGTCGAGCAAATGCATGGTGAGATCAACTTGCACAGCACCCCTGGCGCCGGCTCCGAGTTCTGGCTGACAGTGGCGCTGAACAAATCCAGCCAGGCAGACGACGACCTGCCCAACCGCCCGCTCGAAGGCCAGCGCGCCGCCGTGTTTGAGCCCAACCCCTTGAGCCGTCAGGCACTGCTGCATGCCCTGGAAGACCTGGGCCTGCAGACCCATATCGTGCCCAGCCTGGCCGCCCTCGACAATGCGGTGCAGGGTACGGGAGGCGATGCGCCCCAGCTCGTGCTACTAAGTAGCGAAAGCAGTGAGCACGGCCTGGCAGACAGCATGGCCCACATACAACGCTGGAGTGCACAGGGCTGCCACAGCGTGCTGCTGGTCAACGCGGTTGCCCAGTCCAGCCAGCTCGATCAATTGCCCGAGGGCAGCTGCGCCGTGCTCTCCCGACCGCTGTGCATGCGCAAACTGTTTCGCGCCACCACGCAACTGTTACAACCGCGCGCGATCGGCCAGACCAGCCCCAACACAGACCCAGAACAGGAGCGCCGCGCCAACCCAGACAGCGTGACTATCCTCTGCGTGGACGACAACGCCGCCAACCTCAAACTGGTGGAAACCTTCTTGTTGGAAATGGGCACCCGCGTGCGCGCCGTCGCCAGTGGTGAGGCCGCGCTGGCAGTGCTTGGTGAGCAGCGCTTTGACCTGATTTTCATGGATGTACAGATGCCTGGCATGGACGGACGCCAGACCACCGAGGAGATTCGCCTGCGCGAAGAGCTAAGCGAGCAGGCGCCCACGCCCATCGTTGCGCTGACCGCCCATGCCCTCGCCGAAGAGCGCCGCAAACTACTCAAATGCGGCATGAACGACTACTTGAGCAAGCCCATCAGCCCGGAGCAACTGCGCGACAGCATCCGCAAGTGGACCGGACGCGACCTCCAGCACCCCGACACCGCACCGCAGAACCAGGCACCAGACAAACCCGCCGCCAACCCGGTGCTGGATCATGAGGAAGGGCTGCGCCTGGCCGCTGGCAAGGCCGACCTGGCGCGAGACATGCTGGAAATGCTGATGCAGAACCTGCCGATCGACCGCCTGGCCATAGAGCAGAGCCTGCAAGACGGCGATCAGCAGCGTTTGCTAGAGACCGTACACCGGCTGCACGGCGCCACGCGCTACTGCGGCGTGCCTGAGCTGCGTCGCCGCTGCCTGCAGGCAGAAACCCGGCTTAAGCAGAAAGCGCCTGCCGAGGAGGACATTCAACGCCTGCTCGAAGCGATAGAGCGGCTGCAAGAGGCGAGCGCGTCAGTCGAGTGACCACACAGCAAAGGCAAGGGCCTGTTCACGCTCATCACTCAGCGACAGCAGCATGCGTCCACCGCCGCCAGCCGCCAGCCGCTCGGCAGCCACACCGCTGAGCACCACCTGCGGTGCGCCCAGCTCGTCGCGATCAATCTGCATGTGCTGCCAAGACAGCCCACCAGCCAGGCCTGTCCCCAACGCCTTGAGAATCGCTTCCTTGGCGGCAAAACGTTTGGCCAGATAACGGGCAGGCTGTCCATGCTCCGCAAAGCGAGCAAATTCGTCAGCAGTAAGAATACGCCGTGCAAAGCGCTCGCCCTGGCGAGACAGCACCGCTTCAATGCGGCTGACTAGAACCAGATCGGTGCCGATGCCACGAATCATTGGCGCGACGATTCCTGAATCAACTGCCGCATGTCACGTACCGCCCCCGCCAGCCCGGAAAACAACGCGCGGGCAATGATCGCGTGGCCAATGTTCAGTTCATTGATACCCGGGATGGCCGCAATGTCCTGCACATTGTGATAGTGCAGACCATGCCCCGCGTTCACCACCAGCCCCAGCTTGCGGGCATAGTTGACAGACTCGCGGATGCGCGACAGCGCCTGCTGCTGCTCAGCACCCTCGGTATCGGCATAGTGGCCAGTGTGCAATTCGATGACCGGCGCGCCGAGGCGCTTGGCTGCTTCAATCTGGCGCGCGTCCGGATCGATAAACAGCGAGACCTCACACCCTGCTGCAGCCAAGCGCTCGATGGCTGCCTGTACCCTAGCTTCGTTACCGCAGACGTCCAAGCCGCCCTCGGTGGTCAGCTCCTCGCGGCGCTCAGGCACCAGGCAAACATGCGCGGGGCGAATCTCTTCGGCAAAGGCGACCATGTCATCGGTCACCGCCATTTCAAAGTTCATCCGCGTTTGCAGCACCTCTGCCAGCAGGCGCACATCGCGCTCCTGGATATGGCGCCGGTCTTCCCGCAGATGCACGGTAATACCGTCGGCGCCAGCCTGCTCGGCCTCGATAGCCGCTTGCACCGGATCAGGGTAGCGCGTGCCGCGCGCCTGGCGCAGTGTCGCTACGTGATCAATATTGACGCCCAGCAGCACCCGGTCTGACTGACTCATGCAAAACTCTCCATTAGGTCGCAACAGCGCCACCGGCGCCGCCAAAAATTCAGGATTGGCCACTACCACGGGCGGCTGCAAACAACTGGCGACTGATCAGCGGACGTCCGCCCAGATGCACCGCCAATGCCTGACGCATCAGCCGCTTGGCAGTTGGCAGGGCATCGGGATGCTGCCAGTCGGCAGCGGCCATGGCTAACAGGCCGGCGCCCGGCAAGGCGCCGTTGTTGCCAGGAGGCACCGAGTACAGGCCCTGCTCTGTGCTCCAGGCATAGCTGCCGTGGGCCAGCAGTGGCTGCTGCCAGGCGTCTTCCTGCAAACTGAAACCGTAACCCAGCAGCTGCAGCAACTGCCATTCAAAACTGCGCAGCACCGGCTCGACGCTGTCCAGCGGCGCCGCCAGTTGCTCCAGTGCTTGCTGATAAGCAGCAAATAGCAGGGTTTGTGCATCGCCTGGCGACAGCAGACGCACCAGCAATTCGTTGAGATAGAGGCCGCTAAACAGCGCATCACCTTGCAAGCGCGCGTGAGCGCCGGCCACCTCGGCCTGCTGCAAGGTCTTCAGCTCGCCCCGACCGTACCAGTTGACCAGCAGCGGTACAAAGGGTTGCGGCCGAGTGCCGCGCCCTTTGCCGCGCGCCCCACGCCAGACCACGCGCTGCAGGCCGTCACGCAGGCTGAGCAGGTCAACCAGCGCGCTGGTGTCACGGTAGGGCCGACTGTGCAACACATAGGCGGGCTGCAGCGCTTCAGACATCGGCGTCAGTCGTCGAAGCGGTAGCCCAGCGAGCCTAGCGCACGCTCGTCATCAGACCAGCCGCGGCGTACCTTAACCCACAGGTTGAGCATGATCTTGCTGCCGAACAGCTTCTGCATATCGAGTCGCGCTTCCTGGCCGATTTTTTTCAGACGTTCGCCACCATCGCCAATGATGATTTTCTTCTGACCATCACGCTCAACCAGAATCAGCGCATGAATATGCAGAATGCGCCCTTCCTGCTTGAACTGCTCGATTTCAACGGCTACCTGGTAGGGAATCTCGGCGCCCAACTGGCGCATGACCTTCTCGCGCACCAGCTCCGCCGCCAAAAAGCGCGAGCTCTTATCGGTCAGCTGGTCTTCAGGATAAAAGTGCTCGCTTTCTGGCAAACGCTCGGCAATCAGCGACTCGAGACGATCGATATTGCGCCCCTGCAGCGCGGATACCGGTACCACCTCGGCCTGGGGCAATTGCTGGGTCAGCCACTCCAGATGGGGTAACAACTCGTTCTTGTCTTCCATCCGGTCGAGCTTGTTCACCACGATAAGCACCGGGCAGCTGACGTACTGCACGCGCTCAAGCACCATCTGATCTTCATCAGTCCAGCGCAGACGGTCGACCACAAACAGCACGACGTCGACATCGCGCAACGCCTGGCTGGCGCTCTTGTTCATAAAACGATTGAGCGCTTTTTCGTTTTCCTTGTGCAGGCCGGGGGTATCGACGTAGATCGCTTGCACTTCATCCTCGGTCTTGATGCCGAGCAAGGTGTGGCGGGTGGTCTGCGGCTTGCGCGAGGTGATGGCCAGCTTCTGGCCGAGAATATGGTTCAGCAAGGTCGACTTGCCGACGTTGGGGCGACCAACGATGGCAACGTAGCCGCAACGGGAAATGGCATCAGTCATCGGCTCGCTCCACGCCAAGGGCAATCAGCGCCTGCTGCGCTGCCTGCTGTTCGGCCAGACGGCGACTACTGCCAACCCCAAAGGTGGGTTCGGCCAGCAGGGCAATCTGACAATTTACTTTGAAGGTACGGCAATGTGCCTCGCCGCTGCTCTCGATCACTTCATAGCGCGGCAGGTCAGCCTGGCGCGACTGCAGAAACTCCTGCAATCGGGTTTTCGGGTCTTTGTTATTGTCGACCAGGGTCAGGTCGGCAATGTGGCCAGTCAGCCAGTGCAGGATGCGCTCGCGCACCACTTCCAGGCCGCTGTCCAGATAGATCGCGCCGATAATCGCCTCGGTGGCGTCAGCCAGAATCGACTCACGGCGAAAGCCACCGCTTTTCAGCTCACCCGAGCCCAGGCGAAGATACTCACCCAGCTCAAAGCCTTTGGCCAGTTCGGCCAGGGTGACACCCTTTACCAGCCGCGCACGCAGGCGCGACAGCTGCCCTTCACGGGCCTGGGGGAAGTGTTGGAAAAGCATTTCGGCGGCGACGAAATTGAGGATCGAGTCACCCAGAAACTCCAGGCGCTCATTGTTACGGCCACCCAGGCTGCGGTGGGTCAAGGCCAGCAGCAACAGCTCCTGGTCCTTGAAGGTATAGCCAATCTTACGTTCGAGTCGGTCTAGCTTGTTGCTCACTTGAGAGGTCTGACAATAAAGGTTTCGTCAAAGTGCACCAACAGGTCCACTGTGTTGAGGAGTGGCGCGCGCACTTCGTACTTGAGCACCACGGTATAGGCATTCTGACCACTCTGGGTGGTCTCGATCGCTTCCTTGGCGTCGATGTCGCGGATACTGTTCAGCTGCATGCCCTTTTGGATGTAGCTGTTCAGGTCGCGCAGGGAGTTGATCTTCACGCTCGGGTCTTCATTGACCGTGGTGATGATATTGCGCAGTGAATAATGATCCATGTAGATGGGAACCAGCTTCATCGCAATGACCATGCCGAAAACAAGCAGGGCGATGACCGCCAACCAGCCGAAGAAGGATGCCCCTTTCTGGGAGTGGCGCATAATAACCTCGTAGTCCGTTGTTGATGTTATGTCCTGTCTGGCACCCTCAGTGGATCAGGGCGACGCTCGAGAAACTTGGCAAGTTGCTGAGCTTGGGCTCCGGCCAATGCATCCACACGGCGAAAGCCTTTCCTACAATATAGTTGTCTGGAACCATTCCCCACAACTCTTGCGGCATCTCAGCTGATTGCCAATAGCGGCTGTCGTTCGAGTTGTCACGGTTATCGCCCATCATGAAGTAGTGCCCCTGCGGCACAACCCACTCGTTCGGCTTGGGCGTTTGCGATAATTGCTTCTGACGGATCAGGTGGCTGACCTCGCCCAATTGCTCATGATAGATGGCCGCGTTCGCCAGCGACTGCAAAGGGTGGCCAGCGGGCACCTCATCATCCGGCACAATCTCGACCAGTTCGTGCTCGACCTTCTGGCCGTTCACATATAGCTGCTTGCCCGCATAACGAATGTGGTCACCCGGCAAGCCAACAACCCGCTTGATGTAATTGATCGACGGGTTATTCGGGTAGCGAAAAACCATGACATCGCCACGCTGCGGGTCGCCAATCGGGATGACCTTGGTATCGATTACCGGCAAGCGGATACCGTAGGCAAACTTGTTGACCAGAATGAAGTCGCCCACCTCCAGGGTGGGCTTCATGGAGCCGGACGGAATCTGAAACGGCTCTACCAGGAAGGAGCGCAGCACCAAGACAATGGCCAGGACCGGAAAGAACGACTTGCCGTACTCAACCAGCAGCGGCTCTTTTTCCAGCCGCTCAATGGTCTGCGGGTCAGCCACATCAACCTGAGCCTCGTAGCTGGCAACAGCACGACGACGACGCGGTGCCAGCAGCACGCGGTCCAGCAACGCCAGAAAGCCGCTGACTGCGACCGCGATAACCAGCACCAGCGGAAAATTGAGATGCATCATCGTTCGTGCTTACCGTCCCTAATTGTCGACCTTGAGCACCGCGAGGAATGCATCCTGCGGGATTTCCACACTACCTACCTGCTTCATGCGCTTCTTACCGGCCTTCTGCTTCTCCAGAAGCTTCTTCTTACGGCTGGCGTCACCACCGTAGCACTTGGCCAATACGTTCTTGCGCAGGGCCTTGACCGTCGAACGGGCGACGATCTGGCCGCCAATTGCTGCCTGAATAGCCACATCAAACATCTGACGCGGGATCAGGTCCTTCATCTTCTCAACCAGCTGGCGACCTTTGTAGGCTGCGTTGTCACGGTGCACGATCAACGCCAGCGCGTCGACCTTCTCACTGTTGATCAGGATATCCAGACGCACCAGCTTGGCGGCCTGGAAGCGATCAAAACTGTAATCCAGCGAGGCATAGCCGCGACTGACCGACTTTAGCCGGTCGAAGAAGTCGAGTACCACCTCATTCATCGGCAGATCATAGGTAACCTGAACCTGAGTGCCGAGAAAAACCATGTCATGCTGCACGCCGCGCTTCTCAACGCACAGGGTAATCACACTACCCAGGTGGTCCTGCGGCACCAGAATGTTGGCGCGCACAATCGGCTCACGCATTTCTTCAATGACCGAGGGATCAGGCAGCAGTGAAGGGTTATCGACGTAGATGATCTCGCCACCCTTTTTCACTACCTCGAACACCACCGTCGGTGCTGTGGTGATCAGATCCAGGTCATATTCGCGCTCCAGGCGCTCCTGGATGATCTCCATGTGCAGCATGCCGAGGAAGCCGATGCGGAAACCAAAGCCCAGCGCCTCGGAGCTCTCCGGCTCGAACTGCAGCGCCGCGTCGTTGAGGGTCAGCTTCTGCAGCGCCTCGCGAAAATCTTCAAAGTCATCAGAGCTGACCGGAAACAGACCGGCATACACCTGGGGCTTAACCTTCTGGAAGCCAGGCAGCGGGGCTACGTCTGGGGTTGCAGACAGCGTCAGGGTGTCGCCTACCGGCGCGCCGTGAATGTCTTTGATACCGGCAATGATGAAGCCCACCTCGCCCGCTTTCAGATCGGCGGTCTCGGTGTGCTTGGGGCTGAACACCCCCACGCTATCAACCTGGTGGAACTTACCGGTTGACTTGACCAGCACCTTATCGCCCTTCTTGATGCGGCCGTGTTTGACACGCACCAGCGACACCACACCCAGGTAGTTGTCGAACCAGGAGTCGATAATCAGTGCCTGCAAGGGCGCTTCGATCTCGCCTTCGGGCGCGGGAATGGTCTTGATCAGCGCTTCCAGCACGTCTTCAACACCAATACCGCTCTTGGCCGAACAGGCCACCGCGTCGGTTGCATCGATACCGATAACGCTCTCGATCTCACCCTTGACCCGCTCGGGCTCTGCCTGCGGCAGGTCGATCTTGTTGAGGACCGGCATGACCTCCAGGCCCTGTTCGATCGCGGTGTAGCAGTTGGCTACCGATTGCGCCTCAACCCCCTGGGCCGCGTCCACCACCAGCAGTGCACCCTCGCAGGCAGCCAGAGACCGGCTGACTTCGTAGTGAAAGTCGACGTGACCGGGGGTATCGATAAAGTTGAGCTGATAGGTTTTGCCATCTTTAGCGGTGTAGTACAGCGTCACGCTGTGCGCCTTGATGGTGATACCACGCTCACGCTCCAGATCCATCGAGTCCAGCACCTGAGCCTCCATCTCTCGCTCGCTCAGGGCGCCGCACAGCTGAATGAAGCGGTCAGCCAGCGTCGACTTGCCGTGGTCGATATGGGCGATGATGGAAAAGTTGCGAATCAGGCTCAGGTCACTCACGGCGCGGATCATCCAGACAGGGTTGCCAGACATGGCGATGGCGGGGAAGAGTCCCCAAAACAGCCGGCGAGTGTACCTGATTAGCGGCGATGTCGCTATCGCCGCCGGGGCCGGTCATCGGGAGCTTGCTACCACCGATAACCGGCCTACAGAGCGGATCACTCCGCCAGACGGAAGGTAATATAGCTGGCGCGACCCTGGCGAATCACACGCATCGAGATGGAGCGATTGTCCGGCAGCTCGCCAGCAATCTGGGTGAAAGTCTCTACCGAATCCACCGACTGGTTGTCGAGATTGGTGATGATGTCACCCGGACGCAGACCAACCATGGCACCCGGGCCGCGCATGACTTCACGCACCACCACGCCAGAGTGGATATCCAGGTTTTTCTTCTGCTCGTCGCTCAGCTCGACCACCGTGACACCCAAACGATTGGAGGAGGTCGCCTGGGCTGGTGCATCACTGGCCAGCGCCGCAACGTTGTCATCGTCAGGCAGCGCGCCTACTTCCATGCGCAGGGTCTTACGCTCCTTGTCACGCATGACCACCAGCGACGCTTCTGCACCGGGGCGGACACGCCCAACAGCGTGGGGAAGATCGGAAGAGCGCACGACTTCGTGACCGTTAAACTCGAGAATCACGTCACCCACCTTGAGGCCACCCTTGTCTGCCGGGCCGCCCGGCATAATCTGGGCAACCAGGGCACCGGCGGGCTTGGGCAGATCAAACGACTCGGCCAGATCCTTGTTGACCTCCTGGATCACCACACCCAGCCAGCCGCGCTGCACGCTGCCGCTGTCCTTGATCTGCTCGACCACATCCATTGCAACATCCATCGGAATGGCGAACGACAGGCCCATGAAACCACCCGAACGGGTAAAGATCTGCGAGTTGATGCCTACAACTTCGCCATCCAGATTGAACAGCGGGCCACCAGAGTTACCTGGGTTGATCGCTACATCAGTCTGAATGAACGGCACATAGTTTTCGTTCGGCAAACTACGCCCCTTGGCGCTGACGATACCGGCCGTAACCGAGTAGTCGAAACCAAAAGGTGAACCAATTGCCAGCACCCACTCGCCCGGCTTGAGATCAGCCGATTTGCCGATCTTGACCACCGGCAGATCGTCGCCGGCGTCGATCTTCAGCAACGCCAGATCAGAACGCGGATCAGCACCGACCAACTCTGCCTGCATTTCACGGCGGTCGGACAGGCGTACAAAAATCTCGTCGGCGTCAGCGACCACATGGTTGTTGGTCAACACATAGCCGTCATGGGAGATGATAAAACCAGAACCGAGGGACTGCGGGGTCTCTCGCTCGCGCTGGGAAGGGGCTTGGGGAAAGCTGCGCTCAAAGAATTCACGAAACAGCGGCGGCATCCCCTCAAGGTCAGGCATGCCCTGCACCACATTCTGGCTAGCTGCCTTTTGTCGCGTGCTGATATTCACAATCGCCGGCGACGCTTCCTCAACCAGCTCGGTAAAGTCCGGCAGGTCCACCGCCAGTGCCAGCGACTGCCAGCTCAAAACACAAATACTTGTAGCCACCAGGGCCAAACGTCTCAGCGACAACATACGCCCGTATTCTCCTCACTTGTCTCAAGGAACATCGCACTTCACAGGTTCGTCAGCGGCACCCCATCGAGGCTGGCGGCGCGCAGCACCTGCGGCGTCAGCTGCGGATTGTGGCGGGCACGCAGCCCATGCCAACGGACCAGCACAAAACCTGCACTCAGACCAAGCAGCGCGGCCAGAATGACCTGCGGCTCAGAGCCACCCAACCCCTGCACCGCCAGAGCGGCAGCAAACAACAGTGATAAAGGCACCAGATAAACCCAGAGCGCACCGCGTACCAAGGCGTCTTCGGGCACGCCAATCAGCACCTCATCGCCGACCTGCCAATGACGATCGGTCAGGGCGCGGACAAACCCCATTCGACCGCCAGAGCCCAGTCGCTGCAGCAAACCCTGCCCGCAACCGGCCTTGGCCGCACAATTTCCACACGTACTGCTACGCATGGTCTGCACCCACACGGCGCCGGGCTCCACGCTCAACACCCGACCCCGCTCCTCAATCACGGTAGAGCCTCTGCCGACACAGCAGCGTGGGGAAAGGAAGCAGCGATTCGCTCAGCAGTCGCTGGCGGTATCTCACCAACGATCGTGGCCAGATAGGTCTGCCCCTCGACCTGGAGCCGGCGACTGATCGCCACGGTCGGACCGAGTTGCGCCGCCAGATTATCCGCCGGCCGCTCCTCACCAAGAGGCTCGACAAACACGGTAAAGCGCGCCAGGCCATCACTGTATACCTGCGTCATCACCGGCGGCTCGCCGGAGGCCAGGGCACGCACCATCGACTCACCAGCGGTATAGCCCGGCGGGAGCCAGCCAGGCTGCCAGCCAGAGGCATCCACGAGTTTTTCCGGCTGCGCTGCGTTCAATGGCAGGCAGCGAGAGCCAACCTCCAGCGCATCATCCGGCAGGGAAGAGAAGTTCACATCGACAAACTGAAAGCGCTCGAGCAGCACGTTGCGCTCATTGATCAGCAATGACTTGAGCAACAGCCCGGTCTCATCGTCGAGATACAGTTCGTAGGCATAACGGAAGGCATCCCGAGGCTTGAGCGCAACCACCGTCACAGGGCGATCCGCCACCCGGGTGCCGCCCAGAACCTCCAGCACATACCAGCGCTGCAAACGAGCAGGGTCGACCGTTTGGGAAGCGGCTCCGTGCCAGTCGGACACCGCGGGGTAAGAGCTGGCACATTGCAGGCGACCGTCGCGGCGCAGCCACTCCTGGGGCTCACCATCAGCCCGGAGCAAACGCTCGGTCACGCCGTCATCGTCGGTTTGGTGCCAGATATGGTGGGCACTGAAACTGCCGGAGCGTTCGTAAACGAACGCTCCCTGATAGCTTTGCTGATCAACCGCGTCGGCCATGCCGCGCAACAACTGTCCTGCATCCTCGGCCTGAGCCAGCGGCGCTGCCAGCAGCACCGCGGCAGAACAACAGGCAAAGCGTCGCGACCACTTCACCACTAGCGACCTTCCATGCTCGCTGCGCGGGCGTAAGGCACCAGCTGCGGCGTGTTGGACTGAGCGCCAGCCTCGGCGTGCTCACGCAGGTAGCGACTAATGCGCTGCTCATGCCAGGCCGAAGGACCTTGCGCAGGCGCCAGCGGCTCTGCAGCAGCAGTGCCGGTCTGCGAGTAACCCGCCAGTACCGCGCCGGGGCGTGCAGTTGGGTTCGCCTGCAGCATAGACGGGGCCGGGCTGGTAGCCGCAGTCATCGGCTGCGTCGGCGCATCGCCTTGGTTGACCATGCGAACACCTACCAACACGGCCAAGGTCACAGATGCGGCCACCGCCACGCGACCGAAGTTGCGCCACAGCACAGAGCCTTGAGTGGCAGCGGGCGCAGCCTGCTCAGACTCCATCTGCAACGCCGGCTCATCCTTTAGCGCTGCCGCGATGCCAGCCGACAGATCTACGGAACCCTGCCAGGGCTCCTTATGCATCACCGAGCGTGCCATCTGGTAGCGCGCCCAGGTACTACGCAGTGCCGGATCCTGATCAGCTGCCTGGAGAACACGGCGCACTTCCAGTTCGTCAGCCTCGTTGTCCATGAGAGCGGAAAGAGACTCCTGCAAGACTTCGTTTCTCATTGCTATACCTCTGCTGTTGGCCCAAAGGGCTCACTGCGTTGCACCCTGTTGCCGATCATGCCTCAAGCAACGGTTTCAGGGCTTTATCTATTGCCTCTCGCGCCCGGAAGATCCGGGAACGGACGGTGCCGACCGGGCAGTCCATCACGTTGGCAATGTCTTCGTAGCTCAACCCCTCAAATTCACGCAGGGTTAACGCTGTTCTTAAATCATCAGGCAACTGTTCGAGGGTTTTGTTCACTACCTGCTCGATTTCGTCGCGCAACATTTCGCGTTCAGGCGAGTGAATATCCTTCAGGATACTGTCGCCTTCGTAGTACTCCGCCTCATCTGCGGCGATATCCGAATCCGGTGGCCGACGATTGCGCGCCACCAGGTAATTCTTTGCGGTATTAATCGCAATGCGGTACAGCCACGTATAGAACGCGCTATCACCGCGAAAGTTCGCCAGCGCGCGATAGGCTTTGATGAACGCTTCTTGAGCCACGTCCTGCGCTTCATGGCTGTCATGCACAAAACGCGTCACCAACGCGAGAATCTTGTGCTGGTATTTAAGAACCAGCAGGTCAAAGGCACGCTTGTCGCCTTTCTGAACACGTTCGACCAGCTGCTGATCGCTCTGCCCTGTCATAATGAAATCACTCTGCAGGGTCCGCGATTCGCGTCGTTATCGTAGACACAGGATGTAACCAAAAGTTCTCCCCTCACTCAGGTACAGCAGTAGGAACGCCAAAAATGACAAAAAGTTCCCGCGTGAGTGCACAATGCCAGCATCCTGCCAGCAAGCAAACCATCAGGCCCTCACCCATGGGAGGCAGTATTGTGCGGCAGCGCGCTTCTATATACTAGGGAAGCGCTGACTTAATCCATACGCCCGCTGCACAAGCAAAAGGGTGCTGGAGCCAGCGCCCACGACCGCTTTCAGCACCATCTGTGGTTGTATGCATACTGCCAAAGACACCTGTTTGAGCGCTCACTAGCGCGTTCAGACCACCCAGCAGCTGAATAAAGATATGACGCGACAACGCCAATACGACGTACTGGTCATCGGCAGCGGCGCCGCCGGCCTGACTCTCGCTCTGCACCTGGCCAGCGATCTACGCGTAGCCGTATTGAGCAAAGGACAGCTATCCGAGGGCTCCACCTTCTGGGCCCAGGGTGGCGTAGCAGCGGTGCTGGACGACGCCGACACGGTAGACGCACACGTCCAGGACACCCTGATCGCTGGCGGTGGCCTGTGTCACGAAGAGGCTGTCCGGCAGATTGTTGGCGATAGCGCCGACGCCATCGGCTGGCTGGTCGAACAGGGCGTGCCCTTCACCCGCGAGCGACGCTCGGATGGTAGCGAGAGTGACGATTTCCATCTGACCCGTGAGGGTGGCCACAGTCACCGCCGCATTATTCACGCCGCCGACGCCACCGGCGCAGCCATCTTCAACACCCTGCTGCAACGGGCCGAAGAGCACAGCAATATCGAGCTGCTGGACAACCGCGTGGCGGTTGACCTGATCACCAGCAAAAAGCTCGGCCGCAGCGGCAACCAGTGCCTCGGCGCCTACATCCTGAACCGCTCAAGCGGCCACGTCGAAACCGTCGCCGCACGCTTTACCGTGCTGGCCACAGGCGGCGCCAGTAAGGTCTACCTGTACACCAGCAACCCGGACAGCGCCTCGGGCGACGGTATCGCTATGGCCTGGCGCGCCGGCTGCCGGGTGGCCAACATGGAATTCAACCAGTTCCACCCGACCTGCCTGTACCATCCCAAGGCCAAGAGTTTTTTGATCACCGAAGCCCTGCGCGGTGAAGGCGCCCTGCTGCGCCTGCCCAATGGCGAGCGTTTTATGCCGCGCTTTGACGAACGCGCCGAACTGGCTCCGCGCGATATCGTAGCCCGCGCCATCGACCATGAAATGAAGCGCCTGGGCCTGGACTGTGTCTACCTGGATATCACCCATAAGCCGGCCGACTTTATCCGCAGCCACTTCCCTACGGTGCACGAACGCTGCCTGGCATTTGGCATTGATATCACCCGCGAGCCCATCCCCGTGGTACCTGCGGCCCACTACACCTGTGGCGGCGTAATGGTCGACAGCAACGGGCGCACCGATCTCGCCCAGCTGTACGCCATCGGCGAGACCAGCTTTACCGGCCTGCACGGGGCTAACCGGATGGCCAGCAACTCACTGCTCGAATGCATTGTGTACGGCCGTGCCGCCAGCCAGGACATTCTGACCCGCTTGCAAGACAGCGCCATGCCGCAAGACCTGCCGATCTGGGATGAAAGCCAGGTGACCGATTCGGATGAAGACGTGATCATCTCCCACAACTGGGATGAGCTGCGGCGCTTCATGTGGGACTACGTGGGGATTGTGCGGACCTCCAAGCGACTGCAACGGGCGAAACACCGCGTTGACCTGCTACTGGCGGAAATCCACGAGTTCTACAGTAATTACCGGGTCAGCCGGGACCTGCTGGAGCTGCGCAACCTAGCGGTGGTCGCCGACCTGATTATTCGTTCAGCCATGCAGCGCCGCGAGAGCCGCGGCCTGCACTACACGCTGGATTATCCGGCGCAGCTGGAAGAGGCACTGGATACTATTCTGCCGCCACCCACCGCTGACGACTAAAACGCAAACGCAGGCGCAGCCGACGCAGGCTTTCTTCCGGCGCGGCATCGGCCGGCAAGACGACGGATACCGGACACCAGCGACCCTGCTCGCGCAGCCTGACCACCGTCAGCATGGCACTGACATAGGTATCAGCCAGCAGGCGCGCCGCCACCTCCGAGCCGTCACGGCGCAGTATGTGCCAGCCGTCGCTGTCAAAGCGCAAACCGGTCACCGAGTGCGGGTGCCGCAAGCTGACCTGACGCGGCCAGACCCAACCGCCATAGAGCAGCACCAGCGCCACGCACAGCAGGCTCGGCCAAAGGGTCAAGGCACTGTTGAATACGCCCAGGCACGCCAGCAGCCCGCTGAGCAGCAGCAAAAAGGCCATCCAGCGAGACGGTTGGCGTTGCAGCAACAGATATTCAGTTTGGCTGTACACGGTCCAGAATCATCCTCACGATATGACGCAGCTCCGGATCATCCGGCTCGCCACGCTGCATAAACCAGACAAACATGTCCTGATCCTCACACTCCAGCAGTTGGCGATAACGCGCCTGATCAGCCTCGTCCAGCGTCGGGTACACCTCCTGCAGGAAGGGCACCAGCAGGACATCCAGTTCCAGCATGCCGCGACGGCTGTGCCAGAACAAACGTTTCATTTCTATATCGGCCGACATCGGCAACTCCACAAGCTGAGAATTGAACTGCGCATTACAATTCTCATTATAACGGCAAGATAGCAGCAAGCGGCGCCTGACAAGCACCCGCCGCGCACCCTATGATGTATCACCACACACCAAGGGAACAACGACGGTATGACCTTACACGCCGAGCTCGCCAGCCACTTTGCCGAGGCGAGCGACAGCAGCGACTTCGCGACAGGCTTGAGCCTGCTCGACCATCAGGGCCTGATCAGTGTGACCGGCAGCGATGCCGATAAATTCCTGCAGGGCCAGATTACCTGCGACCTGCGCCAGCTCGACCAGGATCACAGCAGCCTCGGCGCGCGCTGCAGCCCCAAGGGGCGCATGCAGTCCAGTTTCCGCATCTGGCGAACCACAGACGGCATGCTGCTGAGCTTGACGCGCGAGCTGGTTGCCCCGCAATTGGCGGACCTCGGTAAATACGCCGCACTCTACCGCCAATGCCAACTGGCGGACCAAAGCGACAGCTGGGCCGGCTTTGGTCTGTGGGGCGAGCAGGCCGAACAGGCGCTCAACGCAGCCGGCCTGCAACCACCTACCGAGGACAACGGCATCAGCCGAGCGGGCAACTGCGTCGCCCTGCGCCTGCCGGGAGCAGCCTATGCCGTCTGGGCGCCGATTGCCGATGCACCTGCCCTGCTGGAAAAGCTGTCCGCCCACGCCTCGCTGGTCAGCGCCAACCAATGGCAATTGCGCCAAATCCAGAGCGGCATCGGTCAAGTGACCGGACCAACCCTCGAAAGCTTTATTCCGCAGATGCTTAATCTGCAACACTTGGGTGGCGTCAGCTTCCGCAAGGGCTGCTACACCGGCCAGGAAATCGTTGCTCGCATGCAATACCTGGGCAAGCTGAAGCGTCGCATGTACCGCCTGCTGATGGCCGGCGACGCGCCACCCAAGCCGGGCACCGAGATTATCGACCGCGATAGCGGCAAGGCCGTAGGCGATGTTGTGATCGCCGCACGCGGACCCAAAGCTGTGGAATTACTGGCCGTATTGCAGAAGGATGCGGCACAATTGGCGACGTTAAGCTTGGCCGCCAGCGACGGCCCGCTACTGACGCTCAGTGAGTTACCTTACGAGCAGGCATTGACCAGCGCTGAAGCCGAACAATAGAACCCTAAGGGACATGACATGACCGACCTCGCCCAACGCGTCCATGATGAGCTGATGCAAGCCATCGAGAAGGATCAGCTGGTACTACCCACCCTGCCGGAGGTTGCACTACGGGTGCGAGAGGCCGCCGAAGATCCGGACGTCAGCATCCCTGACCTGGTGCGCGAGATAAGCAACGACGCCGCTCTCAGCGCACGCCTGATCAAGGTGGTCAACAGTCCGCTACTGCGCAGCCGGCAAGAAATCACCGACCTGTCGATGGCCGTCAACCGCATGGGTATCGCCTACACCGCCAACTTGGCAACCGGCCTGGCGATGTCGCAAATGTTCCAGGCGACCTCTGACGTCATTGACCGCAAGATGCGCGAGGTATGGACGCGGAGCACAGAAGTGGCTGGCATCAGCCATGTGCTATGCCGTCACTACACCCGTCTGAAGCCCGATCAGGCAACCCTGGCCGGCCTCGTCCACCAGATTGGCGTGTTGCCGATTCTCAGCTACGCCGAAGAGAACAGCCAGCTGTTGCGCGACTCCATCAGCCTGAACCTGGTTATTGACCGCATCCACCCGCTACTGGGCGATCGCATTCTGCAGGCCTGGGACTTCCCCGAGCCGCTGCGCCACGTACCGTCGCAGCACCTGGACTTCCAGCGCAACTCGGCCAGCGTTGACTACGCCGATATTGTGCAGGTTGCCATGCTGCAGTCACTGTCAGGCACCCAGCACCCGTACGCGCAAATGGACTGGAGCGGCATCAGCGCCTTTGCCAAGCTTGGCTTGAACCCGGCGGATGAACAGGAAGACGAAGACCTGTCTGCCGAGATGGAAGCCGCCATGCAGTTGCTGGCCTAACGCAAAAAGCCTATCACCGCCGCGTCCACCGCGGCGGTCGCTTCTCCAGAAAGGCGTTAACCCCCTCCACCGTATCCTCCAGCTCGAACAGATCGACGAAGTGCTCCCGCTCACTGGCCAGCAAGGAATTTAATGGCTGGTTACGCGCACCCTGAATCAGCTGCTTGCAGTAGCGCACAGCGGTAGGACTCTGACGCGCCACCTGAGCTGCCAGACGCAGAGCCACCGCCACCGACTGCCCCTGCTCTACACACTCCTGGACCAGACCGATACGTTCGGCCCGCACGCCGTCGACCCGCTCCCCGCAGAGAATCATGCGCTTGGCCCACCCTTCGCCGACCAACCAGGCCAGCGCCTGCGTACCACCGGCGCAGGGCAGCAATCCGACACCGGCCTCTGGCAAGGCCAGCTGCGCCTGCCGCTCGGCAATGCGGATATCGCAGGCCAGCGCGCACTCCAGCCCGCCACCCATCGCATAGCCGTTGATGGCCGCAATGGTGACGCCGGAGAAATCGCGCAACGCCTCAAAGGCCGCGCCAAACAGGCGGGCCATTTCCCGCGCCCGGGCCGCATCGCCATCAGCGAACATATTCAGATCAGCACCTGCGGAAAAGAAACGCTCACCGCGGCCAGTCAGCACCAGCGCGTAGATATCCGGATCGGCGTTCAGGTGATGCAACAACTCGGGCAAGCCGTGCAGGCTGTCGGAATCCCAGGTATTGGCTGGCGGGTTATCAATGGTAACCAACGCCGTATGGCCGGCCTTCTGCACCACCAGCTTGTCGGTGCGCGGCACAAGCGCGGTATAGGGTTGCAGTGCATGCTCCATGACAGTCTCCAACTCACGCCGGAGCGACTCGCCAGCAGGCGCACTGAGCGCCGCCGCGAGCCTGGCCCCGGAGGCTAACGGGGAAGATCAGGCAGGCGCCAGTCGATGGGCGCCCGCCCATGACTGACAAGATAGTCGTTGGCGGCGGAAAAGTGGCCGTTGCCGATAAATCCGCGATGGGCGGACAACGGGGAAGGATGTACCGAGGTCAGCACGCAATGACGTTCACGGTCGATCTGCTCGCCCTTGCGCTGGGCATAACTGCCCCAGAGCATAAACACGCAATGCTCACGTTGCGCATTGATCAGCTCGATAACCTTCGAAGTAAAACGCTCCCAACCGCGCTTGGCATGGGACCCAGCCTGCGCCTGCTCAACCGTCAGCACCGCATTGAGCAGCAGAACGCCCTGCTCCGCCCAGGACTGCAAGCAGCCATGGGGCGGAATGGGGAACCCCAAATCGCGATGGATTTCCTTGAAGATATTCTGCAGCGATGGCGGCGTGCGCACACCGGGCGGCACCGAGAAGCTCAGCCCGTGGGCCTGCCCCGGGCCGTGATAGGGGTCCTGACCGATGATTACCACGCGGACCTGGTCCAGCGCCGTAGAGTTAAGCGCATTGAAGACCTGCGGCCCTGGCGGAAAGATTGTCTTGCCGGCAGCCTTCTCCTGCTGCAAGAAGCTGCGCAGCTGCTGCATGTACGGCTGTTCAAACTCGCCCTGCAGCTCGACCAGCCAGCTATCGTCCAGTTGAATTGGCCGCTCACCCACTACTTATTCCTCCAGTGCCGGAACCACCTGATTGACGCACCGCACCACCCGGTCGCGATTATCACGCAGCACGCCGGACAGGCCATTCATGTGGCTAGCGTGCAGCACCAGAATGCCATCCACACACTCAGCCTCGTGCTTGGCCGGATTGCTACGCAGATTACCCGCCTCCTCAGAGCCCACAGTTACCACGCGGTAGTCAGCCAGCTCGAGGCCCTTCTCGGGATTAACGAAATTGAGATAGCCATACAGGTGCAGCACCGCAACGGTCAGCACCACAGTGACGATGGCGGTGAGGATAAGGGGTAGCTTGTTGATTTCCTGCGCTTGCGACATCAGTAACTCCGCTTACAGAATATTGGCGTAGTCGGCTTCGACCCGCTCCAGACTCAGATTATTGAGAAAGCCCGAGAAACACATCCAGGCACTCAGGGCGTTGAGATCAGCAAAGGGCGCCGGCAGATAGCGCGGCGGCACCACCAGCCCCTCTTCCACCAGTTGCCCCAAGGTACGCATGTCTTCCAGCGTGGTCTTGCCACAAAACAGCAGCGGAATTTGCTGCAGCTTGCCTTTACGCACCGCCAGCTGAATGTAGTTGTAGGTGAGGATAAACCCCTTCAGGTAAACCAGATCCTTGGTAAACGGCAGCCCTTCGCTGGAGGAGCCACGGAATACGCGGCTGGCATTGTTGTAGCTGTCGTCGCGCGAGTAGCCTTCGTTCCGGTAAAACTGAAAGACATCCAGGAAGTTGCCCCCGGTCTCGGCAATCTGAATCGCGCGAGTGCGATCGGTCAGCTTGCGCAGGCGCGCCGGGTAGGAGTTGAAGGTCAGCACCTCCATCAGAATCGCCAGGCCTTCCTGAGTGACCGTAGAAGACGGCGGCCCCTTGGCCAGGAAGGTACAGATTGGCTGATGCTGGCCGTTCAGACTGGTCGCCACGTGCACCATGCCCTCGTGCACGGCAAGAATATTCAGATCCCGTTGATTGAACAGCGCATCAGTGCGGATCTTGATGTAATCCGCTCCAGCAGCGGCATCAGCAACAATACCGTCGGACTCAAATACCCGCACCGCCTGGTCATCCGGAAACGCCTCATTCATGCGCGCCTGGAGAATCTCGACTGCTTCTGGCGCAGCAATGGTCTTGGGCTCTCGGGCCAGGTCAGTACGCGCAATATTCTTCAGCGACTCGCTCAGCGTGATACCCAGATCGGTCAGGGTCGGATCACCCGCGTGAAAAGCATCAGAGGCCGCGCCGTAAAGCTCTTGCGAGATCAGGCCAAAATCCTGGGTGCCACGCGCCTCCAGCATGCGGATAACCATGCGGTACTCGCGACACATGCGCCGCATAATCTGCCCAACCGGGTTGAAACTCCCCAGCTGGCGAGTGATGTCGCGCTCGATATCCTGAAAAATCTGCCGCCGCTCGGCCGGATCAAAGCTCAGCGGACGCTGAGCGTAGTAATCCGCCGTCACCTCCGGCAGCGCCTTGCAGCGTTTCTTGAAAAACGCATCGCGAATGCCATCGTCCCACTTGATGGCATCCAGCACCCGAATCGGCGCCTGCGCCTCGACAATGCGGTCGGACAGACTGCGGATGACTAGCTGATACTGCTCACTCTGTTTCACGGGGTAGCTCCCTTGGGTCGCAGCTGCAAGCTTCAAGCCGCACGCTATAAGCTGTCCATGCAGTCCCGTACTCTCGCAGGTTACACGAACCAGCCGATAATCATCATAGCCCTGATACAACTCGCACTGCTTGCCACTTGTAGCTTGCGGCTTGCAGCTGAAACGGCTTACGCCGTTTCTGGCCGCATGTGCGGGAACAAAATCACATCGCGAATCGACGGCGAGTTGGTCAGCAGCATCACCAGGCGGTCGATACCGATGCCTTCCCCTGCTGTCGGCGGCATGCCGTACTCCAGCGCACGAACAAAGTCGGCATCGTAGTGCATGGCTTCGTCGTCACCGGCGTCCTTCTCGGCTACCTGAGCCAGGAAGCGCTCGGCTTGATCTTCGGCATCGTTAAGCTCCGAGTAGGCATTGGCGATCTCACGGCCACCGATGAACAGCTCAAAGCGATCAGTCACGTTCGGGTTCTGATCGTTACGACGCGCCAGCGGAGACACTTCAAACGGATACTCGGTAATGAAGTGCGGCTGCTCCAGCTTACTCTCGACCAGCTCTTCGAAAATCATCACCTGCAGCTTGCCCAGCCCCTCGTGACCCAGCACCTTGGCGCCGGCTTTCTTGGCGATGGCGCGCGCCTTCTCGACATCGTTGAGGTCGGCTTCGGTGATGTCCGGGTTGTACTTGAGGATGGAGTCGTAGACCGACAGACGAACGAAGGGCTCGCCAAAATGGAATACCTTGTCGCCGTAGGGCACGTCAGTGGTGCCGAGTACCGCCTGTGCCAGCTCGCGGAACAGCTCTTCGGTCAGGTCCATGTTGTCGTTGTAGTCCGCGTAGGCCTGATAGAACTCCAACATGGTGAATTCGGGGTTGTGGCGCGTCGAGACACCTTCGTTACGGAAGTTGCGGTTGATCTCGAACACCTTCTCAAAACCGCCGACGACCAGGCGCTTGAGATACAGCTCCGGCGCGATACGCAGGAACATCGCCATATCCAGCGCGTTATGGTGCGTTTCAAACGGTTTGGCCGCCGCGCCGCCCGGGATGGTCTGCAGCATCGGCGTTTCGACTTCCAGGAAGCCGCGTTCGTTAAGGAAGCGGCGAATGTGGGCGATCACCTGCGAGCGCACACGGAAAGTGTGGCGCGCTTCTTCATTGACGATCAGGTCAACATAGCGCTGACGGTAGCGCTGCTCGGTGTCGGTCAGGCCATGATGCTTGTCTGGCAGCGGACGCAGCGACTTGGTCAGCAGGCGTACGTTTTTCATGTGTACATAAAGATCGCCCTTGCCCGAGCGCGCCAGCGTGCCTTCAGCGGCGATGATGTCACCCAGGTCCCAGGTCTTGATCGCTTCCAGCGTCTCGGCCGGCAGGCCCTTGCGGTCAACGTAAACCTGCAAGCGGCCGGAGGTGTCCTGAAGCACCATAAAGGCACCGCGGTTGAGCATGATACGACCGGCAATCTTGACCGGAATGGCCGCTGCTTCCAGCTCTTCCTTGCTCTTGCCCTCATACGCCTTTTGCAGGTCAGCGCACAGGCTGTCGCGGCGGAAGTCGTTGGGGAAGGCGATGCCCTGCTCGCGCGCGGTGGCCAGTTTGGCCTTGCGCTGGGCGATCAGCTGGTTTTCTTCCTCATGTTGGGCTTGCAGGTCTTGTGGCTGGTCGGTCATGTCGGTGAATCCCGGAAAAAATCAATTCGGTTGTCGGCCCGCAGCGCGGGCCATGGCAGTGTCTCTTGCGGCGGCTGGTTTAGAGCCCCTTCTTCAGGCTGGCCTCGATGAACTCGTCGAGGTCACCGTCCAGTACCGCGTTGCAGTTGCTGTTCTCAATGCCGGTGCGCAAATCCTTGATGCGCGACTGGTCGAGCACGTAGGAGCGAATCTGGTGCCCCCAGCCGATATCGGACTTGGTGTCTTCCAGCGCCTGAGCGGCCTCGGTGCGCTTCATCATTTCCAGCTCGTACAACTTGGCACGCAACATCTTCATGGCGTGGTCCTTGTTGGCGTGCTGCGAGCGCTGGTTCTGGCAACTGACCACGGTGTTGGTCGGAATGTGGGTAATCCGTACCGCCGAGTCGGTGGTGTTAACGTGCTGACCACCGGCACCCGATGAACGATAGGTGTCGATACGCAAGTCTGCCGGGTTGATATCAATTTCGATATCGTCATCAATCTCGGGGGAGGCAAACACCGCCGAGAACGAGGTGTGACGGCGGTTGCCGGAGTCAAACGGACTCTTGCGCACCAGGCGGTGTACGCCAATTTCGGTACGCAGCCAGCCAAAGGCGTATTCGCCGCGGATGTGCACGGTCGCGCTCTTGATACCGGCGACTTCGCCCTCGGACAGTTCAACAATTTCCGCATCAAAGCCGTGCTGATCCGCCCAGCGCAGATACATGCGCAGCAAAATGTTGGCCCAATCCTGCGCTTCGGTACCGCCAGAGCCGGCCTGAATATCCAGATAGCAGTTGTTGGCGTCCATATCACCGCTGAACATGCGGCGGAATTCGAGCTTCTCAAGCGCCTCTTGCAGACGCTGCAGCTCGGCTACCACATCATCAACCGCGCCTTGGTCGCCCTCTTCGGCGGCCATTTCGAGCAGCTCGCCAGCGTCGGCCAGGCCACCGCTCATCTCATCCAGGGTGCCGACAATCTCGGCCAGCTGGGCACGCTCACGCCCGAGGTTCTGGGCACGCTCGGGTTCATTCCAGACGCTGGGGTCTTCCAGTTCGCGCTCTACTTCGGTCAGACGATCACGTTTGTGATCGTAGTCAAAGATACCCCCTGATGGTTTCAGAGCGGCTGCGCAGATCTTTGATGGTGTTCAGAATCGGATTGATTTCCATGGTGACGGACCCCGGCAGGCAAAAGCCGCCATTGTAGCGGAAATCACACAGGGAGTGCAGCGCTGCTCGGTACGCTCAGGCGCGGGCAGCAAAGGCGCGCAAAAACACCAGCGTACCTATGCCCCAAAGCGCATTGAGGATAAATCCAATAGCAAAACGCGGCGCAAACTGCTGCCAGTCCAGCCCATAGCCCTTGAGCGGAAACACCACCAACAGCGCCACCAGAGTCAGCGCCACACCGCCGAACAAAGCCGCCTTGAGCCAAAGCCACTGCTTATCCATGCGCGACAGCGCAACCACCAGCACCAGTCCCCAGACGCCGCCCCAGAAGGCGGACGAAACAACCGCCGGAACGCCCAGCGGCTCAGTGGCAGTCAGGGCAAAGGCCGGAAACGGGACAACACCGAGTCCGTGCAGCAATGCCAACGCCGGCTGATGAAAACAGAAGACCGCCAAAAAGCCTGCCACAAACGCCAGAAACCCGTTTCGCATGAGCATCAAGCCCCGTCTGCCAATGTCACTGCACTATAGCAGTTGCCGCACTCGTCTCCAGCAACGGCGTCTCCGGTGATTCGATCACCGACAGCCGCTGCAGCACCGGATGAATCGCCGCCGCCGACTGCGGTCGACTGAACCAGTAGCCTTGCACAAACTGGCAGCCCTCGTTGTGCAGAAAATCCATCTGCTCGGGCGTTTCGATACCTTCGGCAATCACGTCCATATCCAAGCCCTTACCCAAGCCAATGATGGCTCGACTGATGGCCTTGAGCCGCTCGTCGTTGGGTGCCTTGGTGATAAAGCTTTTATCCACCTTGATGATATGCAGCGGATAACGGTGCAGGTAACCCAGGGAGGAAAAGCCGGTGCCAAAATCATCCAGCGCAATGCGTACGCCCATGCTCTCCAGTTCGCGCAATGCCGCCAGGGTGTCGGGCCCATCGCGCATCAGCAAACTTTCGGTTATTTCCAGCACCAGACTCGCGGCTGGCAAGTTGGTTTCCTTGAGAATCTGCGCCACCCGATCAGCAAAACCCGGCTCTTGCAGTTGGCGGCTGGACAGGTTGACCGAACAGCGCAGCCCCGCAAGCCCCTGCTGGTGCCACTGACGTACCTGAGTGCAGGCCTGACGCAGCACCCACTCGCCCACCGCGACGATCTCACCTGACTCCTCCAGCACTGGAATAAACTCGTCCGGAGGCACCATCCGCTCGCCCTGCCACCAGCGCAACAGCGCCTCTACTCCGACCACCAAAGCGCGGCCGGCCGATACCTGGACGATGGGCTGGTAGTACAGCTCGAACTGGTCACGACTCAGCGCTTCACTGAGGGCGTTTTCAAGGTTAAGCCGTTGCGTCGCTTCTTCCTGCAGGCTGTCGTTGTACAGCGCCAGCTGCCCCTTGCCGTAGGCCTTGGCGCGGTAGAGCGCCAAGTCAGCCTCACGCAGAGCGTCTTGCTCATCGCCGTGCCCTTTCATTGGCGCCACGCCAATACTCACGCTGACAGCCAGCCGGCGCGAGCCGGCAACGATTGGATACTGCAAGGCATGCATGATGCGCTTACCAACCAGCTCGGCGTCATGCGGCTGGGCCAGGTCATCCAGCAAAACGACAAACTCGTCCCCACCAAAACGACCGAGGTGGTCTCCGGGGCGCAGGCAGCGTTCGATACGCTTGGCAACCTGAATCAGCACCTGATCGCCTGTTTGGTGACCCAGGCTTTCGTTGATCAGCTTGAAGCGATCCAGGTCGATAAACAGCACCGCAGCATGCCGCGCCCCGGGCTTGGCCTGGCGCTGCAGCGCCTGACTCAGCAACTCACCAACCTGCTGGCGGTTGGGCAGACCAGTCAGTGCATCATGCAGGGCCTGATGCGCCAACGCCTGCTCGGTTTGCTTACGCTGGCTGATATCGGTGAGCGAGCCCGCAAGCAGACGCTCACCCTGACGGTCCGTGGAAGCCACAGCACGAATCATCACCCAGATCAGGCGACCCCAGCTATCGCGTAGCTGGCACTCGACATGCAAAAAAGCCTGCCGCCCGTCCAGGTGCGCCTGCAGTGCAGCCAGGAAGCTGCCCCGCTGTGCCTCAGGAATCAGCGCTGTCCAGTCGCTCAGGATGCGCGGAGCGCGAGCAGCATCCAGCCCGAGCATGGCTAACCAGCGGTCAGACAGATACAGGCGGTCGTCTTCGACATGCCACTCCCAAAGCCCGTCGTTGGCGCCACGAACAGCGCGTGCATAGCGATCTTCGCTGGCCTGCAACGCCTGCTTGTCCGCAGCAATATGGGTATCGGCGGTCAGAGAGATATCAAAAAAGGCCGCCTTGAGCAGGCAGCCGTACAACTGCTCAGCCAGCTTTGGCTCGCTGCGCCAATGGCGATTGATCGCCTTGTGCATGAAGTCTAGATAGAAATGAAAGCCCGCCAGATACCACTTGAGCTCCACGCCCAGGCGCTCGTGGGCCAACCCCACCAGCAGCCGCAAACGGGCGTACTGCATGTCGTAAGGGCCACGCAGCAACTGCTGAAAATAACCCTGCTGCAGAACCTGCAACTGCTCCCTGCGACCAGGCTCGGCGAGCAGTTCGGCGCTACCTTCAATACTGTTGAGGTGCGCAAGTAACCCTTCGATACAGTCGGCGTGCAAACGGTCCAGCGCTGGCAAATGCGCTGCCAGACAGTCAAAACCCGGCTCCCCCATCAGCAACAGGCGCAGCCGCTGGCGTACCTCATCAGGGTTGAGCCCAAGTTGGCGCTGCATGTTGAGCAACTTCTGTTTCAGATCCGGCACTACTTGGCCCCTGGGGTCTGTTGACGTTTCGTTCGCCCGCCTGCCGGAGGCCCTGCGGGTTGCGCCTGTAAAGCTGCCATTCAGCGTCGCTTGTCGTCTATTTGGGGCGGGCGAACGAAGCGTCGACAGACCTAACCTGTCGAAACTCTGCAAGCCAAAGCGTGATCCAATCGACGCTCTTGTATCAAGGCATCAAAAACCAAAGTGCCATCAAGGTCAATCCCTGCCACCCGAATGGGCGACAGTCACTGCTCGCGACCTAGCAAGGCTCCAGGTGACGAACCATCAACTGCAGGCTGCGGCGCCCACGAAATTCGTTGATGTCCAGCGTGTACGCCAGCAGCACGCGCTGCACGGTAGGGTCGGGCCAAACGTGCGGATCAATATTGAAAGCAATGGCGTCCAGCACCTCGGCACTACCTGCAACGCGCAATACCATCTTCAGATGCCGCTCCCCGACCAAACGCTGCTGCAACAACTCAAACTCGCCATGAAACAGCGGCTCGGGAAAATGCTGCCCCCAGGGGCCGGCTTCGCGCAGGGATGCGGCCATCTCCAGCGACAGCTCAGCAGCCTCCAACTGGCCGTCGGACAGCAGCCGGCCGGCCAAGTCTGCCGGTTGCAGCTGACGGCGCACCTCGGCATCGAACGCGTCGGCAAAGGCCGGGAAGTCCGCCTCACGCAACGTCATACCGGCAGCCATGGCGTGGCCACCAAACTTGCTAAGCAAATGGGGATGACGAGTCGCTACCGCATCCAGCGCGTCGCGAATGTGCAGGCCTGCAATGGAGCGCGCAGAGCCCTTGATCATCCCGTCGCCGGCGTCGGCAAAGGCGATCACGGGCCGATGAAAGCGCTCTTTCAAGCGCGAGGCGAGAATACCGATAACGCCCTGATGCCACTCGGCATCGAACAGGCACAGGCCAAAGGGCAGGTCCTGCTCGTCGAGCTGCATGGCCTCCAGGGTTTTCAGCGCCTGCTGCTGCATATCGCGCTCGATCGCCTTGCGGTCACGATTCAGGCCGTCCAGCTCACGCGCCCTATCCAGCGCCAGCCCCTCGTCCTCGGTCAGCAAGCACTCGATGCCCAGACTGATATCGTCCAGGCGCCCCGCCGCGTTCAGGCGCGGGCCGACGATAAAGCCCAGATCGGTTGACACCAGACGCTCGCGCGGCCTGCCAGCAACCTCAAGCAAGGCACGAATACCGGGACGGCAGCGGCCTGCCCGAATACGCGCCAGCCCCTGGTGCACCATAATGCGATTGTTGGCATCCAGCGGCACGACGTCGGCCACGGTGCCCAACGCCACCAGATCCAGCAACTCGGCCAAGTTGGGTTCGGCCCGGCCGGTTTCGGCAAACCAGCCGCTCTCACGCAGCGCTGCGCGCAGCGCCAGCATGACGTAAAAAATGACCCCCACGCCCGCCATCGCCTTACTCGCGAAGGCGCAGCCCGGCTGGCTCGGGTTAACGATGGCGTCGGCCTCGGGCAGCTCGGAACCGGGCAAGTGATGATCGGTCACCACAACCTGCAGGCCTGCGGCCTTGGCCGCCGCTACGCCGTCAATACTGGAGATGCCGTTATCCACGGTCACCAGCACGTCCGGGCGACGGGTCAGCGCTACCTCGACAATTTCCGGCGTCAGCCCGTAGCCGTACTCAAAACGGTTGGGCACCAGATAATCCACCTGCGACGCCCCTAGCTGCCGCAGGGCCAGCACGGCAACGCTGCTGGCGGTGGCACCATCGGCATCAAAGTCGCCCACGATCAGTATCGAGCGCCGTTCGCGCAGTGCGGATTCGAGCACTGCAACCGCCTGATCAATGCCCCGCAGGCCGCTATAGGGCAGCAGTGCCTGCAGCCGACGATCCAGCTCAACCTCACTCAGCACACCACGGGCAGCGTAGAGCCGGCTCAGCAGCGGTGGCAACTGCCCCAGCGCGGGCATGACATCCGGCAGTGGACGGGTCTCGATACGCATTAACGCTGTCCCTGCAACCACTCCAGGGTCAGCTCGTGCTGTTGATCACCATCACTCACGTACAGCACGCCGTCGCTGATCATCACGCCCCAGTCGATACTGCGCGGCAGGTCAGTCGACAGGGCCTGCAAGGGCTCTTCCGGCAGCGCCGCCACATTTAGGTTGCCCAGGGTTGCGACCGCTGACAGCTGCTTGTTCTGCCAGACACGGGTACTGCCGTATACCAGCACCGATACCTTCTGGGCGCGGCGTGAGCACCAGGTCATACGCTCGGCGTCCGGCTGGCCAACCTCAATCCAGTGCTCGACGCGGTCATCCAGGGTCTTGAGCCACAACGCAGGCTCGTCGACATCCGACAGCCCGCGGCCAAAAGCTAGGCGCTCCTGATACCACAGCGCATAGGCCAGCAGTCGCACCGCCAGACGTTCCTCGGTCTCCGACGGATGACGGGCAACGGTCATGCGTACCGTCTCGTACACACCCAGATCGGTATCGGTGATGTTCAGCTGAACCTTGTAGGGAGTTGCCTGCAG
>DBHE01000164.1:0-2378 GCA_002296055.1 Pseudomonadaceae bacterium UBA836
CCGCGAAACCCGGGGCGGTTCAGAACGAGGGCTGCTGTAATTCGTCAGCATAAGCACTCCTGCTCTTGAGTGCTTTGCCTTGACTAAATATTGGCTTGATGGCAAACAGATAACACTGCCAATTTTTAAAAAGGACTTTTGATGAAAAAGCTAATCCCCTGTTGTATTTTTTTGGCGCTTACCGGCTGCAACAACGCCGACCAGGAAGCAGCCACGACTCAACCCGTTGAGCAGCCTACCCCTATCGCAACGACCTCAGAGCCCTCTGCTCCTCCTGCTCCCTCCGTCAGCTATGAAAGCTTGCTCATTTCCGGGGACGCGGCAGGTCCATTTACCGTAGAAAATGATGGCTTCAGCACCTTGAATTACTCCAGCCGTGCAGGTGCGCTCAACCTGATGGAAGCAGTGACGCAAGATTACGAGTATCTGGGTTATTTGACACTGGAAAGTGCATACCAATTTGGTCCGGACAACTACGTCGTAATCGTGTCCACTGGTGAGGGCGGACGAAGCTGCCCGGCCACCACTTACGCCATCGCTTTTGATGCTCGGGGTGAGCATGTAACAGGCAGCACATCAATAGACGGCTGTTCGGAAACTGTTCAGTCTTTTGCTGAAGGCAACAAGCTGATGATCAAAAAAGAAGGCGACTCAACTGTCATCTACAACGCCCATATTGAGTAACACCCGAGACTAGAAAGATGTCGGATTCACCGGCGCTAAAGGCTTTGGTGCCGGTGCAGTCACCGGCGGAGCCATCCATGGTTTGACCAACTATGCAGGCATGGCCGCCCCCTTTGCAGCTGCCGTTGTGAGTGCTAGTAAAGGGTTAACTACACTGACCAACGAGTATATGGCTGGGTCTATCAGCTCCGCTGAGTACTTTGACCTGGGCATGTGCCTATGCGCTGAATCAGCGATCGTGGGGCTGGCAACAGCAGCTGGTCAGGCAGTCATACCAGTGCCGGTACTGGGCGGCATCATAGGCTCGATCTCTGGAAGAATGATGCTGCAGCTCGCTCAAGGACTTGATACCAAGCACATGGACGCTCTGAAGGCAGAAATGGATGAGTTTTTGTCCTCTCTGGACAAAACCTATCAGCGCGTTGTCGACCAGATCAATACCGAGTTCGACAAGCTGGGCAAACTGACTGATGCAGCTTTCGACTTCCAGCTGAACTACCAACTGGCGCTATCCACCAGTGTGGATCTGGCCGTGGCCTATGGTGTTGAAGAAGATAAGATCTTGTACAGCGTAAGCGATGTGGACGCCTTCATGCTTGGTTGATACCAAGGGCGGTTGCAGGAGCTGAGTGCAACACGGTTATTGAATTGACGCAGGAGCATCATATTGCATAGCCAAGGCTTTCTGCATCACTTCGCTCATGACTTCGATAGGACATTTGAAATCGAAGCGCTTACGTGGACGCATGTTCAGTTCAAACGCAATGGCATCCAGTTCTTCTTGGCTATGTACCGACAAGTCAGTGCCCTTGGGCAGGTACTGGCGGATCAGGCCATTAATGTTTTCGTTGCTGCCGCGCTGCCAAGGGCTGTGCGGGTCACAGAAGTAGATCGCCACACCGGTTCTCTGGGTGATCTCGGCGTGCTGTGCCATTTCCCGGCCCTGGTCGTAGGTCATGCTCTTGCGCATCGCCAGCGGCATGTTATTGAGGGCGGCGCTGAAGCCCTCCATTGCCGAGGTCGCCGTCGCGTCGTTCATCTTCACCAGCATCAGGTAGCCACTAGTGCGCTCCACCAGCGTACCTACAGACGAGGCGTTAGCCTTACCCTTAATAAGGTCGCCTTCCCAATGCCCCGGCATCAGTCGGTCTTCAACTTCCGGCGGGCGCAAGTGAATGCTGACCATCTCTGGAATCTGCCCGCGCCGATCCACACCGCCAAGGCGTGGTCTACGTGTCGTCTTGCCTTGGCGCAAACAAAGGATCAACTCCTTGCGCAGCTCACCGACGGGCAGGGCATAGATCGCGTTGTAGATCGTCTCGCGACAGACGTAGGCATCTCTAAGACTGGGTATGTTCATACTGCGCAGCTTGCCGGCAATCTGCTCGGGAGACAAACGCTGGCGCAGCATATGGATCACCAGTTCAAAGCGCTCACTACCTGGCAGCAGCTTTCGCATGGGCCGACAAGCCTGGCGGCGGACCTTCATCCGCTGCTGAGCCACGCGGGCCGAGTAGCTGCCAGCTGCATCTCGATTGCGGCGCATCTCTCGGCTGACCGTCGAAGGGGATCGGTTGATCAAGCAGGCAATCCTGCGCAAGCTGAGGCCTTGGGCATGACTAACTTGAATGGTGGCACGCTCTTCAACGCTGAGTTCGGAATAAGACATAGGGCAGCACCGTACCGGAAAGGTC
>DBHE01000164.1:2715-4831 GCA_002296055.1 Pseudomonadaceae bacterium UBA836
CCGCCCTCGCTATAATTCCATCTTAAACCTGCCGAACCATCCAGGCCTCCAGGTCCGGTTCCCAGGTCCAGTATTCGGTTTCGATACGCATGGTGAAACGGCCGTGGTTGCTGTCCGACCACAGGGTGGCCTCCATCCCCTCAATCAATGATTCCGCCGAGGGCGCACCACCCAGCGCACTGCCCGGAAAAACACTTAGAAAAGCCACCACCCATAAGCATTTCATACGCTGCCTCCTTGAGTTAATCGTCTGATTACCCAGAGAAATCAGAGCCCACTCCTTTCAGACCATGCCTCATAGATCCGCTTGTCCCATTTGCTCTGGAAATAGGCGATAGCGGCTTTTTGATCGTCCCTGGAGAGCTCGTCTGCGAAGGCCGGCATTTTCCCACCCATGGGGGCGCCACCTTGACTAATTGTACCCATCAGCGTGTCGAAGGAATGGTGCCAGGCATGACCTGTTCCGTTGAGCGGTGGCGGCGGGTAAGAGCCATCCTTCAGAGTCTTTTTCCAATTGAAAGCGCCTTGGGCATTGCCGCCATGGCAGCTTGCGCAGTTGTCGTCGAACACCACTGCGCCGCGCTCGACCTCAGCCTGTGTGTACCAGCGGTCATCCACCGTCTGTTTACCGCAGCCGCTGATTAGTGCGACTGCAAGAACGCCTACTGAGATAGTTGCCCCATGCATCATTCTTGTTCCTCGATTTCCTTGCGCCTCAAATTCCTCAATCGCGGAATAAAACGTGGAGTTCTGGCTGCATAGGCCCGCCAATCGGAGCCGAACGCTTTTTCTGTTTCACGCTCCTCGTGAATAGACAGGCGCGAGTACATCCACACCAGCACCGGGAACATGGCCAGCGTCAGCAGCGTTGGCCACTGCAGCAGAAAACCGAACATGATGAGCACGAAGCCGGAATACTGAGGGTGGCGAACGTGGGCATAAAGGCCGGTTGTGGCCAACTGCCCTGCCTTTTGCGCGGCATACAGGGTACGCCAGCCAGCCGCAATCAGATAAAACCCGAGGCCAATAAACACTGTGCTCAAGAGATGAAACGGCCCAAAGTGTGGGGAACCCCTCCAACCAAACAGCATTTCCAGCAAGTGGCCACTGTCGTGAGCCAACCAGTTCACGTCGGGATACTGGCTCTGCAGCCAGCCGGAGAGGAAGTAGAGCGTCAGCGGGAACCCGTACATCTCGGTGAACAGTGCCACCAGAAATGCGCTGAAGGCACCAAACGAACGCCAGTCCCGGCGGGTCTGCGGTTTGAAAAAACTGAAGGCGAAGAATATGAAAATCGCCGAATTCAGCACCACTAGGCTCCAAAGGCCATAATCCGATGCACCATCAGTCATCACGCTGCTCTCCACTCTTTCCCGGTTGCTCTGCCTGGTGGTTATGTCCTCCATGTCCTCCATGCCCTCCGTGCATAAAAATATGGATCAGCGGACAAGCAAGCAGTATCAGCCAGGGCAAGGCGCCAAGCAGATGAACCTTGTGTTCTCCCCAGAGTAAAACCAGTGCGATAACGGCAAATATTGCCAAGGTAATTTTAAAGCGTCGATCCATGAGCGGTTCCTTTGCGAAAAAAACAGTGTCAGAACAGAGTACTAATGGGCTTCAAGGGATATCTGATGGCCTATGCCGCTCAGCGCGATCTCATCAACCACATCGAGGGATTCCGGGTCGAGCACCCAAAGCTTGTTCTCTGCCCGACTGGTCACCAGTAGCTGGCCATCGTAGGGAGAGACCGCAAGATGATAGGGCGCAGGAGCCAGCGGCCTGCTGTGGCGGGCGCCGCTGGCTAGCTCAATCCGGACCACCTGGTTGCCGCCCTGGCTGGTGGCATAGAGGGTCTGGCCATCTGCGCTCAAGCCAACGCCATGGGGCGCCTCCCCAACCTCGTACCGGTCCGCCACCGCGCCTTTGGCAAGCTCAATGACAAGAACCTGGCCGGATGCAGCATCATTCACGTAGAGCCGCTGGTTGCCGGGGGCAAGCACCAGATGCTCTGGGTTGCCGCCAACCCGCAGGTTGCGCTCGACGAACCAGTGCTCGGTATCCACTTCGCTGACCGTGCCATTACCGGTATTGCTGACCAGAAGGGATTGGCCGTCGT
>DBHE01000005.1 GCA_002296055.1 Pseudomonadaceae bacterium UBA836
TCGCCGAGCACGCGCTTGCCGGTCTTGAACAGCAGCGCCAGGGCAATCAGGTTGACCAGCGCCAACAGGCCCATGGTCAGGTCGGCAAAGCCGAACACCGTGCCCAGATCCATGATTGCGCCCAGACAGCACAGGCAGATCACCACCACGCGGAAGCCGTTCATCACAAACTCGTTGCTGCGGCCGGTGGTCAGGTAGCTGACGCTGTTCTCGCCCAGGTAGTAGTTGTAGAGCACGGTGCTGAAGCCGAACAGCAGCATGGCGATACTGACAAACACACGGCCCCATTCACCGATATGGGTAGCCAGCGACGCCTGGGTCAGTGCCACGCCCTGGCTGGAGTCGGTCAGGCTGGGGTCGTAGGCTGTACCCATCAGAATGATCAGCGCGGTGCAGGTGCACAGGATGATGGTGTCGATAAACACCGAGAACGACTGCACCACGCCCTGGTTGGCCGGGTGCGGTACGTACGCGACGGCTGCCACGTTGGGCGCGCTGCCCAGGCCCGCTTCGTTGGAGAACAGGCCGCGTTTGACGCCCATCAGGATAGCCGCGCCGATACCACCACCGACCACAGGGCCAAGGCCAAAGGCGCTTTCCACGATCAGTTTCAGGGTGGCCGGAATTTCGGTGATGTTAAGGCCCAGTACCACAATGGCAATCAGCAGGTAGCCGCCCGCCATGATGGGCACCAGCACTTCGGCAACCCTGGCGATGCGCTTTACACCACCAAAGATGATCAGGCCAACCACCAGCGCCAGACCAATGCCGCTGTAGTATTGCGGGATGCTGAACGCGTCCTGCAGCGAGGTGGCGACTGCATAGGATTGCAGCGCGATAAAGCCGATACCGAAGGTCACCAGCAGCAGGATGGAGTAGAGCACCGCCAGCCACTTCCAGTTACTGCCCAGGCCGCGTTCGATGTAATGGGCCGGGCCGCCACGGTAGGCGCCGTCTGGCTCGGCGGTCTTGTAGACCTGCGCCAGGGTACATTCAATGAAGCTGGTTGCCATGCCCATCAGGCCGACAACCCACATCCAGAAGATGGCGCCGGGGCCACCCAGGGTGATAGCCACCGCAACGCCTGCGATGTTGCCGCCACCCACGCGGCCAGCGACCGACAGGATCAGGGCTTGAAAGGAGCTGAGGTGGCGTCCGTCCGCCTCATGATGGTTGGCAGTGAGAATGCCGAACATCTTGCCGAAGTAACGAAACTGCACGAAGCGGGTAGCGAAGGTGAACCAGATACCGATGCCGACCAGCAGAGCAATGAGGACCTTGCTCCACAGCAGGTCGCTGAGGGCGGAAAGCATGACTAACTCCTTTCGGTGAGCCGAATTTTATTGTGGATTGGGCAGGCTCATTGAAGCGTGTGACACCACGCTTGGGGAGTTTGTAACTTGATACGACATGATGCTTTATGGCGCTCATTAAGCGCCAGAAAGCATCTTTTTGCTCAAGCGACGGTGTCCAACGCCTCATCGCGCAGCACCACCAGCGGCTGACCGGCCTGCACGCGGCCACCCGGCTGCTGCAGCACGTGGGTCACCACGCCGTCACACGGCGCCTGCAGCGGGATTTCCATTTTCATGGACTCCAGAATCAGCAGGGTCTGGCCGGCCTTGACCGTGTCGCCGACCTTGACCTCGGCCTGCCATAGACTGCCGGATACCGGGCTGTCGACACCGACGCTGTCTTCCGGCCAGCTGACATCCTCGTCGCTGCTCTCCAGCTCTTCGCTCTCGAAGTTGAACTGGCCGTTGGCGTGCCACTGGCGCAGCTCTTCGGCGAAGGCCGCGTTGCGCTGCTGCTTGAAGGCTTCGATGTCGTCGGCGTTGTCGTTGATGAAGGCTTCGTGCTCGGCGAGGCTGAACTGGCTTTCCTCTATGCGCAGCGGATAGCGGCCCTGCGGGAAGTCGCGGCGAATCTGCTGCAGCTCCTCGTGGCTGACCTCATAAAAGCGGATCTGGTCAAAGAAGCGCAGCAGCCACGGCTTGCTGAACTCGCGGGTCTGGCGGTAGCGGTTCCACATCTGCAGGGTACGGCCGACAAACTGATAGCCGCCGGGGCCTTCCATGCCGTAGACGCAGAGGTAGGAGCCGCCGATACCGACCGAGTTTTCGGCGGTCCAGGTACGCGCCGGGTTGTACTTGGTGGTCACCAGACGGTGGCGCGGGTCGGTCGGCGTGGCCACCGGCGCGCCGAGGTAAACGTCGCCGAGGCCCATGACCAGATAGGAGGCATCGAACAGCACCTTCTTGACGTCGTCGATGCTGTCCAGCCCGTTGATGCGGCGGATGAACTCCAGGTTGCTTGGGCACCAGGGCGCGTTCTTGCGCACCGACTGGGTGTATTTTTCGATCGCCAGCTGGCAAGCCTCGTCGTCCCAGGACAGCGGGATGTGCACGATGCGCGAGGGTACTGCCAGTTCGTTGAGGCGTTCCGACAGAGCCTGTTCGGCCTTGAACAGGTGGTCGAGCAGGGCGATGTGCGACAGCTGCTGGCTGTCGAAATGCACCTGCAGTGAGCGGATGCCCGGGGTCAGCTCACGCAGACCGGCCACCGGGTTTTGCTGCAGCCACTGCATCAGCGCGTGGGCGCGGAAGCGCAGGCGTATATCCAGCATTTGCTCGCCGTACTCGACCAGCAGGAAGTGGTCGCCAGCGGCGCGGTAGACGATCTCGTCACCGAACTGCTCGGCGGGCAGACGCTTGAGGATCGGGCTGTCGACCGGGACCGGCTGCCATTCAACCGGTGCGGCGGCCAGCGCGTCGATCTGCTGGATCTGCGCCGCTTCCAGCGCGACCGCCTGCTCGATGCTGACCGGTACAAAGCGCACTTTGTCGCCGGCGCGCAGTTGGCCGAGTTTCCACAGATCGGCGGTGATCACGGTCGCCGGGCAGACGAAGCCACCCAGCGACGGGCCGTCCGGGCCGAGGATGACCGGCATGTCGCCGGTGAAATCGACGGTGCCGAAGGCGTAGGCGTTGTCGTGGATGTTGGACGGGTGCAGGCCAGCTTCTCCGCCGTCTTCACGCGCCCACTCCGGTTTCGGGCCGATCAGGCGCACGCCGGTGCGGCTGGAGTTGTAGTGAATCTCCCAGTCGGTAGCGAAGAAGCTGTCGATGTCCTTGCCGGTGAAAAAGTCCGGCGCGCCATGCGGGCCGTAGATCACCCGCAGCTCCCACTGGTTGCTGATCGCCGGGCGCAGCTCGCTGGGTACCTCTGCCGCCGCAACCGGGCTGACATCGGTGCTCAGGTGCAGCACATCGCCGGTGCGCAGCGCACGGCCGTTGTGGCCGCCGAACTGGCCGAGAGTGAAGGTGGATTTGGAGCCGAGATAATCCGGGCATTGCAGACCGCCGAGCACTGCCAGATAGGCGCGGGCACCGGCGTCCTTGATGCGACCGAGGGTCAGGGTTTGCCCTGCGGCAATATCAATCACCTGCCAGGCGGCAATTGGCTGATCATCCAGTTTGGCGTCAATCGCAGCGCCGCTCAGCACGATCTGGCTGGCGCTGGCAAAGCGCAGGGTCGGGCCTTGCAGGGTGATTTCCAGCCCGGCAGCGTCGGCCGGGTTGTTCAGCAGGCGGTTGCCGAGGCGGAAGGCGTAGCTGTCGAACGGGCCGGACGGCGACACGCCGACATCCCAGCTGCCGGTGCGCCCCGGAAAGTCCTGAATAGTCGTCTGGGTGCCGCCGGCCAGCACGTCGATGCGCGCCGGCTGGAAGCGGAAGCTGTTGAGGTAGCGGGTGGTGACTTCGCCAGCCAGCAACGCCGGGTCGCGGGTCAGCGCGCGCAGGTAGTCGAGGTTGGTTTCGCTGCCGTACAGGCGGGTGGCGTCCAAGGTGTTCTGCAGTTTGCTCAGCGCGGCGGCGCGGTCCTCTGCATGGACGATGACCTTAGCCAGCATCGGGTCGAAGTAGGGCGGCACTTCCAGCCCGGATTCGATCCAGTGGTCGATGCGGATGCCGTCACCGGAGGGGAAGGCCACTTCGCTCAGCAGGCCTGCGCAGGGCTGAAAGTCACGGAACGGATCTTCGGCGTACAGGCGTACCTGAATGGCGTGGCCCTGGGGTTTGAGCGATGTGCGCTGCGCATCCAGGTCCGGCGCATCGCCGGCGGCGAGGCGCACCATCCACTCGACCAGATCGACGCCGAACACCTCTTCGGTGACGCCGTGCTCAACCTGCAGGCGGGTGTTCACTTCCAGGAAGTAGAACTGATGGCTGTCGGCGTCGTAAATGAACTCGACGGTGCCGGCGTTGCGGTAGCTGACGCTGGACAGCAGCTTTTCAGCGGTGGCATGTAGCTCGCTGCGTACCGCGTCGCTCAGGTTTGGCGCCGGGCATTCTTCCACCACTTTCTGATTGCGGCGCTGGCTGGAGCAGTCGCGCTCACCGAGTGCCAGCGCGTTGCCCTTGCCGTCAGCAAACACCTGCACCTCGATATGCCGGGCGCGGGCGATGAATTTTTCCAGGAAGACGCCGTCGTCGGCAAAGTTGCTGGCGCCGAGGCGCTTGACGCTGTCGAAGGCGCCGACCAGTTCATCTTCGCTGTGGCACAGCTGCATGCCGATACCGCCGCCGCCGGCCGTGCTCTTGAGCATCACCGGGTAGCCGATCCGCGCCGCCTCGGTTTTGGCGGCAGCCAGGTCGGTCAGCAGGTCGGTGCCCGGTAGCAGCGGCACATTGGCCTGCTCGGCCAGTTCGCGGGCGCGGTGCTTGAGACCAAAGGCCAGCATCTGCTCTGGCGTCGGGCCGATAAAGGCGACACCGGCAGCCTCGCAGCGGCGCACAAAGTTGGCGTTCTCGCTGAGGAAG
>DBHE01000198.1 GCA_002296055.1 Pseudomonadaceae bacterium UBA836
GGCTGCGAGAGCGAGCACTACCTGCTGCAGGGCAGTGAAGGCAGCGCGCTACTGGCCGGCGGCGGGCGCTGCGTGTTTGCGCGGATTCACTGGCGGCAATTGCTATGAGACGCGCGTGCGGCTTTACCCTGCTGGAGCTGATGGTGGTAGTCGCGATTGTTGGCCTGCTGGCTGCCATTGCCTACCCCGGTTACCAGGAGCATGTTCGCAAGGGGCAGCGGGCTGAGGTCAGTGGTTTGCTGCTGGACAATGCCCAACGCCTTGAGCATCACTATGCGAGCACCGGCAGTTACGACGAGGGGGCTGTCGAAGGCTTGTGGCAGCAGAGTCCGGCGCAGGGGGCTGCGGTTTTTCAACTGAGTGTGGAGCGTTACGAGGAGCGCTTTGTGCTGCGTGCCCAGGCGGTGCCGGGAGGGTTGATGGCCGGTGATGTCTGCGCCGTGCTGGCGCTCAATCAGTTGGGGCAGCGCACGCCGGCCGACGTGCGCTGCTGGCGGCGCTGACCCGCAGGGTGCGGGATCAGCGCCTGCCGTGCGTTATTGATGCGGCAGGGCGTTCTCGTCCTCGCCCTTGGGCAGGATCAGGTTAAGCACAATGGCGACCACGCCGCACAGGCTGATGCCCTGCAGGCTGAAACTGTCGTTGCCGATAACCATGCCGCCGATGCCAAATACCAGGGTGACCGAGACGATGCACAGGTTGCGTGCCTGTGCCAGGTCAACCTGATTGCGTACCAGAGTGTTCAGGCCGACAACGGCGATTGAGCCGAACAGCAGGCACAGAATGCCGCCCATGACCGGTACCGGCATACCCAGCAGCACCGCACCAAACTTATCGACAAAGGCCAGACCAATGGCAAACACGGCTGCCCAGATCATCACATTGGGGTTGAAGTTGCGGGTCAGCATGACCGCACCGGTCACTTCCGAGTAGGTGGTGTTTGGCGGGCCGCCCAGGAAGGCTGCTGCCGAGGTAGCGATGCCGTCACCCAGCAGGGTATTTTGCAAGCCGGGTTTCTCCAGGTAGTTCTTGCCGGTGACGCCGCCAATGGCCAGCACGTCGCCGATGTGTTCGATGGCCGGCGCAATGGCAACCGGAATCATGAACAGGATGGCCGCCATGTGAAACTCCGGCGCAACAAAAGCCGGCACCGCCAGCCAGGGTGATTCTGCAACCTGACTGAAGTCGACCACACCCAGCAGCCAGGACAGCACATAGCCGACCAGCACGCCGGCCAGAATCGGCACCAGACGGAACAGGCCCTTGGCATAGACCGCCACCACAATGGTAGTAGCCAGCGAGGCTGCAGCAATCAGAATGGCCGTGTTGTAATCCACCAGTTGCTGGCTGCCGTCACCGGACTTGCCCATCGCCATGTTGACGGCGGTGGAGGCCAGGCCCAGACCAATGACCATGATCACCGGGCCAACCACCACCGGCGGCAGCAGGCGCTGAATAAAGCCCGGCCCACGCCAGCGAATGATCAGGCTGAGCAGGATATACATCACCCCGGCGACGACCAGACCACCCAGCGTGGCCGGCAGGCCCCAGGTCTGGTTGCTGTACATGATGGGGGCGATAAAGGCGAAGCTTGAGGCCAGAAAAATCGGGATCTGGCGACGGGTAGTGAACTGGAACAGCAGGGTGCCGATACCCGCAGTGAACAACGCCACGCTCGGGTTCATGCCGGTAATCAGCGGCATCAGCACCAGTGCGCCAAAGGCGACAAACAGCATCTGCGAGCCGGCCAGCGCGGTGCGCCAGCCGCGGGTCTGTACGCCTTCCATCAGACGATGTCCTTCTGCTTGGTGCCGAAGATCTTGTCGCCGGCGTCGCCCAGGCCCGGAATGATGTAGCCCTGTTCGTTCAGGCGCTGGTCAACCGAAGCGGTGTAGATCTGCACGTCGGGGTGGGCATCGTTGACCCGCTTGATGCCTTCGGGCGCGGCGACCAGCACCAGTGCGCGAATCTCGCGGGCACCGGCCTTTTTCAGCATGTCGATGGTGGCGACCATGGAGCCGCCGGTGGCCAACATCGGGTCGATGATCAGGGCCATGCGCTGGTTCAGTTCGCCGACCAGCTTTTCCAGATAGGTATCCGCTTCCAGGGTTTCTTCGTTGCGCGCCAGGCCGATCACGCTGACCTTGGCGCTGGGTACCAGGCTGAGGACGCCATCAAGCATGCCCAGACCGGCACGCAGGATGGGCACCACGGTAACTTTCTTGCCGCTGAGTTTCTCGACCTGCACATCGCCGCACCAGCCTTTGATGGTATGGGCCTCAACCGCCATGTCCTGCGTTGCCTCGTAGGTCAGCAGGGCGGCAACTTCCTGGGCTAATTCGCGAAAGTTCTTGGTGCTGATGTCGTTGCGGCGCATCAGGCCCAGCTTGTGTCGGATCAGGGGGTGGCGGATTTCTTTGACGTTCATCGGAAAGTTACTCTGTTGCGAGAAGGGCGCGGCAATTATGGCACAGCCGCGCCCGGGTCAACATGCCGCAAGGGCGTGTGGAACTGATCAATGCTCCTTATACTTGTGCTTTCGCGACTACATGGGTATTTTTCGCCCCTTTTTTCCGGCACCAGCGGAGGTCAGTCATGGCGGTAGAGCTGCAGCATATTAAAGAAGTGATGGCGGAGGCGGATTGTCTCTTTACCGAGGCAGACGTCGAGGCAGCGCTGCAGCGCATGGCCGATGACATCAACACCCGACTGAGTGACAGCAATCCGATTGTCTACAGCGTGATGAACGGCGGCCTGATCATCAGTGGCAAGTTGCTGCCCAAGCTGCCCTTTCCGATGGAAGTGGGTTACCTGCACGCCACGCGCTACCGCAACAAGCTGTCCGGCGGCGAGCTGTTCTGGAAGGCGCGCGCCGAGCACTCGCTGGCAGGTCGCAGCGTGCTGATCATTGATGACATCCTGGATGAGGGGCATACCCTGGCGGCAATTGTCGAGTATTGCCGTGATGCTGGCGCTGAGCACGTGTACACCGCAGTGCTGCTGGATAAGCAGCATGACCGCAAGGCTTATCCCGGCATGCGCGCCGACTTTACCGGCCTGGATGTCGAAGACCGCTACATCTTCGGTTACGGGCTCGACTACAAGGGCTACTGGCGCAACGCCGCCGGTATCTTTGCGCTCAAGGGGCACTAAGCGATGCGCGCCTGGCTGCTGGGAGTGGGCTTGAGCCTTTTGGCGCCATTGCTGGCGGCCCAGGTCAGTTTGCCGCACGACGAGTACCTGCCGGCCGATCCCTTTGGCCAACGGCAGGACAAGCCCGAGCAGGTGCTGTTTGAAGTGCAGCGCTACAGCCTGACCGTGGGCAGCGAGCTGCGCCCCGGCGGACGCCCGAACCAGGCCGAAGCCGGTGTCTGGCTGCTGCTGGAGGGGCGCTCAGTGCTTGCCGGTAGTCCGGTTACGCGAGCGCGCCTGCACTTTGTCGAGGGCGGCGCCGGACTGCGCGCGGCCCGGCTCGAAGATGACGCCAACACTTTGGTTATCACCTATCCGCTGAGCCTCTTGCCGGTCATCCGCCAGCAATTGGACGCACCCGGTGCCGATTATGTGCAGGGGCGCTTTTACGGCAATGGGTTGATCTGGGCTGACGTGCACTCGGCACCGCAGTCTGGCGCCCGCTGAGCTGGTGGGGCGTGCGGCGGATGGTTACAATGCCCGCCCTGAGCCAGTGAGGAAGCATCATGCGTAAAGATAAAGAAAAGGTGATCGGCGAGCCGATGACCGACGAGCAGGTCGCGGTATTTCTCAATGCGCGTCCTTATAACAGTGACGAATCAGCCGACTACCACCTGCTGGTGCGCGCCTACCGTGGTCTGCGTATCGAGGACTTTGAGCGTTTTCTGGTGATGTTCAAGGCCGAAGGTTTCGATCTGAATGCCGTGAACGGTGAAGGCCGCACCTTTGCCGAGACTGTGCGTGAACACGCGCAGGGCGAAGATTACGTCGCCGTGCTGGAAGCTGCCGGCGCGCGTTGAGGTAGTGTGCCGCCGGCTCAGGCCGGCAGCAGGCGCCACTGGTTGCGGCGGGCGGTGCGGATAACGCGGGCGCTTGCCGGCAACGGCTTGCCGATCCAGCGCGGCTCCATCTCACACACTTCGACCCAGTGCCCCTGACGCGGAACCTCATTGAGTTCCCACAGGGCGAGACACAGCCCTTGCGGGCTGAGCTGTGCGTAGCAGCGGCGACGCTTGAACAGAGCGTTGAGCATGGGGGACTCCTCAGTCATTCTGACCGCCAGCTTGGCCTATCTGCATTGCAGGATGATGACAGTGCGGGCCCCCTGTCAGCGATCCCGGAACCGGAGTATGCTGCGC
>DBHE01000051.1 GCA_002296055.1 Pseudomonadaceae bacterium UBA836
AAAAGCGCTGGCGACCTTGAGGATCTCGTTGGCTCGCTTGAGCTCACGAACCTCGCGTTCCAGTTCCTTGACGCGGGCATCAGTGGCCGAGGCGGAGGGGGCCGCAGGTGCAGCTGCCTTCCGAATCCAACTACTCAGTGTCTGGGCGGTGCAGCCGATCTTGCTGGCCATGGCCTCGATGGCGGCCCACTGCGATGTGTGGGACTCCCGGACCTCATAAACCATACGGATGGCCCGGTCACGGACTTCAGGGGGAAACTTGGGGTGCTTGCTCATATGGGCTCCATTCTCTCAAAAGATGAAGCCTCCGCGAAACCCGGGGCGGTTAATGGGAAGATCCGTTCGAGCAGATCACCCAGCTTGCGCAGGAGCACTCGGTCTCAGTAACAACGCCGCAGATGGGTCAGGTCGTCGACATGCTGGCCCCAGACGCCGGCGGCGCGTGGTGGCGTGCATAACAAGCCTGGTCCGCGCCCTTAGGTCTTTCGAATCAGATAGATTCCGGTGATCACCAACGCGGTGCCGCCCAACTGCACCCAGGTCAAGGGTTCTTCCAGCAGCAGCCAACTGAAGAAGATCGTCATGATCGGGCCAAGCATACCCACCAGTACCGTCGGCCCGGCACCGATGCGCTGAATCGCGCCGGACTGAAAGAAGATCGGCAGCACGGTTGAGAACAGCGCCATCGCCGCGCAGTACGCATAAATCGGCAAAGGCTGGATCAGATCGCTGAGTGGGTTGGTAACCACAAAGTGCATCTGAGCCGCCACAATTGACACGATCAGCGCCAGGATGGAAAAGCGCGCAGCTCCGAGTTTGGCAATCGACACTTCGGCAAAGGCCGTATAGCACGCGTAGGAAACCGCGGAGGCAAACACCAGCGCGGCCCCCAGCCAGGGCGCAAGGCTGTCTTCCGCCAGTTGGTGGTCGCTGACAAACACCAGGCTCACGCCTGCATAACAGAGGGCGAGGGCGCCGATCAGCCGCGGGCTCGTTTTTTTGCCCAGAAACAGCAGTCCGATCAGGATGGTGATGGTCGGATAGGTGAACAGAATCACGCGCTCCAAACCGGCAGAAATGTACTGCAAGCCTGCAAAATCCAGAATCGATGCGCCGTAGTAGCCGGTCAAACCAAGAAAGATCAGCAACGCCCAATCTTTCAGGTCCAGGCGCGGCCCTGAGCGCAGGTACGCATACCCGCTGATCAAAAACATCGGCAGAGAAAACAGCATGCGCAAAGAGAGCAGGGTGATCGCATCCGCCGGCGCGCTAAGGTACGCCAGCTTGACGAAGATAGCCTTGAACGAAAAACCGAAGGCGGCAAGCACCGCGAGCAACATACCAAGCTGATGGGGCGAGAGTGAGGTGCGGGTCATGGTGGGCTCTGCAAATCGTATTCAACTGTTTGGATGCTATGCCTCTACCAGCTCGTATAGAATTGGGCTTTTACCATTGGAGCGTTCGTGTTTTTCGAATACACATGAAATACAGCCTGACTGATTTGCGTCTTTTCATCGCTATCGCGGAATGTGAGAGCCTGACCCACGGGGCCGAGCGTGCCTTTCTCGCGCCGTCATCGGCAAGCCATCGCATCAAGATGTTGGAAGCTTCGCTGGGCACGGTACTGCTGCACCGCCGCGCTCGCGGCATGGAGCTTACCCGCGCCGGGGAGATATTCCTGCGTCATGCGCGGCAGGTATTCGCCCGGCTGGAGCAGATGCATTCAGACCTCGCCCCCTTCGCCGAGGGCGTGCAAGGGCATGTGCGGCTCTGGGCCAACACTCACGCCATTCACAGCTATCTGCCGAACGATCTGGCGGCATTTCTTGCTCGCCATCCCCAGGTAAGCGTCAACCTGGAAGAACACACCAGCTCGGACATTCTCGCGGGTGTTGCCCGGGGCGATGCCGAGATTGGCATCGTTGCTGGCTATGACGAGTATCAAGAGGTGGAGCTGCAGCCCTATCGCGCTGACCGCTTGGTGCTTATCACTGCACCGTCACACCGTCTGGCAGGCGAGCAAACTCTGGCGTTTGCTCAGGTAATCAGTGAGCCGTTTGTCATGCTGCATGCAGGCTCGGCCATTCACACTTTCACGATGAATACCGCCTCCAGCCTCGGCACGCATCTGAATGTACGTGTGCAGGTGAACAGTTTTGAGGCGGTATGCCGGATGGTGGCCGCAGGCGTTGGCATCGGGCTAGTGCCGCGCGAGGCGGTCAAACTGTCGGGGCCTCAGCCGCTGTCGATCATTGAAGTAGAAGACAGTTGGGCCCAACGCGATCTGAAAATCTGCACCAGCCGCAAGACGCCGATTTCACCCTTTGCGGCGGGGTTAATCGAGCATTTGCTTGCCGGCTGAGGCCTCCAGCCGTTGCTTGAGCGTGAGCCGCTCGCGCATCTGCGCGCTGGCTGCCGGACCGGGCTGCACAGCGCAGTCCTGTGGGGCAACGGTGCGGCCGTCTGCCGGGTCGGTGAATGCCAGTTGCAGGCGGGCGCCGCTCTCACGGTGCACTACCTGCACGCTTTCACCGTCTTCGGCGTAGTGGCGGTTGCCCCAATCGATAAACGCCATCAGCACCCGTGAAAAATCCTTGCCCTTGGCGGTTGGCAGATACTCGTGGCGCAGTGGTCGCTGGCTGTAAGGCACGCGCTCCAGCATCCCGGCGTCAACCAGCGCATTGAGGCGGCGGGTGAGCATATTGGGCGCAATGCCGAGACTCTTTGAAAACTCATCAAACCGGCGCAGCCCCTGCAGGGCGTCACGCATCAGCAATATGCTCCACCACTCACCGACCTGATCGAGGCTGCGGGCGATGGGGCATTCGGCATTGGATAGCGTGGTGCGTTGCATGGCGTGTCCGTCGATTCGTATTCAGGGCTGGATCAGAATGTTACTTTCATTATGATAGTAACGTCCATCTGCTGTTGGACTTTCCCGAAACGAAGGAGCAGGACTCTGATGAACAAGCGCATTGTGGTCACAGGAATGGGCGCGGTCTCGCCGCTCGGCACCGGGGTTGAAGCGGTTTGGCAGCGTCTTACCGCGGGCCAGTCGGGCATTCGTACCTTGCCGGAAGAGCTGATCGGTGATCTGGCCGTTCGCATTGGTGGGCAGGTGCAGAGCACTGAGCAGGACTCGGAAGCCGGATTCGACCCTGACCGCTACCTGCTCGCCAAAGAGCAGCGCAAGATGGATCGCTTTATCCTGTTTGCCATTGCCGCTGCACAGGAAGCGCTGACTCAGGCCGGTTGGGCACCGCAGCACACTGAAGGTCAGGAGCGTACCGCAACAATCATCGCCTCCGGCACCGGCGGCTTTCCGGCGATGGTCGAGGCGGTACGGACTACCGACAGCAGAGGACCGCGTCGACTGTCGCCGTTCACCATTCCGGCCTTTCTCTGCAACATGGCGGCTGGGCATATTTCCATCCTGCATGGTTTTAAAGGCCCCCTCGGGTCGCCGGTTACCGCCTGTGCAGCGGGTGTGCAGGCCATTGGCGATGCGGCACGGATGATCCGTGCTGGAGAAGCAGATATCGCCATTGCTGGTGGCGCCGAGGCTTGCATTCACCGCGTCAGCCTGGGTGGCTTCGCCGCTGCGCGGGCCTTGTCAGGCAGTCACAGCGATGCGCCGGAAAAAGCCTCCCGGCCCTTCGATCAGGCGCGTGATGGCTTTGTCATGGGCGAGGGGGCGGGCCTACTGGTGATTGAGTCGCTGGACCACGCTTTGGCTCGTGGCGCGACGCCTATCGCGGAACTGGTGGGCTACGGCACCAGCGCCGACGCCTATCACATGACCGCCGGGCCGGAAGACGGCAGCGGGGCACGCCGAGCGATGGAACAAGCGCTCAAGCAGGCGGGCGTTACCCCGGAGCAGGTGCAATACCTGAACGCACACGCCACCTCCACGCCGGTCGGTGATCTGGGCGAGCTGGCGGCAATCAAGGCGCTGTTTGGCGACGGCAAAGGCCCGGCGATCAGCTCAACCAAATCCGCAACTGGCCATTTGCTGGGCGCCGCAGGCGGGATTGAGGCGGTGTTTACCGTGCTGTCACTGCGCGACCAACTGGCGCCGGCGACCTTGAATCTGGACAACCCCGATGAGGCTGCTGCCGGGCTGGACCTGGTGCGCGGTAACGCACGGCCTATGGCAATGGAATACGCACTGTCGAACGGCTTTGGTTTTGGCGGGGTGAACGCCAGCGTGTTGTTCAAACGCTGGCATTAAGGCTACATCGTGGGGTGGTCACCAGGCGCAAGTGCTCTGCGCCTGCCGCGTGATCAGCTTTTACTGTCATCGGGTTCGCCCTTGGTCGGCGCGCGATGGGGGTTGGTGAATATTGCCTCCACCGGTTGAGAGAACAGGGCGCTGATACGGTAGGCCAGATCCAGGGATGGATCATGCTTCTCGGTTTCCAGCGCGTTGACGGCCTGGCGTGATACACCGAGGCGCTCAGCCAGGTCAGCCTGGGTCCAGGCTGCTTCGGCGCGCAGCACGCGCAGTCGGTTCTTCACAGTTTGCTCGTCCGTACAAAGGGAGATACCAGGGCGTACGCGGCCCAGAAGAAGGGATAGATAAGCCAGCCGTCTAGGTGCGGCGCGCCAGCGTAGGCCTCGCCGAAGCCCCACAAGGTCCAGAGCACCATGCTGGCCCCGGCCGCCAGCACGAAGCACTTGGTGACGATTACGCGCACAAACTCGTCGCTGTCGGCCATCAGTCGCAGCGTTGCCCACACTTGGCCAGCTACGGGTATGGAAACCGCGACAGCAATAAGCCAGCCGCCGGGGCCTCCGATCAAGGAGTCGAACAGGCCAACAATGGCCAGCACACTGATGAGCACGTACACCGTCATAAAGCCGATGGTACGAATAACATAGGTGCGACTGGGTGAGCCAGGGTTTGGCGTTTCAGCAGAATGGATCATGGCATGCTCTCTTTGTCAGGTTTACATGACTTTATGCCTGTAAAGTAAACCTGTCAAATAGTCATGCCATATTTACTGTTTAGCCGGCGCAATCAGTCTGTCGAATCCTGCGCGCTGGCAGACTCATTCGGCACGGTTGCCGGGGCCGTGGGGTTGAACTCCTCGGCAAAGATTTGCCAGAACGCGATGAATAGCGCGGCAATCAAGGGCCCGATGACAAAACCGTTGATACCAAACAGGGCAAAACCACCCAGGGTTGAGAGCAGTACCAAGTAATCTGGCAGTTTGGTGTCGCGACCGACCAGCAAGGGACGCAAAATGTTATCGACCAGGCCGATCACCAGCGCGCCAAAGGCAATAAGGATGATGCCTTGGGTCCAGTGTCCGATCGCCAGCAGATAGATGGCCACCGGCCCCCAGATCAGGCTTGCGCCAACCACCGGGATCAGCGACAGCAGCATCATTACCACCCCCCAGAGCAGCGCACCGGGGATGCCCAGCGCCCAGAAAATCAGGCCGCCCAGACCGCCCTGTACTGCCGCCACTACCAGGTTGCCCTTGACGGTCGCGCGGGTCACTTCGGCGAATTTGCCGAACAGTTGATACTCGCGCTCATCACCCAGTGGCAGCGCGCGGACCAGCATCTTGACCAGATCAGGGCCGTCACGCAGCAGGAAGAACGCCAGGTAGATCATCAGCGCGAGGCTGGCAAAGAAGCTGAGTGTGCCCTGGCCGAGCTGCACGGCGTTCTGCGCGAGGAAGCGGCTGGAGGTCACGGCGGCATCAGTAGCCAGACTCTTGATGCGCTCCAGGTCAATGTTCAAGCGGCTGAAGACATTTTCAACCACCGGAAAACTATGCCGCAGCTTGTCCATGATTGCCGCAGGATCAAGTTTGCCGCTTTGAACTCGCTCATACAGGGCATGCCCCTCTTGCACAAACGAGGTGATCACGAAAACGGCGGGGAGGATACAGAGCGCCATACACACCGTCAGGGTGGCGAGTGCGGCAAGGTTCTCATGACCGTTCCAGCGTTTTACCAGCCGCTGATGCAGCGGATGAAACAGTAAGCCGATTACGCAAGCCCAGAAGACCGCACCAAAGAACGGCTTCAAAAGATAAAGAAAAAGTAGCGTGACGACGATCAGGGACAACAGAAAAGAGCGTTGTTCGAGTTTTGCCTGCATGGACTCCGGCTCCTGCCATGGAAAACCTGATTGGAGCAGAAAAGCCTGACAGTGATAAAGGGCTGAATAGATTATTCAGTCGCAGTTTTGTTGATTGGCAGGGCTGCACGCCCGGTTATGCACGCTGCCGCCGAGTTGGATTATGATTGACATCCAACATGGATTATAAATAACATCCAGAAAGTCGCAGTCATGTCGGCCGCGTCAGCACAGGAGCTATCTCATGTCGCTCAAGTTTGTATTCGATTACCGCAGTCCCTATGCCTATCTGGCCAATACCCAGCTCAAGAGCCTGCCCGTTACGGCGCAAATGCTGCCGGTCGATATCGTTGCGGTCATGGCCATCGTAGGTAATCAGCCTTCACCCAAGTGCCCGCCAAAGGCACGTTACTCCGGGATGGACGCAGGCCGCTGGGCTCGGCGCTATGGCGTGCCCCTGAGCCCCAACAAGGCGGCGATGGCGGCCATGGGCAGCGGCCAGATCGCCGCCGACCTATTCTCCCGGGCGGCTGTGGCGGCGCAGGACCTTGGCGTATTCGATGCGTTACACGGTGCGCTGTTCAGTGCCTATTGGGGGGAGCCGGTCGACCTGGTCAGCGAGCAAGGCCGAGTGCAGCTATTGCGTAATCAGGGCATCGACGTGGATGTCTGGGCGCACGCTGAACAAGACGCCGTGCGTGATGCGCTGCGCAGCCGGGTCGAAGCAGCAGCAGAGCAGGGCGTATTTGGAGCGCCCACCTTTTTTGTTGGCGAGGAAATGTTCTTTGGCAATGATCGACTGGAGTTTGTCCGCGATGCACTGACCCAAGGAGGTGCCCAATGAGCGCGCCTGTTGCGGTGGTGACCGGCGTAGGTCCGGGCACCGGCACATCCATCGTCGAGCAACTAGCCGCCGCCGGCTACCGGGTGGCCATGTTGGCCCGCAGCGAAGAGCGATTGGGCGCCTTGGCAGCACGTGTGACCGGGGTGCACGCTTACCCGGTGGATGTAACAGATACGGCGGCGCTGACTGCCACCTGCGAACGCATCGAGCGAGAGTTGGGTAGCCCTGAGGTTCTGGTACACAACGCGGTTGGCGGCGCTTTCGGTACCTTTCTGGATGTCGATCCAGCGGTACTGGAAGCTAACTTTCAGGTCAATGTAATGGCCCTGATGCATCTGGCTCGCCGCTTTGCCCCGGCGATGGTGGCTGCCGGCAAGGGCAGCATTGTGGTTACCGGCAATACCTCGGCGCAGCGCGGCAAGGCGCACTTTGCCGGCTTTGCCCCCACCAAGGCTGCGCAGCGCATACTGGCTGAGTCCATCGCCCGTGAGCTTAGCCCCAAGGGCGTGCACGTGGCGTATCTGGTGATTGATGCCGTTATTGATGTGCCCTGGGCCCGTAAGCTGCACGCGGACAAGCCGGATGACTTCTTCATTCAGCCTGATGCGATAGCGGGTGAGGTGCTGCATCTGATTCATCAGCCGCGCAGTGCCTGGAGCTTCCTGGCCGAAATTCGCCCCTTTGGCGAGAGCTGGTAGGGCTTGTTGACAGGGACGTCAGCTCTTACTCTTGCGTCTTTCACGCGTATCGAGGAGCAACGATGGGTCATTCACGTGTCAGCAAGCAGCAGAGCCATGAGCAAATAGTCTCTACCGCTGCCCGTTGCTTTCGCGAGCGCGGGGTGGATGGCATCAGTATTGCCAACCTGATGAAAGAGGCTGGTCTTACGCACGGTGGTTTCTACAAGCACTTTGAATCACGCGATGACCTGGTCGCCGAAGCGCTGGACCATGCACTGCAAAGCTCAAGTAAGCGCTACGCAGCGATGGCGCCGCTGACATTGGACGCGTTCATCGACAACTATCTAAGTGCCGAACATCGGGACAGCCCCGGTGACGGCTGCGCCATGGCAGCGCTGGTCAACGACGTTGGCCGTGGCCGCGAAGACAGCCGTGCGCTGTACAGCGCACAGTTCAATCGGTCGCTGGCACGTATCAGCGCGATGCTGGAAGCGGAGAACGGCGATGCAGCTGGCGAGAAGGCTGCGCTGCTGCTGAGCACGCTGGTCGGTGCGCTTGGCATCGCCCGCGCGCTGGACGATGAAGCTCAATCCAATGCCCTGCTGGCAACCGTCCGCAAGCAACTACTGAGCGCGGTGAAAAACTGACGCCCTGCCTACCGAGAGCGCCGGTACTCATCTGGCGTCATGCCCATCAGTTTTCTGAACATCGCAATGAAGGCGGAAGCGCTGGCGTAGCCCAGATCCAGCGCAATGCTTTCCACCTTGTCACCGGACTCCAGCCGCTGCATAGCCTGAACGGCCCGCAGTCGCTGACGCCACTGCGCAAGGCTCATACCCAGCAGCATGTTGGCGCGGCGCGCCAGGGTACGCTCGGTGGTATGGAAACGTCGCGCCAGGTCAGCGATCGGCTGGTTGTCTCCGGGGTGGGCAGTCAGGTAGTCGAGCACTGGTTGCAGCAACGCATCGGTAGTGCCTGGCAGGTAGCTGCCAGCGCAGGGTGCGGTGTGCAGCTGGTCTAGCACCACGTGCAGCAGCCGCGCGTCAGCGGCCGAGTAAGGTGTTGCAAACGCCCGGGTGCGCAAGTGTTCAAGCAGGCTGCGCGTCAGCGCGCTGACCTCCAAAGCGCAGGTCGTCTGCGGCAAGGCAGTGCAAAACCCCGGACTGACGTAGATGGAACAATGGCTGGCGGCTAATCGATTGAGGCCCTGGTGCTCAACTTGCGGCGGCAGCCAGAGCCCGTATTGCGAGGGCGCCAAGTAATGTCGATCCCCCATGCGGACTTCCATCACGCCCCGGTAGGAGTAGACAAACTCGCCCCAGGCATGGGCATGCACCGGGTACTGGGAGTCCGCCGGCGTGTCGGCCGAGCGGAAGTAGATGACCTCGGGCAAGGTATCGGTAAAGGGCGAGCTATGCTGGCGGGGCGCTTTGCGGGACACGGGCTGTCCTGTTTGCTGAATAGATTGGCAAGTTTACGCTATATGCGTCAAACCAGACAGGCGGACAATGGCCCCTCATTGCCGAATCAGGAGCCCCCATGCAAGCAAGAAAAGCACCCGATACCCAAGCGGTTGGCTTGATGCTGCTGTTCTGCCTGATTTTGGGCGGGCAGCAGGTACTGCTCAAAGCTGCGGCCGACGATGTAGCTCCGGTGCTGCAAATTGCCATTCGCTCAGGCATTGGAGCCTTTTTGGTGTGGCTCTACATGCGAGTGCAGGGTGAAAGGCCTGAGCGCGCCAGCGGGAACTGGAAGCCGGGGCTGTGGGTGGGGCTATTGTTTGCGGCCGAGTACCTGTTTCTTGGCGAAGCGCTGCGTTTTACCTCAGCCTCACGCGCTGTGGTGTTTCTCTATACAGCCCCTATATTTGCCGCTGTTTTGCTGCATTTCATGCTACCAAGTGAACGCATGAACCGCGTGCAATGCCTCGGCACCGCGCTGGCCTTTGGTGGTACTGCGCTGGCTTTTCTGGGTAATGGCGAGCAGAGCGGGGCGGGGGATAAGGCGCTACTTGGCGATACCCTTGCGCTGTTAGCCGGTGCCGCCTGGGGCGCGACAACCGTGGTTATTCGCGGCACTCGCCTGGGTGATATTTCGCCGCGTGAAACGCTGTTGTACCAACTGCTGATGGCCTTCGTGGTGCTGTCTATCGCCTCGGTGGTGCTGGGGCAGACGCACTTTGTAGCCAGCACCATCGCCCTCGGAAGCCTGGCCTTTCAGAGCGTGGTGGTCGCTTTTGCGGCGTTTTTGATCTGGTTCTGGTTGTTGCGTCACTATCAGGCTGCACCTATCGGCATCTTGTCATTCATGACACCGGTGTTTGGCGTGCTGCTGGGCGCCTGGCTGCTGCACGAGCCACTGGAGCCGCGCTTTGTGACTGGCAGCTTGCTGGTGCTGACCGGTGTGTTGCTGGTCAGCGCTCAAGGGATGTTGCGCTCGCTGGTGCGGCGCGTGCGCCGCACCCTGTAGATTTATCAGACCTTGTAATAGGCGAGCAGGGCGCGCAACGTCTCGGCCAGCTGGGTCAGGTTCTGGCTGGCCACGCGGGTTTGCTCGACCTGCTCACCGTTCTTGCGCGCCTCGTCACTGATGCGAACCACATTGCGGTTGATCTCTTCGGAGACGTGGCTCTGCTCTTCCGCAGCACTGGCAATCTCGGTGTTGACCTGATTGATTTGCGCCACGGCATTCATCACGTCGCTGAAGGCGCGGCCTGCATCTTCGGCTACCTCGGCATTGCGTGCTGCCAGCGCCCGGTTGGTTTCCATCATCGCAGATGAACGCTCGACACCGGTCTGCACCCGCTCAATCATGCTGCGAATCTGCTGGGTTGAAGACTGTGTGCGCTGCGCCAGTGACCGTACCTCATCGGCCACCACAGCAAAACCGCGGCCCTGTTCACCGGCTCGTGCAGCTTCAATCGCTGCGTTCAGTGCCAACAGGTTGGTCTGCTCGGCAATACCGACAATCACTTCCAGTACCGAGCCAATGTCACTACTGGCCGAGGCCAATTCTTCCATCACACCCATCGAGGCAGCAATGTCATCAGCCTGCTGACGGATGCTGCTGACGGTGTTGTTCATGGTGCCACGTCCGTCTTCAGCTTGCCGGCTCGCTTGATTGGCTGCGGTCTCACCCGAGGCTGCGCTCTGCGCCACACTTTGCGCGGTCAGGCTCATCTCGTGCATGGCGGTGACCACCATTTCGGTTTCGCGGTTCTGCACGTTGACCGAGTTGGCGGACTGCTCGGCGATGCGGGCCAGCTGATCGGCCTGATTGAGAATGGTGTCTGAGGACTCCAGCGCTTCACGGATGGTGTGCTGAATGCGATCAAGCAAGCGGTCAAATGCGCTGGCCAGGATGGCAAATTCGTCACGGCCACTGGCGTTGAATCGCACCGTCAAGTCGCCCTTGCCGTCCGCAATATCCTCCACCGCGCGCAAGGTAGCCTGCAGCGGTCGCCCGACGATCAGCTTCATCAGCACACTGACGCTAAGCGCCAGAATGATCCCAGCCAGGGTAATCAGTGCGGCCACCGACAAAGAGTTGCTCAGGATCAGGCCGTTGACCTCGTCGCCGGAGTAACCCACCAGAACGTCATAGCCCCATGGCGTAAAGCTGGCGGTTTCTACCTGCCAGTCACCGTCACCGGCCACCGCTGCCCGCACCTGCTCGTCGGTCAGGTGATCGGAGTGCATGCGTATCTTGCCGGTTGGGTCGCGCAGGGCGACAAAGCCATCTTGCAGAATGCGCGCACCAGAAATGACTTCGGCCAACGCATCCAGGTTGGCTGAGTAACCGACGTACCAGATACCCAGTGTGCGGCCGGTGCTGTCTTTAATTGGCTCGTAGCCAGTGAGGTAGGGCTGGCCGAGGATGTCCACCTGACCATAGAACGCGCGACCATCAAGGATGGCTTTGATAGCGCCGCCTGCCGGGTCCAGTTGAGTGCCGATGGCACGCTGACCATCGCGCATGACGTTGGTAGAAATCCGCACAAAGTCATCGCCCTGGCGAGAAAACAGCGTTGCGGTGCCGCCCATGACCCGGGTCAGCCCGTCAACCAGAGCAAAGTCGTTGGCCTGCGCCTGATCGCCCAACAGCAACTGTGGCGCACGTGCACTGCCGACCGAGACGCTAGGCCCCAGGCGTGCTTCACCTAAAGCCGTGCCACGCTCGATCAGTAGCGTCATGCTGTTCTTGACTCGCTCGCTCATGATGGCGTCGGTAACGCCGAGCAAGCGCAGCACTTCGTTGCGCAGGCTGACGGACTCATCGCTCGCTTGCTGATTGATGATCCGGCTTTGCGTTATCGAACTGATCACCACACCCACGGCAATAAAGCCAATGAGCAGGGCGGCCAATGTGGCAACAAACTTTTTTTGCAGGGACATGAGCCGCTCTCCGGGCTTGGCGGTAGGTAAGACAGGTTATCGGCCATCCGTGGGCATGGCTTTAGCGTCTTCACCAAGCGTAGTCGGTCGACTCAGTCTGCAGACGCCGCCTCCGGCAGCTCCGGGGGCGGCGCAATGTACGGCATATTGCCTGTTAGCGACAGTAAAAAGGCTTTCAAATCAGCCAGCTCGTCAAGCTGCAAATCAAGCGCCTTGATCTGGGGCGACAGCCTGGCTTGCGGCGTGCTGTCACCGCTGTTGGATATCTCCGCGTTTTGCCACCACCCCATGTTGTACAGCGATAGCAGCATGTCGAGATCAGTCGCCAAACCGGTATGCATATAAGGCGCCGTTTTGCCTACACCGCGCAGGGGCGGCGTGCGAAAGGCGCCAACCTCTGTTGCGTCGCCAGTAACGCTGTAACGCCCCTTGAAGTTGCCAACGGTGTGGAATGAGGTGCCGAGGTGGTGGAATGACTGGTCACTGAGCAGCGGGCCGTTGTGGCAGTTCATGCAGCGCGCCTTGGTACGAAACAGATGTAGACCTCGAATTTCCTGTTCGCTCAGCGCGTCGCTGTTGCCACGCATGAACTGGTCAAAGCGGCTATTAGTTAGCGTCAGAGAGCGGCTGAAACTGGCGATGGCGTTGACGATACGTTCGCGGCTGATGCTTGCATCGCCATAGGCTTGGGTAAACAGCTCGGTGTAGCCGGGAATACGCTCTAGCCTGGCGATGGCTGCATTTGGATCACCTGCCATTTCGACCGGGTTCAGCCAGCTGGCCATGGCCTGTTGCTCCAGGCTGTCGACGCGGCCGTCCCAGAACAACAGTTGCAGATAGCCGCTGTTGACTACCGTGGGGCTGTGCATATCGCCTACCTGACGATTATGGCCGATAGCCTGCCGGCGGCCATCGGCCCAGCCCAGATCCGGGTCGTGGCAGCTAGCGCATGCCAGTTGGCCAGAGCCAGACAAGCGCCGCTCAAAGAACAGCTGCTTACCCAGCACGCGACTGGCTTCGCTGCAGGGGTTGCTGGCCGGGCAGGGTGGGGCTGCTGGCAGGGCCGCCAGGGGCGCGGCCCGAATACCTGCATCCAGGGTGGCGGCCGGCCAGTGCGTCTGCCCTTGACGGTAACGGTCAACCAACGCAGGGTCGGCAAACGCCGCACCGCCCCAGAACAGCAGTAGGAGACACAGTCGCATCAAAACCGGTATCCAAGCTCCAACCAATACTGGCGACCAACTGCAAACAGCTGTACACCCCCCTCAGAGCGAATCACGTTGCTGTTGTTGGTCAGGTTGGCCACATCCACTCTTACATAGGGCGACGAGTCGCCCTTGAGCAGTTGGTACTCCATGCTGATGTCCCAGCTCAGGGTGCTGCCTTGATCTTCGATTTCATATTGTTGCAGCCCGCTTGCAGCATCGATGCCTGAGTTGCGCAGGTACTCATAACCATCGGTGTAGGTCAGGCTGTTGCGTACATAGAGACGGTCGCCAATCGCTTGAGTAATCAGGTCGATGTTGGCCGTAATGGGCGTAGCTAGGTCGCCGCCCGGCAGCTCATTGCGCTTGATGCGGCTGCCCTCAAAGATCACCTCGGTATCGGCGTTGTTGGTGGCTAGGTAGCCGCCGGCGCCATCGATGTAGGTCGAGTCGGTACTCTTGTCCATCCAGGACGCGGTGGTCAGCAGGCTCCAGCGCGAGTTCCGCCAGTTGAGCGGGTTGGATTGCCAGATCAGGTCAACCTGATTGGTCTCGCTGCTGCCACCGTTGGTGAAATTGTAGATGCCGGTTGAGCTATCGTAGCGGCTGCGCACCTGCTCACGACCCCGACGATGGACGAACTGCAAGCCGGCCTTACCAGCCCACAAGGGCCCGCTGATACCCAAACTGTACTCATCATCGTAGGGGGTATTGAGATCAGTGTAGCTCCACTCCTTGTCTGGCTCGACCACTACGAAATCAGCAGTAGGGCTGCTGCGCTCACGAATAGTCAACATGCTGCGTTCTTTCTCACGCAGTCGATAGGAGAGGAACGATTTGCCGTAGTAACGATTGGCGCCGGCGCTGATGCGATAGTCGCGTTGCTCATCGAGAAAATACTCAAGCAGCAAGCGCGGAGCAAAGTTGGTATTGCCCAACCAACCATCCCGCTCGGCGCGCAAACCGACACGCCAACCAAACTGGTCATACTCGCCAGTCAGTTCACTGAACAGCGCTGCATTCAAGTTGTTGAAGCTGAGCTCGCCTGCATGGTAGACCACGTTGCGGTGCAGATACTGATCGGTTGGCGACCAGGAACCGGGGCTGATGGGGGCGGGTAGCGGCTGGGTAAAGTCCAGCTGATAACGATTGAAGATGAAATCATTGCCTCGGTCTTGTTTGTAACCAATCCAGTTTAACTCACCACCGTACTGCCAGATGATGGACTGGCCGAGTGGCTGGGTAAATTTCAGGGTGCTCCCAAGGGTTCTTTGATTATTCTGCAACTCACCGTAGCCACCGACGATGCCAGCGTCGTAAATGGAGGTGTAGCTGTACTGGTCCAGTACGTTTTCTCCGTAGTCGCGTTGGTCGGCGGTAACACCCGCTCGCATGTTCAGTTCCATACGGCGTGGCCCTAAGTCCTGAGCAAAATTAACACTCAGGTTCAGGCCGTTGTGCTGACTGTCGAAGTCTGAGTCACGGTAATTGATCAAGAAGCTGTCCTCGCTGTAGTCGCTGTAAGCCAGCGAGGCATTGAGGTCGTAGTCCCGATCAAGCAGATCCATGCGCACCACGCCGTAGCGCGAGTGAGTCTCCAGTTCACGCTCCTCACTTGGGCGGAAGATGCGCCCGGTCTCAAAGAAGTGATCCAGGTCGACGTCTACATACTGCAGCTGTTGAACTCGCGAGCGCTTTTCGCTGATACCGGCAAAGATACCGATATCACCGATGCGGGTGGTTCCGCTGATACTGGTCTGGCTTTTCTTGAAGTTGGGCTGGAATTCGCCCGGAACCCCTGTGGGCAGCTGCGCGGCGCCATCGCTGAATTCACCTTCCTGCGATGGGTCAATGTGGAACTCGGTCCATGAATCCTGCGTGCGACGATGGCTAATGGTCAGGCTGTCGCGACCGTTGTAGGCCTGGGTTTGAGCCCGTACGATACCGCCGCTGAAACCGCCGTCCGCCGCAGAGGCGTTAACGTCAACCACTTCGATACGCTGAAGAAAGTCAGTATCGATAAACAGCCCCTGAGAGTGTCCAGCCACCTGTGTGTAATTGGAGGGGTTCTCCTTGGTTGCAGGGTCCAGCAGATTGTCGATAGACGCGCCGTCCAGCTCGATCTTGTTCTGATAGGCCGCTGCACCGCGAATAGAAAATTCGGCCGGTTTCAGGTCGCCCTGGCGCAGGCTGGAGCTAGCTGTGTTGTCGATCCGCACCGAGGGCAGCACGCTGACACTTTCTGCCAGGTCCGAGCGCAGCCCATCACGCAGTTCGCCCCCTTGCAGCACTTTGACATCGGGGTTCAGTGAGTCGCTTTGCACCAGCAGTTGTGGCAGCGCAACGGGCTTGGCGGTGGTCTCTTCCGCGGTGCGGATCAGGAATACGCCCTCTGACTGAGTGATGACGCGCAGCGGGCTACCCGCAAGCAGCGTAGTCAGTGCTTGCTGCACGCTGAACTCGCCCTGCAGGCCGCTTGAACGGTAGTTGGCAACCTGCGCCGCGTTGAATGAGAGCAGCACGCCGGTCTGCTCTCCGACCGCGTTCAGTGCGCTGGCCAGATCGCCGGCCGGCACGTTGAGAGTAAAGCGACCACTCTGCGCGGCCTGCACCGATGCTGCGCCAGCGCCCTGAGCTGCTGCCCATTGCGGCGAGCCGATCGCCAAACCAATGACAGTGGCCAACAGGAGTTTGCGCACCGGTGGCGTTTGAGTGGTGTAGTGATGCAGTGCTGGCATGTCGATCCCCGACTGATTTATGAGTTTAATTCTCCTTAACGAATGAGAATTAAAATCAGCTCAGCAGGAGTTAACTATTTTGAGCGGCTATAGGAGAGTGGAGGTAAATCAGGCGCTGGCGGCCCGCGGACTGAAACGAATCCAGAGGCGCCCAATGCGTTTTACGTCCAGCGGGAGAGTCGCCTGTAACGCGGAGAGCACTTCATCCAGGCGGTCCAGCGGGTAGGTGCCGGACACTTCCAGCGCGGCGGCGCCAGGTGCGCACTGGAGCAGGCCAGCGTGGTAACGATTGAGGCGAGCGACAAATTGAGCCAACGGCATGCGCTTGGCCACAATCAGACCATGGCGCCAGGCATCTTCGCCAGCCACAACAGGCTCGAGTCGATAACCATCCGCCTGAAGCACTGCTGCCTCACCGGCCTGCAAATGGAAAGCCACGGGCACGCCGCCAACCTTGACCTCGCCTTCATGTACCGCGACACGCGTCTGCCCGTCCTGTTGCTGCACACTAAAGCGCGTACCGATAGGTGTAATAACACCCTCACGGGTGATTACCTCCAGCGGCATGGCGTTGTCTTCACGAGCAGCGAAGCGGTGGCTGGTGAGCAAAACTTCACCCTCCAGCAGCCAGAGGCGCAGGCGGCCCTGATGTATCTCCTGGCGCACTGTGGTCCGCGCATTCAGCAACACCTCGGTGCCGTTATCCAAACGCAGGCTGAAGGTCTCGGCGCTACCGGTGCGGGCATCTGCCCGCCAGCGCTGCCAAGGCCGCTGCTGTACGGCGAGGCTGCCAACCGCAGCCACCAGCACCAGGGCACCGCTACCGCGCAGCAGATCACGGCGAGACAAACCTGGTGCGTCAAGACTCTGCGCCAACGCAGTAACGGGCTGGCCACGCAGTGGCTGCAGGCGCGCGCTGATATCATCAATGCGCTGCCAGGCGCGCTGGTTATCCGGATGGCTGCCGCACCACTTGGCGATCACCGTCGCGCGATAGCGCTCGGGGTCAGTGGCTTCGCGGTAGGCCAGCAGGTGAATGACAGCCTGGTTTATGACGTCTTGGGAGAGGCGGGCGGTATGCATGTCAGGACAACTCGGCAAAGTAGCATTGGGTCAGGGCCTGAGTCAGATAGCGCTTAACGCTGCTGACCGAGATACTGAGGGCACTGGCAATCTCGGCCTGTTTCATGCCGTCCAGCTGCGACATCAGAAAGGCCTGCTTTGCCACCGCGGGTAAGCCGTCCAGCAAGCGCTCTACCTGCAGCAGCGTCTCGATAATCAGATGGTGTTCTTCAGGCCCGGGCGCAACCGCCTCCGGGCGACTGGCCAACGCATCCAGATAGGCCTGCTCAAGCCGAGCGCGCCGCCAATGGTCGACTAGCAGATTCTTGGCGATCGCCATCAGGGTTGCCTGGGCATCACGCGGCTGCTCGGGGTTGGGGCGGGTGATAAAGCGTACAAAGGTGTCCTGCATCAAATCCGCCGCGCGCTGCGAGCACCCTGATTTGCGCTGCAACCAGCGCTGCAGCCAGCCCCGGTTGTCGGTATACAGGTCGCTTAGGTAGCGATCAGATGAGGAGTCAGGCGCAGACATCGCAGGTCATTCAAACAGTGGCCAATGGATGGCGCAGAATTTAAATGATATTTATTCTCATCACAACCGTTCAGCGACTGCCCGACATCACATGAGTCGTGAGCTGATTTCCCACCAGCGGGGTAACAGCTCACGCACCGTACGCTGGCCAAAGCGGTCATCCAGCAGGTAAACCACGCCCTGATCGTCGGTAGTGCGTATCACGCGGCCGGCGGCCTGCACCACCTTTTGCAGGCCCGGATACAGGTAGGCGTACTCATAGCCGCTGCCGGCGCTGTCACTGAACATCACCTCAAGCCGCTCGCGCATTTCTTCGTTCACCGGGTTGATCTGCGGCAACCCCAGTGTGGCGATAAAGGCGCCGATCAGGCGGCGCCCCGGCAGGTCAATCCCTTCGCCAAAGGCGCCACCCAGTACGGCAAAGCCGACACCGCGGCCATGCTCGCTGAAGCGGGCAAGAAAGGCGCTGCGCTCACCCTCATTCATACTGCGCGACTGGGACCACACCGGAATATCCGGGAAGCTGCGCTGAAAACGCTCCAGCACCTGCTCCAGATAGGCATAACTGCTGAAAAACGCCAGATAGTTGCCGGGCTCTCGGGCGAACTGTTCGGCCATCAGCTCGCTGATGGGCTGCAGGCTGGCGCTGCGGTGCTGATAGCGCGTTGACAGGTTGCGAACAATCGACACGCCCAGCTGATCGGCATGGAAGGGCGACTCCACCTCCAGCCACTGACTGTCTTCGGGTAGCCCAAGCAGGTCGCGGTAGTAGTGGGCCGGGCTTAGCGTTGCAGAGAACAGCGTGGTGCTGTGCGCAGTGGTGAAGCGCTGCTGCAAAAAAGGGGCGGGCACGATATTGCGCAGACACAGGGTAGACAAGGTACGGCGCCCAGTCCCCGGGTGCCGTGTGATGTCGAACAACGAATGGGGGCCATAGGCCTCAGCCAGGCGGCAGAACAGCATGGCATCAAAGTAGAACAGGATCAGCGCGCTGGTATTGCCGTCCGGCTGGTCGGTCAGATGTTCGGTGATGGCACTGACGGCCTTTTGCAGGCTGAGAATGAACAGATCCGCTATCGCCGGGTAGATCTGATAGTCCTCGGTCTGATCACGGTGCAGGGCGTTCCAGTGGCGGGCAACCCGGTCGAGCGGCGCTTTCAGCGTTGCCGGTGCCTGCTTGCGCAGGGTGTTGAATATGCCCTGATCCAGCTCGGCGGTGTACATACCGCGCGCACGATCAATCAGGTTGTGCGCCTCATCCACCAGTACCGTTACCCGCCAGTCGTTGAGTACAGTCAGGCCATAGAGCAGGGCGCTCATGTCGAAGTAGTAGTTGTAATCGCCCACCACCAGATCGCTCCAGCGGCACAGTTCCTGACTGAGGTAATAAGGGCAGACGCTGTGCTTGAGCGCAATGCGGCGCACCGCGGCCTGATCCAGCCACTGCTCGGCTACGGCCTCGGCGCGGGCGGCGGGCAGGCGGTCATAGAAGCCTTGGGCCAGCGGGCAGGACTCTCCATGACACGCCTTGTCGGGGTGCTCACAGGCCTTGTCGCGGGCTATGTGCTCCAGCACTCGTAACGACAGCGGCGTTTCGCTGTGCTTGCGCAGACTCTGCAATGCATCCAGCGCCAATTGTCGCCCCGGCGTCTTGGCGGTGAGAAAAAACAGCCGATCTGTCTGCTGCTCAGGCATGGCCTTGAGCTGCGGAAACAGGGTGCCGAGTGTCTTGCCGATGCCAGTGGTGGCCTGGGTCATCAAGGTCTTGCCGTCGCGGGCGGCGCGGTACACCGCCTTGGCCAATTGCCGCTGACCGCTGCGAAAGCTCGGGTAAGGAAAGGTTAACTCCTGCAGCTGCTGGTCACGCGCACCGCGGTGGTGGGTTTCCTGCCGCGCCCAGGCGATAAAGCGGTCACATTGACGGGCGAAAAACTGCCGTAGCTCATCCGCGGCAAAGGTCTCGCGAAAGCTGGTTTCTTTCTGGGTAACCACGTTGAAATAGACGACAGCCAGGTCGATCTCTTCCAGCTGCAGTTCGGCGCACAGCAGCCAGCCGTAGACCTTGGCCTGCGCCCAGTGCAGCACCCGGTGATTGTCGGGGATACGGCTGATATCGCCGCGGTGAGTCTTGATCTCTTCGAGCAGGTTCAGCTCCGGGTCATAGCCGTCGGCGCGGCCAATCACCATGAGGCCGGGATAGCTGCCCGCCAGCGTCAGTTCGCTGAGATAACCAGCGCCACGGCGTGACACTACCGTTTGGTGCCCGGCGATACCTTCCTGCGCTGTGGGCGCCGGGGTAAAGCGCAAGTCCAGATCACCCTGCTTGGCAGTGAACTCACACAGCGCGCGCACAGCCACCTGATAGTTCACGCGGAGGCCTCCCACTGCACGTGCACTACTTCAACGGGCATGTCGTGCTCGGCGCAAAACGCCAGCCAGCGGCGCTGGTTGTCTTGCAGGCGGTCGCCCGGGCCTTTGACCTCAACCATGCAGTAGCGCTGCTCACCCGGCCAGAACTGGATCAGATCAGGCATGCCGGCACGGTTGGCACGAATATCCTTGAGCATGCGCTCGCACCATAGCCGCAGGTGGCGGGCAGGAATGCAGCGCAGCGCAAGATCGAGCAGGGGCTCATCCAGCAGGCCCCAAAACACAAACGGCGACTGCAGGCCGTATTTGCTCTGCCAGCGCTGTTTGATAATGGCCGGGTAGCTGCCGTCATCAGTGGCGGCCAGCGCGTCGGCAAAGAGCGGCGCCCGGCGGCTGGCAAACTCCGCGTCGTGCAGATCAGCCGGCCCGCTCTGAAAGGGGTGAAAAAAGGCGCCGGGCAGGGGCGCGAAAAGGGCGTCCCAGCAGAGCAGCCCAAACAGGCTGCAGATCAGACCGTTCTCAACGTAAAACACCGGCGCCTCAGGTTGCGCAAGGTGTTCAGCAACAGCGTGCTCCACACCCTGAGGGTCTGGGCCCGGGAGTGTCAGCAGCCGAGTAGGCGTATCCGCCTCTGGCTGCGTGGCTGGCAGCGGTTGCGATAACTTGCGCCCCAGACGCTTCAGCGCCCGCTCAAGCAATTGTTGTTCAGCAGCGCTGTGTGGCGCTGCCAGGGCACTGCGGGCCAGTGCGTATGCCTGCTCGGGTTGATCCAGCCGCTCGTGCAGCCGCACGGCACGTTGACGCGCCTCGCTGTGCTGGCATTGCAGATACAGCGCCAGCGCTTCTTCCAGCCGCTGCTCGCGCTCAAGCTGTTGCCCAAGTTGAAATCGCAGGCGCTGGTGGCGGCGCTCGATCCAGGGGTTCTCGGTGGCAAAATCAGCGAACAAGGCCAGCACCTCGGCCACATCATCCCCGGCGTCCAGCTGGTCACGGCAGCGGCCCAGATAAATGTAATCATCAACGTCTGCGGCGCGGTGGAAACTGCGAGATTCGATGCAGAAGGGCACCTGTTCGTATTGCTGTACGCCCAGCTCGGACAGTACAAACTCGGTCCAGTCCTGTGACAGGTTGCCAAAAAACAGCAGGCGCAGGCGCTCGCACAGCGGGCTGATAGTCAGGCTATACAAGGCGTCTGGTGGAATACCGGGCCACGCGCTCCACGGCCGTGCACTTAACCCTTGCGCGGCAATCTGCTCCAGCAGCGCCTGCTTGCCGAGTTTACCTGCCTGGCTAACCCCCAAATCCAGGTTGGCCAGCTCACTTTTGAGTAGCAGGCGGGCGAGGGCGTCAACCTCGATGGGCTGGTCTGTTACCAACCAGCCCTGCTCAAGCAGGGGCTGCGCCGCCTGCTCGATATCACCGATTTCCGCATAGGCCAAACGGCTGGCGCGAAAGTGGTCACCCTTGCGCATGATCAAACGTACCAGCAGCGCGCGCGACGCTTCGGACTGCTGCGTAAACGCCCGCACAAAGGCGTGCTCGTCTGCACTCAGCAGGTCCGCGTAGCGCGCACCAACCCAGTCCAGAACGAACTCAAAGTTGCGCAGGTAGTAAAAGTCGGTGGCGAGCAGTTCGGGCATCACGAAATAACGGGTACTGGTTGAATGTCCAGCATTGTGCGCACCTGCACCCGTTAATTCAAGCCGCGCAGACCAGCGGCAGCCAAGCGCTGAATGACGGAACATAGTGTTGAGCGCAGCATGCTTGCCGCCCGGGGCGCCAGCCCCTACCGTGTGGGATTGCGCAACAACAAGAACAGGACAGCCCAATGACTCTGATGCACGGCTTTCAACCACGCGCCAGTCGCCGCCTGCACGCAGCGGCCGATAACGCCCCCGATTTGCCAGCACCCGACAGCGTACGCTACGAGCAGCTCGGTTACATGCGCGGCTTTCCGCCAGCGCCGGAGAAGCAGGTAACGCGTAGCGACTATCTGGTGCAGTACCCCAAACTGCGCTGGGCCTTCCAGCACATGCGCGAGCTGATTCCCTCGCGGCAAGTCAGACGTGGTGCTGCTGCGCTCAGCGTGCTTGAGGCGGGTGAAGATCAGAGCGCAGCTATCAATGCAATGCCAGTTGAGCTACGTGATGGCAGTACTATCGACTTTGCCGAGTTTTTGCTGCGCAGCTACACCGACGCCTGCATCATCCTGCACCGCGGCAAGATCATCTTTGAGCATTACCCCAACCAGCCAGACCCGCTAAGCCCGCATATGCTGTGGTCGGTCAGCAAGTCGTTTACCGGGCTGATTGCGGCGCTGCTGGTAGCGGAGGGCACGCTGGATGCCCAAGCCCAAGTCACCGACATTATCCCCGAGCTGGCAGACTCCGGCTGGCGCGGCGCGAGCGTGCAGCAGGTGCTGGATATGACGGCGGACATCAAGTACTCCGAAGTTTACGCCGACGGCACCTCCGACGTTATTCATTACGGGCTGTCTGCGGGCATCACCCAATCACCGGAGTGGACCGGGCCCAGCAGCCTGTACGGCTACTTGCCCAGCATTGGCGCAGCGCGCGAACACGGGCGCTACTTCGCCTATCGCACCGTGCATACCGAGGTATTGGGCTGGCTGATTCGTCGTACTAGCGGGCAGGATGTCGCCACGCTTATCGGCGAGCGGATCTGGAGCAAGCTCGGCGCCGAGGAAGACGCACTCATGCTGCTCGACCCAACCGGTACCGAGTGGGCTGGCGCCGGCCTTAACGCCACCCTGCGCGACCTGGCGCGCTTCGCCGAGATGCTGCGCAGCGGCGGGCGCTGGAACGGTGAGCAGATCATTCCCGAGTCGATTATCGACGACATTCGCGGCGGTGCAGACAAAACGGCTTTTGCTGACTTTGGCCGGCGCGGTATGGAAGGGTATTCCTATCACAACCAGTGGTGGATCAGTCACAACCCCGACGGCGTCTATGAGGCCATGGGCGTGCACGGGCAACTGATTCATATCAACCCGGCGGCTGAGCTGACCGTAGTGCGCACCGCCTCGCACCCGATTGCCAGCAACGAATTCACGTACGAGATGACTCGCAGCGCATTGGAAGCGCTGGCCGAGCACGTGCGTAAGGCTGGCGTCTGACGGGCTCTGGAGAATGTCAGAGCACGCCGAAGACCTTGCGCGCCACGCTACTGGCGGCGGCCGCAGGGTCTTGGCGGATGCTTGCTTCCTGCTCAGCGATGACCTCGAATAGGCCGTCCAGCGCCTGTTCGGCTACGTAGCTTTCGATGTTCGCGCTGCTTTGCTCAACCACACCAAAGCTGGCGGCCTGCTGGGCAAAGGCGTTGTATTGTTGAGCCAGCCCGACCTGGTCGGTCGCTTGCTTGACCACCGGCAGAAACAGCGCCTTGATTTGCTCTCGGCTACTGCCTTCCAGGTAGCGAGTAGCTGCGTCAGCAGGGCCGGTCAGAATGGTTTTGGCATCACCAAGACTCATGCTGCTGATGGCATCAACAAGAATCTCCTGAGCCTGAGGAACAGCCGCCTCCGCGGCGCGGTTCATGCTGTCCTCCAACTGGGTAAGCTGGCCGCCCATACCCATCATTTTGAGCGTGCGCGAGGCAGCCCCCAGCTTGCCCGGCAGCTCAATACGCAGCTGCGGGTTATCGCTAAAACCACCGGATTGGCCAAGCTCCGCTACGGCCGTGCGTGCGCCTTGTGTGAGGGCATCCTTCAGACCGCTGGCGGTATCCTGCTGGCTAAGGTCCGACAAGGACAACGCCAGCGCGTTGCTGGCTAACAGTAGAGCAGAAACAAAGGTTAACAGGCGCTTCATGGTCAAGACTCTCCAGTGACAGGTATGTGTACGACTGTAGTCCAGCAGAGCGCGGGTCGCGAGGGAGGAGGGTCAGGTGTCAGTCTGAGCGGTTGGGTGTGAGGTACAAAAGAGGGCGCAGTGCGCCCTCTGGGTGGTTATTTACGCGGTGGCCGGCTTCTCAGCTTGTCTGTCCACCATGTCCTTGTCCAGGCGGCGCCAGGTCAACAGGAAGCACAGCCCGCTAGCGGCGTAGAGGCAGGCCATGATAACCATGGAGGTTTGCAGGCTTTGCGCATAGACCTGCGCACAGACTTGCTGCAGGTTCTCACCCAGCTGACCGACCACTGCGGGGTGGCACTGATTGCGCGCCAGCTCGCCGGACGCGACACCAAGTTCGGCTGCGCCGGATGTGAAGAAGATGTCGGAAACCGCGCCGATAAACAGCGGACCAAAGCCGTAGCCAAGCAGGTTGACCAACAGCAGCATCACTGCCGTGGCCATGGCGCGCACGCGCATGCTGACCACGCCCTGGCCGATGGTGTATTGCGCGGCCAGATAGCCGTACTTCACGAAGCCGCCAATGACCAAACCGATGGCTGCGTAGAGCAGGCTGTCAGTGGTGAAGGCAAAAATGTAGAAGGGCACAGACAGTGTCAGGCCGGCCGCGGGTACCCAGGCAATCGCACCTGGGTGCTTTTTGTAAATCCGGGTCGCCAGCCAGCCGGTGGCGAAGGTGCCAATGGCGGCGGACAGGGCTACCGGGGTATTGATCCAGATAGCGGCTTGCCCGGCGGTGATTTCGTAGGTGCGGACCAGAAAGAGCGATTGAAACGAGGAGATACCGTAGCCACAGAAGGCAGCGATGGTGGCACCAGCGGTCATCAGCCAGAACGCGGGCTTGCCCATCAGTTCGTGGATTGCCTCCTTCAGGTTGGCGCGCTCTTTCGTCTCGGTTTTCGGCGGGTCGGTGTAGCCGCGTGGCGGCTCCTTGACCGTCAGCTTGAAAACAATGGCGACCAGCAAGCCCGGTAGGCCAACAACAAAAAAGGCCGTGCGCCAGTCAAACATGTCGGTAACCCAGCCACCGATCAGGTTCGCGAACATGGTGCCGAGTGTGACGCCCATGGCGTAGAAGCCCAGCGCCTGGGATCGCTCACGGGGGATGAAGTAATCCGCGATCAGGGAGTTGGCCGGCGGTGTACAGCCTGCCTCACCAATGCCCACGCCAACCCGGCATATCAGCAGAATCCAGAACGCCCCTATGGTTATCGAGCCAATGGTTACTTCCGTTGCCAGGCCGCAGGCGGCGGTCATCAGCGACCACAGCGCCACGCAAACGGTCATGATCCATACGCGATGGCCAACATCGGCAAAGCGGGCCAGCGGGATACCCACGGCGGTGTATAGCAGGGCGAAACCGAAGCCGGTCAGCAGCCCAAATTGGGTGTCGGTTATTTTGAGATCTGGCACCAGATCGGGGCCGACGACGGCGAGCAGGGCGCGGTCGACGAAATTCAGGATGTAGATCAGGGTTAACGCCAACAGCACATAGTTACGATACGCCTTGGACCCATAGCCGGCCAACTGGCCGTGCCCCTTGTTATCTCCGCCAATGACGGCACTCATGGTCAACCCCCTGCTAAATATCTTGTTATTGGTAGATGCGGGCTGCAATCGGGCGTGCCTGTTGCTTATCCGCAATCCAATCAGCATATCGAGATATTGGATCGACTGCGGCCCACAGCGGTTGAATATTTGTGAGCGTCTATGTCACAGCTTGCACGGCTGAACAGCGCAGCCGCCGAACGGCGAGGCCCGCGAGCCAAACAGCCGTATGAGAGGCCGGATGCCAATCCACGGTGTAAATGACAGGGTATTAAGGAAGCGCTGGAAAGAAAGGCGTAGGAGTGGCTCTGGTGCCGCTTTCAGGGCTTGAGTCTGACTGCGTAAGCGCACCTTGCCCGGCCCAGGTCGGAGGGCAGGAAGCACAGGAGGACAAAACCCTGCCAATAACCGCCGTCCCGCAGGTGGGTAAGCACCTGCGTGCTGCCTTAGTCTAATGCGCTAGTTGGCTTTGCTTTATGGATAAATAAAAACATTTAAAAACAATGAGTTGGCTATTAATTCAACCATGGATTAGAGGCTGGAAAACAGACGTGAGCGCCGCGTTCTACCAAAGTCTTAGTCTCCAGTTCGTCAGCCCGGTGCTACCGTTACCGGCGTAATAACAACAACAATGGAGACGCTAATGTCCATGTCAAAAGAAGAGGCGGCGCGCGGTTACTGGCGTGAAAACCTCAAGCTCATGATGATCCTGCTGGTCGTCTGGTTTGTGGTCTCGTTCGGTGCTGGAGTGCTGTTTGTCGACCAACTCAATGCCATTACCTTTTTCGGCTTCCCGTTAGGGTTCTGGTTCGCCCAGCAGGGCTCCATCTATGCCTTCGTGGTGCTCATCTTCGTGTACGTCTGGAAGATGAATCAGCTCGATCGCAAATACGACTTCCACGAAGAATAAGAACAGGAGTCCAGTGATGGATACCCAAACTCTGATCTATCTGTTTGTCGGGGCGACCTTCGCCCTGTACATCGGTATCGCGATCTGGTCGCGTGCCGGCAGTACCAGCGAGTATTACGTTGCCAGCAAAGGCGTGCACCCGATAGCTAACGGTATGGCCACTGGCGCTGACTGGATGTCTGCCGCATCCTTCATCTCCATGGCCGGTATCATCTCCTTCACCGGGTATGACGGCTCTGTGTACCTGATGGGTTGGACCGGTGGTTACGTGCTGCTGGCAATGTGTCTGGCGCCGTACCTGCGCAAGTTCGGCAAGTTCACTGTGCCGGAGTTTGTCGGTGAGCGTTACTACTCACAGACAGCGCGTGTGGTCGCGGTGATCTGCGTGATCTTCATTTCCTTTACCTACGTAGCAGGCCAGATGCGCGGTGTCGGCATCGTGTTCTCACGTTACCTGGAAGTGGACATCAACACCGGCGTGATCATCGGTATGGCGATCGTGTTCTTCTACGCGGTGCTTGGGGGCATGAAGGGCATCACCTACACCCAGGTGGCGCAGTACTGCGTGATGATCTTCGCTTATATGGTTCCGGCCATTTACATCTCCATGCTGATTACCGGCAACCCAATCCCGCAGCTGGGCTTTGGTAGCGAGGTGTCAGGTACGGGGCAATCGGTGCTCGAACGGCTGAACGGGCTTGGCGCTGAGTTGGGCTTCGGGGCGTATACGGACGGGTCAAAATCGACCATCGACGTATTCTTCATCACCATGGCGCTGATGGTGGGCACTGCCGGTCTGCCCCACGTTATCGTTCGTTTCTTCACTACGCCGACGGTACGTGACGCTCGTAAATCAGCAGGTTATGCACTGTTGTTCATTGCGATTCTGTACACCACAGCCCCGGCTGTTGCGGCCTTTGCACGCACCAACCTGCTGACCTCGGTGCCGAACGTTGCCTATGAGCAAGTGCCGACCTGGCTGAAGACCTGGGAGAACGCGGGCCTGATCGCCTGGCAGGACAAGAACAACGACGGCGTGATTCAGTACGGCCCGGGCGCGCCCTTTGTTGGCGCACCGAAGTTCACCGACGAGCTCGGCGCCAATGGCGAACGTCTGCTGAGCAACGAGCCGACCCCGGCTGCTACCGAGCTGTATGTTGACCGCGACATCATGGTACTGGCCAACCCGGAAATTGCTGAACTGCCGGGCTGGGTAGTGGCGCTGATTGCTGCCGGTGGTCTGGCGGCGGCGTTGTCTACCGCTGCGGGCTTGCTACTGGTGATTTCGACCTCAGTATCCCATGACCTACTCAAGAGCAACATGGCACCGAACATTACCGAGAAACAGGAGCTGCTGGCCGCGCGGGTGGCGGCAGGTGTGGCGATTGCCATCGCCGGTCTGTTCGGAATTTACCCACCAGCCTTTGTGGCGCAGGTGGTCGCCTTTGCCTTCGGTCTGGCGGCGGCCTCGTTCTTCCCGGTCATCGTCATGGGGATCTTCTCCAAGCGCATGAACAAGGAAGGGGCCATCGCCGGTATGGTTGTCGGTCTGACCTTCACCTTCGGTTATATCGTTTACTACAAGTTCATCGACCCGACTGCAACGGCCGAGGACTGGTGGTTTGGTATTTCGCCGGAAGGCATTGGTACCCTGGGCATGATCTTCAACTTTATCGCTGCGGTAGTGGTGTCTTCCATGACCAAGGCGCCGCCGGAGAAGATTCAGCACCTGATCGAGGACATTCGTGTCCCGCGTGGTGCCGGAGCTGCGGTGGATCACTAATGTGTTGAGTTGAAACAAAAACGCCCCGCAAATGCGGGGCGTTTTTTATTGGCCAGCTATTAAAAGCGCCAAGTTGCCTGGGTGGCCAGGCCGTGGGCTGAGTTTTGGAATTCAGCTGTGTAATCGCTGGTATTGATCTCGCCTTTGGACTCGTACAGGTAGGAGTAGGCCACGTCGAGTGTCAGGTCAGGAGTAACATCCCAGCCCGCACCGAGTGAGAAGATCTGGCGATCGGATACTGGGACGCGAACGGTACGATGGGTGTCGTTAGTCGGCGACGGATCCGAGGTAAAGCCTGCGCGCAGCACCCATTGCGGCGTCAGCTGGTAGGAGGCGCCGATTGCCCAGGACAGGATGTCGTCCCATTGCATGTCTTCTTCGATAGCGCCGATGCGACCCTGGTAGGCCGGGTCAACGCCGTCGTTTTCGATCACGATCTTGTCCAGCCGGCTCCAGCGTGTCCAGGTTGCGCCTGCGTACAGTGTCCAGCGCGGATCCATTTCCCAGGTAATGGAGGTGTCGATGGACTCCGGTGAGGTGAAGTCCAGGCTGGCGTCATAGCTGCCGTTGAGGCCCGGAGCCACTGAGCCCTGAACGCGGGTGCGGCCTTCCAGGGTGTAATCCACCTTGGAGTGATAGGTCAGCCCCCAACGCAGTTGCTCGGTCAGATCAACCAGCACGCCGGCATTGAAGCCGTAGCCGATATCATCGCCGCGAACGTTAACGTTGGTGTCAGGACCAACGCCTGGTGCTACCGCGTGCGGCGAGTTGCGGGTCAGCTTGCCCTTGATCTGGTTAATGGTTGGGCCAAAGCCTACCGATACCCGGTCATTGATTTGATAGCTCAGCGTGGGCTGCAGGGTAACCACCTGCACCTTGCTGTACAGGCTGTGATAGCGGCCCTGAAAGCCTTTTTCATAGTCGCTGATAACACCGAAGGGCGCGTAAACGCCGAAGCCCGCATGCCAGCGATCGTTAAGCGGAGTGACCAGATAACCGAAGGGCACTACGGCGTTGGGCACCATATCACCGTCATTGCTGCCGGGCAGAGCGCCTTGGGCATCGCTGATGTCGGTGGAGGCGAAAATGGTGGCAAAACCACCACTGATTTCAGTTCTGTCCAGCCTGGACATGCCGGCGGGGTTGCCAAACAGCGTGCTGGCGTCCTCGGCAGAAGATGAGCGTCCTGCAAACCCAGTCCCCATACCACTCGCGCTTTGCTCGTTGATGCTCAGGCCATTGGCGTTAGCGCTTGAGGCGGCAAGGGTGACGGCCAAGGCAACGGATGACTTCAGCCAGGCGTGTCTGTTCATGGAATGCTCCGGAAAGTGTCTGTCTATGGAAAAGCGTCTCATCAGGTCGACAGCATTTTCTGCAAATAGGTTGCATGTCCGCTGTCAATCCCAACGAGGCTGACCGCCCGCGCAGTTTGATACAAACGGAAGCGATGCCTCATTAATGATGAAACGAGGGCGCAAGCTAACAGCATCTGCGCCGAGCATCCAGCACAGATTGTCAAAATGCATCAGGAAAAATCGAGCAAAAGCTCTAAACGTCGCAGATCTGTCGGAAAGGACGTTACAGACTGCTGATCCGCGCCTGCCGCAAGCGGCGCCAGTGGCGCAGGCGGGCGTTAAGTTCTGCCAATGTCTGAATACCCTGCGCGCGCGCCCGGCTAAGCAAAATCAGCAGGATTTCAGCCGTGGCCAAGGCGTCGGCCGAGGCATGGTGCCGCTGGCTATTGCGTAACTGAAAGTAGTCTTGCCAGTCGTCCAGGGTTTTTCTGCCGGTTGCCTCAGGACACAGCATCGGGGCCAGCTCAGCTACATCAAGGAACACGTGTCGCAGACGCGTGTTAAGCGTTTGCCGCAGACCACGTTGCAACATGCGCTGATCAAAGGCGGCATGAAAAGCGACAAACACACCGTTGTCAGCAAACGCCATAAAATCCAGCAAGGCGTCGACCGGCGCGACACCCTGGGCTACTTCGCTGGGCGCGATACCGTGGATCAGCACCGACTCGGTAACGCGATGATTGGCCTGGAACAGGGTGCACTCGTACTGACTGCCCAGATCAATGCTGCCGTTCTCTACTACTACGGCGCCAACCGACAGAATGCGATCACGGTTCACGTTCAGCCCGCTGGTTTCAAGGTCCACGACTACCATCCGGGCGCGGCTCAGCGGCGTTTCATCCAGTGCCAGCGGAGCGGGCAGGGCGGTCAAGCGCGCCTGCTGCTCCGGATCAAGCTTTTGTCGCCGGGCGGCTATCCAGCTAAGCGGATTCACAGGTTATACCTCAGTGCCAGGCTGGCCTGCAGGCGCTTGGCCTGACGAAAGGATTCACGCAGGATACGGCGATCCAGCTGATTCAAGCTGTCTGGGTCGAGCCGATTGCTGAACGGGCGCTGCTCACGCTCCTGCTGCTGGTGCTGCTGCATGCGCACCAGTTGGATGAACTGATAACCCTCAATATAAGCATCGGCATCGAGCGGATCGAGTACACCGCGTTGCCGCAACTGCTGCAATCGCTCCAGGGTGTTGCTGACTGCGATGCCGTTGGCCAACGCCAACAGCCGGGCACCATCGACGAAAGGTCCGAGCCCCTGCACCTTGATATCCAGAGTGTCTTTCTCGGCGCCGCTGCGGGCCACAACAAAGTCGCGTAGCCGTCCGATGGGCGGACGATGCTGCAACGCATTTTGAGCCATCTGCTGCTGGAACAGGGTGTTGCTGCCAATTTTGCGCAGCACGCCAGAGAACACTTGGTCCGCAGCCCGCCGGTCGCCCCAGACCACACGAAAATCAAAGTAGATCGCTGACTTGAGCAGATTGGCCGGCGTGGTGCTGGCGATGATGCGCTCGAATCGAGCCTGCCACTCGCGCGCCGACAGACACAGCTCAGGATTGCTGGCCATGATATTGCCCTTGCACAGGGTAAAGCCGCACTGGGCCAGTGCCCGGTTAATCTTGTCGGCCAGCGGCAGCAGCGCCGCACGGCGCTCTTCAGCCTGTTCAGGGGAGGTGGCAGAGAACATCATGCCGTTATCCTGGTCGGTGTGCAGCGTCTGCTCCTGACGCCCCTCGCTGCCAAAGCACAACCAGCTGAACGGCACGCCCGGATCACCGTGCTCGGCCATGCACAGCTCAATTACTCGGCAAACGGTGTGGTCGTTAAATAGCGTGATGATACGGGTGATCTGACCGGATGACGCGCCATGGGCAAGCATACTGTCAACCAGTTGGTGAATGTCCCGGCGCAGCGCCGCCAGCCGGGAGACACTCTCGGCCTGCCTCAGGGTGCGCGCCAGATGCACTAGGTTAACCCGTTGTAGCGAGAACAGATCGCGCTCCGATACGACGCCGGTCAGCCGGTCGTTATCCACCAGGCAGATATGCGCAATGTGGCGCCGGGTCATGGCGATGGCCGCATCAAAGGCGCTGGCCTCAGAGGGCAGCGAGGCCGGGTCCGGGGTCATTACCGCGCTGATCGGCCTGTTCAGGTCGTCATCGTCACTGGCAATCAGCGCACGCAGGTCGCGCAGCGTGAAAATACCCTGCGGCGCCATCGCCTGGTCGGTGATCACGATGCTGCCAACACTGGCCTCGTGCATCTGCCGCACAGCCTGTCGGATCGCGGTGTCGGGCGCGCAATGCACCGGCGAATGCCCCACCAGGGTATCCAGCCGGGTATCCAGCGAATAGTGCGCGCCAAGGCTTTCACTGGCCTGCTTTTGCGCCTGCTGGTTAACCTGGTCAAGCAGGCTGCTGACACCGCGCAAGGCAAAGTCGCGAAAGGGCAGGGACTGACTGAACAGGGTGACGAATGCGTCACGTTCAATGGTCAGGCAAAAGCTATCCTGGGCTGCGCGGTGCAGGGTGCGCGTAGCACGTTCGCCCAGCAGCGCCGCCAACGGAAAGCACTCGCCGGTACCGATTTCGAAGGTGGTGTCAGGCCGCTCGGCACCGCTGACAACACGCTCGCCGCGAACCAACCCCTGCTTGACGATAAAAAAGCGCTGCACGGGGCCGTCTTGAGGCTGCAGTATCGGTTCGCCTGCGGCAAAAAAGCGCAGCTGGGCCTGTTCGACCAGCCAGGCCAAATGCGAGGCTTCCATCAGATTGAACGGCGGATAAGCCTGTAAAAATCCGATCAGCCCTTGCACATTCTGCATCACAGCGGTTTTACCCGCCTCGGCGAATTTGGTGTCTTTGCTCATGGTTCTGCAACTATTTTTTGAGAATTATCCCGTCCGGCAGACAGCGCCGCCATTCGACCTAGGTCGCCGAGCCAGAAGGCACACCAAGCAAGCCCTAGCACTTTGTCAGGGTTGCGCGCAAGCCGAAGACAAGTGATTTCATCTGTCTAGGCATTTTGGTATTGTGGCGCGAACGGCACGGACAGCAATTGACCGGGCCGGGCAAGTATAGAAGAAGGGCAGCGTGCTGGGATGCCGCCTCCGTTTACGGGGGAATAACAACATTCGGTGTGTTCAAGGGGTAGTGCTTGATCAAGGTGCTAGTGGTTGATGACCATGACCTGGTACGCATGGGCATCAGTCGTATGCTGGGCGATGTCCCGGGCCTGTCCGTGGTCGGCGAAGCCGACAGCGGTGAGAACGCCGTCACCCGCGCGCGCGAGCTGAAGCCCGATGTGGTGCTTATGGATGTGCGCATGCCTGGCATCGGCGGTCTGGAAGCAACCCGCAAGCTGGTGCAGCACGACCGCAACCTCAAAGTTATTGCGGTTACCGTGTGCGATGAAGAGCCTTTCCCCACCCGCCTTATGCAAGCCGGAGCCGCGGGCTATGTGACCAAAGGCGCGGCGCTGGATGAAATGGTTGCAGCCATTCGTCAGGTGCACACAGGCCAGCGCTACATCAGCCCCAATATTGCCCAGCAACTCGCGCTCAAGCGCTTCAATCCAGACGGCGACTCGCCCTTTGATTGCCTGTCAGAACGAGAAATTCAGATTGCGCTGATGATCGTCGGCTGCGAAAAGGTGCAGAGCATTTCCGACAAGCTCTGCCTCAGCCCCAAAACCGTCAACACCTACCGCTACCGTATTTTCGAGAAGCTTGGCATTACCAGTGACGTTGAGCTAACTCTGTTGGCGGTGCGCCACGGCATGGTCGATACCAGCCAGCAGTGAGCAGTCCAGCCCCGTTTGACGCACGTGCCTTTCTCGCCTCCGCCAGCAGCAAGCCTGGCGTCTATCGTATGTTCGACGGCGAAGGCGCGCTGCTGTACGTCGGCAAGGCCAGCAATCTCAAGAAGCGGCTTTCCAGCTACTTTCGCCAAACCGGCCTGAGCCCTAAAACGGCCGCGCTGGTGGCGCGCATCCAGCAGATTGACACCACGATCACGGCCAACGAAACCGAAGCACTGCTGTTGGAGCAGAGCCTGATCAAGGCCAATCGTCCGCCCTACAATATTCTGCTGCGCGACGATAAGTCATACCCGTACGTGTTTCTCTCCAGCAATGACGACTTTCCCAGGCTTGGCCTGCACCGGGGCACAAAGCGCGCCAAGGGGCGCTATTTTGGCCCCTACCCGAGCGCACTGGCCATCCGCGAGAGCCTTAACCTGTTACAGAAAGCCTTTCTGGTCCGCCAGTGCGAAGACAGCTATTACCGCAACCGCACACGGCCGTGCCTGCAGTATCAGATCAAGCGCTGCAAGGCCCCGTGCGTGGGGCTAGTGGATGAGGCCGAGTACGCCGAGGACGTGCGCCACTCAGTGATGTTTCTGGAAGGGCGCAGCAACGCCCTGAACACAGAGCTGACCAGCGCCATGGAAAAGGCATCGATGAACCTGGATTTCGAGCGTGCCGCCGAGCTGCGGGATCAGATAGCGCTGTTGCGCCGCGTGCAGGACCAGCAAAGCATGGATACCGAGCAGGGCAACGTCGACATTGTCGCCGCCGCCGTCGCTCCAGGTGGCGCCTGTGTTCACGTTGTCATGGTGCGCAACGGCCGCGTATTGGGCAGCAAGAACCATTTCCCCCGAGTGCCCATCGAGCAGCAGCCGGGCGAAGTGCTGGCAGCCTTTTTACCCCAGTATTATCTCGGTACCGCCGAGCGCGAGTTACCACCTGAGCTGATCGTCAACGCCGAGCACGACGACTTTGCCGTGATTGCTCAGGCGTTGACCCAAGCTCGTGGTTACAACCTCAGTATCTCTAGCCGCGTGCGGGGCAACCGCAAACGCTGGCTGGAGCTGGCGGTCGGCAATGCCGAGCAATCACTGGCCAGCCTGCTCAGTAATCGGCAACACGTACAGCAGCGCTTCGAGGCGCTGCAGCAGGCGCTGAGCCTCGACGAGCTGCCGACGCGTCTGGAGTGTTACGACATCAGTCATTCCAGCGGTGAAGCAACCGTTGCCTCCTGCGTGGTCTTCGGGCCTGAGGGACCGCTGAAAAGCGATTACCGTCGCTTCAACATCGAAGGCGTTACCGCTGGAGATGACTATGCTGCCATGCGCCAGGCACTCATGCGACGCTTCAGCCGGCTCAAGGAGGGGGAGGGCAAGATGCCCGACGTGCTGCTGGTCGATGGCGGCAAAGGACAGATGAACATGGCCATTGAGGTGCTACAGGAGCTGGCCATCCACGACCTGACGCTGCTGGGCGTGGCCAAGGGCGTAACCCGCAAGGCGGGCATGGAGACCCTGTATCTGAATGATCCGCACAATGAGCTCGTGTTACCTGGCCACTCACCTGCGCTGCATTTGATTCAGCATATCCGTGACGAAGCGCACCGCTTCGCCATCACCGGCCACCGTCAGCGCCGCGGCAAGGCGCGCACCAGTTCCAGTCTGGAGGGCATCGCAGGCGTCGGCCCCAAACGCCGCCGCGAACTATTGCGGCACTTTGGTGGCCTGCAGGAGCTGAAACGCGCCAGTGCCACTGAAATCGCCAAGGCCCCCGGTATCAGCAAAAAACTTGCCGAACAGATTTATGCCGCCTTGCATAGCGATTAGAATGCCGTCTTGCACAAGGCAGTTGAGACCATGAACATTCCAAATATCCTGACCCTGATCCGGGTTGCCCTGATACCGATTTTTATCCTGCTGTTCTACATGCCGTTCCACTGGAGCTATCTGGCCGCAGCGGTGGTGTTCACGCTCGCCAGCGTGACGGACTGGCTGGACGGCTATCTGGCCCGCAAGCTGCAGCAGAGCACGCCTTTCGGCGCCTTCCTTGACCCGGTAGCCGATAAGCTGATGGTGGTGATTGCACTGGTACTGCTGGTGCAGCACCACGCCAACTTCTGGATCACCGCACCAGCGGCCATCATCATCGGCCGTGAAATTGTGATTTCCGCCTTGCGTGAGTGGATGGCAGAAATGGGCGCTCGCGCCCACGTCGCTGTCTCACAGTTGGGTAAGTACAAGACAGCGCTACAAATGGTGGCGCTGGTGGTGCTGCTGGCCAACCCACCGGTGCTGACCCTGTGGGTGGTGCTGGGCTATATCCTGCTGGCCGCCTCTGCCGTGCTCACGCTGTGGTCGATGGTGGTTTATTTGCTTGCTGCCTGGCCGCACCTGCGCCCGGACAGTGATCAAAATTCCGCCAAATAAGTTTTTTTGAATCAATGACTTGACAGGTCGGCGCAGAAGGATAGAATGAGCGCCGTCCGATGCGGTGAACGCCTCTAGTCAGGCAGCAGTTACCGACGAAGACTTTGCGGGAACAGCTCTATTAGTAGAGCTCGGCCTTACGAGGTCGGAGTGGGGCGCATAGCCTCGCGAGGTCTCGCGACCCGATGGGTCAGATGAAGTAGATGTATTTTGCGGGAATAGCTCAGTTGGTAGAGCACGACCTTGCCAAGGTCGGGGTCGCGAGTTCGAGTCTCGTTTCCCGCTCCAGTTTCATACCCTGTTGACGTCATCCACAACAGAGTAGTCCCCTTTTGAGGCCGGGTGGCAGAGTGGTTATGCAGCGGATTGCAAATCCGTGTACGCCGGTTCGATTCCGACCTCGGCCTCCATCTTTACTTTCGCCCGGATGGCGAAATTGGTAGACGCAAGGGACTTAAAATCCCTCGGATTGCAATCCGTGCCGGTTCGACCCCGGCTCCGGGCACCAAATTTCTCCATCAAAATCAGTAAGTTACGGCGAAAAATTTTTTTCTCATCGCGCCGCCAAGCTGCTTGGAAACTTTTTGGAAACTTTCGACCTGATTTTCAGCAGCTCCTGGAATCTTTTCCCAGCTGACCGCAGCTATTCAGTCCAAGCCTGGACGCGGAAGACCATACCTTTCTCTGTGCTCATCCAGCGCCTTGAGCTCTGCCTGAACGACCTCGTCTGAAGGTTCAGGTATCACGTCACCAGCTCGCCGGTTGGGTTCGCCTGGCAGTGTCAGCTTGCGGTTCCTGAGATTGTATCCAGTAGCTTCAGCAGACTGTTCGCCACGTGAGTAAGCCTGGATCTCTTGTCGAGCGTGTTCGTTCAGCTCTGATGGGGCGAGTGTCATTGTGCTACCTCTATCTGCCGAAACAGTTGTGTAGCACAAGCTCAGGGGCGGGGTAGTGCGAGTTTGAGCTCAAACAGTGAGCCAAGCTTCCCAAGGGGGGAAGAGAACTAAGCTGCCCAGCGGGCAGTGAACAAAAAATTACTGGAACAAATAGTGCTTCTTGAAGTTCTCTACGTCATCTTCTTTGTAAACAACTCGGCGATCAATACGCGATTTATACGGCAACAGATCATCACGTAGCCCCGTATACCGCCAGTGCCTCAGTGTGTTCTGAGAAACACCCAACCGCATAGATGCCTCTTTAGCGCTAATGTAAACACAAGAATCTTCATTACGACTTAAAACAGCAGTACTCATCTATTAACCTTTATTTGATAAATTGACATGCCGACAACCCTCTCTCAGTTGTCAATATATACGTTAATCGCCAGCCATAATTGCGCAAAGCCATGAATTGTATTTTTTTGTAATCCATAATTGACTTTTTAAATTTTGCAACAGTATAGGATTCCTATACTCACTACCTCATTCAGTAAGGGCGGCCGCAAAAACTGAGTG
>DBHE01000002.1:0-16320 GCA_002296055.1 Pseudomonadaceae bacterium UBA836
TATTGGTGCACTGTGGGTGGCCTTTATCAGCCAGGTGGGCATTGCCGCCTTTGTCGACACCCTGGGCGCCATCCTGGCACCGCTGTACGGCATCATCGTGGCGGACTACTACCTGGTGCGCAAACAGCAACTGAACCTGCAGGATCTGTTCAGCGCCGAACCCGGTAGTAGCTACTACTTCAACGGCGGCTGGAACCGCAAGGCGATGATCGCCTTTGCGGTAGCCTCGGTGTTCTCTGTTGCCTCGGTCTGGGTACCGGTGCTGAGCCAGCTACATGGTTACGCCTGGCTGCTGGGCGCGCTGATGGGCGCGGTACTGCACTATCTGTTGATGCGCGATACACCCGCACAGCAGTAAGGCGTTGGGATGCGCTGATCATGTGCGCACACTCTCTGGCATTCAGAGTCTGTGGCAGTGATCAGCGCATCCCGGGTATTACAGCTGCTGCAGGGCCGCGTCGATGGACTGACTGGCCTTGCGCAGCCACACCTTGGTGCGCTGACGCTCCATCATGCTCAGTTGCGCGCCATCTGCGCTTTTGAGGTTGATGGCGGACCAGAAGCTCAGCCCCAGTTTGTCGATACGCTGCAAGGTGGCCGGGTGCAGCGCCGGGATGTCCACCACCGCCAGCAATTGCGCAGCCTGCGCCTCGGCGATCACCTGGTCGATATCGCTGAAGTCGCTGCCACACCCAAAGTTGCGCACCACAACAAAAGGCATAGAGCCGCCGTACTTCTGCTGGAACGCGCGTAGCAGCATGACCGAGTCACGCCCGCCGTCGACCACGTACCAGAACAGGGTTTTAAGCCCCAGCTCAGCGCAGATCTCCAGCACGCCGCTGTCTTCCAGCCAGCGATCCAGAAAGCGCTGACTCTGTGCAGGCAGGTCTACCAGCAACTGCTTGCTCTCATCCTCGCTGGCCAGCTCCACCAACTGATCAATGCTCTCAAAGTCATCCAGCACAATCGGTTGGGTGAACTCGGGGTAGGAGTGGGTGAGGGTGGCGTGCGACTGATCGGCATCAAAACCCGCGTACAACAGACCGTTATCGAGAAAGTACTGGGAGAGCAGACGCGAGACGACGGACTTGCCCACGCCGCCCTTCTCGCCACCAACAAAGTGAATGGTACTCATCAAAGCGTCCTGTGCTGAGCTAAAAGGCAATCCAATGCGAAATATAGGCCAGCAATGCGACCGAACGGTGAAACTTCAAAAATGGCTATCGGCTGCGCAGCGCAGCCCAGGTCTTCTGGCCGACGATGCCATCAACCAGCAAGCCGGCGCGCTGTTGAAACTGCATCACCGCCAGCTCTGTCGCCGGGCCAAAGTCACGATCAATTGACAGCGGATAACCCTGGGCGGCCAGCAGCTCCTGTAGCTCCTGCACCGCATCGCCGAACGAGCCGCGGCGCAGGGCCACGGTGGTGCCGCCTTGCGCCTGCGACACCCGCAAGCCCTCCAGCGCCGCCAGCGCGGTCTTGGCTTTCTGCAGATACTGGCGCCGATCCTCCAGCCCGTTTAGACCACCGTTGACCAGCCGCGTGGCGCGAATCAGATCATCGCGATCAGCCGCCTCGTTGATCTGTCGGGTGTGCCAATACTCACAGGCGATCTTCAGCGACGTCAGCGGCTCGGCCGCCAGCTCTGGCTCGGCCTCCAGAGGCAGGCTAAGACGCTCACTCATTTGCCGGTAGTTGGCCCGCCCGGTCAGCTGAATCAGTCCGCGCCCCTTGTATCGCCGCCCATCACCACGCTCGGTGTTGCCCAGATCCCGCCGCCCTTCATAGGCAGCGCCGCTGGCAAATTCCTCAGTGGTACGGAACCCGGCACACTCGTGCGTCACCTGTGCCATAAAGTGCGCGATGCGCAGGCGACTATCGATGCGGTAATGGGCGAGGGTGGGGGCAAAGGCGGCAGAAATATCACCTACGATGCGCCGCTGGGCATCAGCGCGGGCACCGGAAAAACGGGGAGAAACGGCGAGGATAAAGGCTCCGTCGACGGGAATCATGGTGGCAGCTCCGTGGATTGCTTTCATAGCAAACGGCACTGCCCAACGACGCCGCTGATCTGTTCTCGATTCAGCTTAGCCGCTATCGACTAGAGCGCCAGCGGCAGACCTACCGGCACCACCCGATGCTCCAAAAGCAGACGGGCAAAATGCTGCGGATCCTTCACCAGCACGCCGGCCTGCCCGGCAAATTCCTCTGCCGCGATCTGCCGCGAGAGCCAGAAGCGCAGCGCAGCCAGCCGCAGCATGGCGGGCCAGCACTGCGCCTCAACCGCAGTAAAAGGGCGCCGCGCGGCGTAGCCTGCCAACAGGGCGCGCGCGCGCCGAGGCTGCAGCGCACCATCGTCACCAAGACACCAGTCGTTCACGGCAATCGCCACGTCGTACAACATCCAGCCACTGGCCGCGTTATAAAAGTCGATCACACCGCTCAGGTGGTGACCGTCAAACAGCACGTTGTCACGGAACAGATCAGCGTGTAGCACAGCGCGCGGCAGGCCCGGATCCTGCCGGCGCCAATGCACCAGCTGGGTCAACAAGGTCTCCAGCACCTCGGCCAGTTCACCGCTGCGCTGCGAGAGCTGGCGACGCGCCTGATCCTGCATCCAGTCAACCCCGCGTTCATCCGCCCGGGCCAGCGCGGTGTCACGGGTGGCCAGGTGCAACTGTGCCAACCAGCCACCAACGGCCTCGCAGTGACTGGCGTCCGGCTGCTCGATGTGCCGCCCGGCCAGGCGCGGCTGCAACAGCGCGGGGCGCTCCTTGAGCTGGTGGATGCAGTGGCCGCGGCGATCGGCAACAGCGTAGGGCACGGCCAGGCCGGCGTCTTGCAGGCAGGCCAGCAGCTCGACCAGGAACGGCAGAACCGCCGGATCACCGCGCTCAACCAGGGTGAGCACAAAGTCGCCCTGCTCGCAGCTGACAAAGAAATTGCTGTTCTCGCTGCCGCCTTCAATGCCCTGAAAGCCAATCAGGCGCCCCAGGTCAAAGCCGGCGACAAAGGTCTCCAACTCGGCCTGCGCCAGCGGGGTAAATACCGACACGGCTCAACTCACCACTCAAAGATCTTCCAGGAAGGGATACGCAGCCCGTCGGGCTGGTCAGAGCGCACGTAGTTGCCGTCTTCATCCACGGCTACCAGATAGTAGGGCGCACCGCTGTTGGGGATAACCTTGATGGCATAAAGGAAGCCGTTGACGCGGTACTCCTCAACCGTGCGATCACCTTCCTGACGGATGGTTACTTCCGGATCACCCGGGACCGCATCCTGCGCCATGACCGATGCACTGCCCAACAACAGCGCGGCGGCCAATCCAAAGCCAAATTTGCGAATCATGGTAGTCTTGTCCTTTGCCTGAATGATGCTTTCATTCTAGCCCCATTGGCTCCCGAATTGTTGACCTGACGCATGACAGACACCACACCCCTGATCCTGGTGGACGGCTCGTCCTACCTTTATCGCGCCTTCCACGCGCTGCCCCCGCTGACCACCAGCAAAGGCCTGCCCACCGGCGCCGTCAAGGGCGTGCTGAACATGCTGAAAAGCTTGCTCAAGCAGTATCCCAAAAGCCCTATTGCCGTGGTGTTTGACGCCAAGGGGCCGACTTTCCGCGACGAGATGTTCGAGCAGTACAAGTCGCACCGCCCGCCCATGCCTGACGACCTGCGCGCCCAGATCGAGCCCCTGCACGCCGCCGTGCGCGCACTCGGCCTGCCGCTGCTGTGCGTGGACGGCGTGGAAGCCGACGACGTGATCGGCACCCTGGCGCGCCAGAGCGCCGACGCCGGCCGTGCGGTGGTGATCTCCACCGGCGACAAGGACATGGCGCAGCTGGTCGACGAACACATCACCCTGGTCAACACCATGACCAACACCGTCATGGACATTCAGGGCGTACATGACAAGTTTGGTATTGGCCCCGAGCTAATCATCGACTACCTGGCGCTGATGGGCGACAAGGTGGATAACATTCCAGGCGTACCCGGCGTTGGCGAGAAGACAGCCCTGGGCCTGCTGACCGGCGTGGGCGGCGGCCTGGACGTGATCTACAACAGTCTGGACAAGGTGCCGGAGCTGCCGATTCGCGGCGCCAAAAAGCTGCCCGAGAAGCTCGAAGAGCACAAGGAAATGGCCTACCTGTCCTACCAGCTGGCCACCATCAAGCTGGATGTACCGCTGGAGGTACAGGTTGACGCACTGCAGCCCAGCGCCGCCAACCGCGAGGCGCTGATCGAGCTGTACCGCGAGATGGAGTTCAAGAGCTGGCTGGACGACCTGCTGCGCGAGGCCAAGGCCGAAGGCCAAGCCAGTGACAGCGGCGATGCCCCCGAACTAGCGCAAGAAAACCAGTACGAGATCATCACCGAGCAGGCTGACTTTGACCGCTGGCTCGGCAAGCTCGAAGCCGCCGAGCTCTTCGCCTTCGATACCGAAACCACCAGCATCGACGCCCAGCGCGCCGAGCTGGTCGGCGTGTCGCTGGCGGTTCAGCCCCACGAGGCAGCCTACATTCCGGTTGCTCACAGCTATATGGGCGTACCCGATCAGCTGGATCGCGACAAGGTACTCGCCGCGCTCAAGCCCTATCTGGAAGACCCAGCCAAGGCCAAGGTCGCGCAGCACGCCAAGTACGACATCAACGTGCTGGCCCACTACCACATCCGCGTGCAGGGCGTGGCCTTTGACACCATGCTCGAATCCTACGTGCTGGACGCCACCGCCACCCGTCACGACATGGACAGCCTGTCGCTCAAGTACCTCGGCCAGGGCACCATCAAGTTTGAAGAGATCGCCGGCAAGGGCAGCAAGCAGCTGACCTTTGATCAGATTGCACTGGAGCAGGCCGGCCCCTACGCCGCCGAAGACGCCGACGTCACCCTGCGCCTGCACCAGACCCTGTGGGCCAAACTGCAGCCGCAAGCGTCACTGGCGCGCGTGCTGCAGGAAATTGAAATGCCGCTGATGCCGGTGCTGGCACGCATCGAGCGCAACGGCGCGCTGGTCGATGCCAAGCTGCTGGGCAAGCAGAGCATTGAGCTGGGCGACAAGATGGTCGCGCTGGAACGCCAGGCGTTCGAGCTGGCGGGCGAGGAGTTCAACCTTGGCTCGCCCAAGCAGCTGGGCGCCATCCTGTATGAAAAGCAGGGCCTGCCGGTGCTGTCAAAAACCGCCAAGGGCCAGCCCTCGACCGCCGAGGCGGTACTGGCCGAGCTGGCCGAGCAGGGCTTCGAGCTGCCGCAGGTGATCATGCAGTACCGCAGCGTCAGCAAGCTCAAGAGCACCTACACTGACCGCCTGCCGGAGCAGATCAACCCGCGCACCGGGCGCATCCACACCTCCTATCATCAGGCCGTGGCCGCTACCGGGCGCCTGTCGTCATCCGACCCGAACCTGCAGAACATCCCGATCCGCACCACCGAGGGCCGACGCATTCGTCAGGCCTTTGTCGCGCCCAAGGGCTACAAGCTGCTGGCCGCCGACTACTCGCAGATCGAGCTGCGCATCATGGCGCATCTGGCCCAGGACGCCGGCCTGCTGGATGCCTTCAAGCACGATCTGGACGTACACCGCGCTACCGCCGCCGAAGTCTTCGGGGTCGAGCTGGACGAGGTCAGCTCCGATCAGCGCCGCAGCGCCAAGGCAATCAACTTCGGCCTGATCTACGGCATGAGCGCCTTCGGCCTCGCCAAGCAGATCGGCGTCGAACGCAAGCAGGCCCAGGCCTACATCGACCGTTACTTCGCCCGCTACCCGGGCGTGCTCAGCTACATGGAGCGCACCCGCGAGCAGGCCAGCGAGCAGGGCTATGTCGAAACCCTGTTTGGCCGCCGTCTGTACCTGCCGGAAATTCACGCCAAGAACCAGGCCATGCGCAAGGCCGCCGAACGCACCGCCATCAACGCGCCAATGCAAGGCACCGCCGCCGACATCATCAAGCGCGCGATGATCAAGGTAGAGGCCTGGCTGAACGACAGCAGCCTGGACGCCCGAGTCATCATGCAGGTACACGACGAACTGGTACTGGAAGTGCACGAGGACCAGATCGACGCAGTGACTAAAGGCCTCAAGGACCACATGGCCCAGGCCGCCGAACTCGATGTGCCGCTGGTAGTCGAGGTAGGGGTGGGTGATAACTGGGACGAAGCGCACTAGCGGCCCTTTAGGCTGAGCTACAAGCCGCAAGCTTGCGGCTTGCAGCTTGAAGCTTGCCGCTGAAAACGACAGCGCCTAAGCGCTGCCGTTTTCATAACCCTTCCGTCTAAATCTTTTTTTGAACTTATCCTGAACCCACCCGGTCAGAACTTATGAACGGCTTGAGAGCCATTCATGCTCCTTAGATGTGATTTAGTGTTGGCAGAAAAACCGGGCACTCCCTTTCCTAGCACAGCCCGGTCAGTTAACCCCGAGCCTCCCTCCCCATAGAAGCTCGGGGTTTTTTTTGCCTAAAATTCAGCTCTCGCCAGTTTCCAGCTCAGCTGGCTCAGCCGGGAACAACCACTGCGCCAGCCGCGCGTGGGCCTCATCAACACCCATACGCTTGGGCGAGGAGAACAGCTGAACGCTGGCGTTGGAGCGCAGCTCCTTGCGCATACGCGTCTGCACCTTGAGCAGTGCATTTTTGGCAGCGCCAAAAGCCATCTTGTCGGCCTTGCTGAGTAGCACGTGGGCCGGAATATCACTCTTGCGCGCCCATTCCAGCATCATGCAGTCAAAGTCCGACAACGGATGACGCAGGTCCATCACCAACACCAGTCCCACCAGGCTCTGGCGACCGGTCAGGTAGGCATCCAGATGTTGTTGCCAGTGCGCCTTCAGCTCCAGCGGCACCTTGGCGTAACCGTAACCGGGCAAGTCAACCAGGCGCCGCTCGTCATCCAGCCGGAAGAAGTTGATCAGCTGGGTGCGGCCCGGCGTCTTCGAGGTGCGCGCCAGCCGCGCGTGCGTCAAGGTATTCAGGGCACTCGACTTGCCCGCATTGGAGCGTCCGGCAAAGGCCACTTCGAGCCCGAGATCGGGCGGGCATTGGGACACCAAGCTGGCGCTTTTGATAAAGGTGGCCTGCTGACACAGGGAGACGAGGGGGGTGCTGGAGGACATGGTATTCCCGTTGGGGCCGGCCGTGCCGGCCCAAGACTGATGACATTCACGTTTGAGGCCCGCTTAGTATATAATGCCGCGGTTATGGGAAGCACTGACCAATTGCCCCGGCCCGCGTCAGCCCCCTTAGACTCCTGCCAGCCAAGACTGCGGCTTCGGGTGCGGCATTTAAGCCATTGCGCCGGGGCCAGTGCGCCGCTAGCATGAGCACAAAATCAAGGCAGCCTGCGCTGGATAACGCGGTCAACAAGGCCGGACAGCAGGCAAGGCCAACACGTTTTCTTTTAGCCGTTATTGGATTAGCCGATGAATAAATTACTCGTTAGTCTGCTGCTGACCCTGGGTGTCGCCACGGGCGCGCATGCTCTGGAAGGCAACGCAGAAGCCGGTCAAGGCAAGGTCGCCGTTTGTGGCGCCTGCCACGGCGCGGACGGCAACAGCCCGGCCCCCAACTTCCCGAAGCTGGCTGGCCAAGGTGAACAGTATCTGCTCAAGCAGCTGACTGACATCAAGGAAGGCCGCCGCACCGTTATTGAAATGACTGGCATGCTGGATGGACTGAACGAGCAGGACATGGCTGATATCGCCGCCTACTTCGCCTCCCAAAGCATGACTCTGGGCGCTGCTGACCCGGCCCTGGCCGAGCGCGGCGAAGCCATCTTCCGCGGCGGCAACCTGGAAACAGGCCTGCCAGCCTGCACCGGCTGCCATTCCCCGACCGGCAAGGGCAACCCGCCTGCCTCCTATCCGCGCCTGGCTGGCCAGCATGCCACCTATACTGCCAAGCAGCTGACCGACTTCCGCGAGGGCAACCGCACCAACGACGGTGAAGCCGCAATCATGCAGACCGTGTCCAGCCGCCTGAGCAACAAGGATATCGAAGCGGTTTCCGCCTATATCCAAGGCCTGCGTTAAGCGTAAGGGCTTGTAACAAAAAAGGGCGGCCATTGGCCGCCCTTTTTTATGCCCGCAGGTTTGTGTCTGGTAATCGCGGAATCTTTGCTCTACTGTCGGGTCTCACATCCGTCATATCCCGTTTTTGGAGTCTTACATGCGTGCGTTGTTCAGCGTTGCCCTGATCTGGCTGCTCGGCAGCTTTGCCCTGGCCCAGGCCCAGCAGGTCCAATACCAAGCTGGAGTACACTACGTCGTGCTGCCAACGCCGGCCGCAACCGCCGACCCGGACAAAATCGAAGTAGCAGAGCTGTTCTGGTACGGCTGCCCGCATTGCTACACCCTGAACCCGCTCGTCACCGAGTGGAGCAAGACCCTGCCTGACGACGTCAATTTCCGCCCAGTGCCGGCGATGTTCGGCGGCGCCTGGAACACCCACGGTCAGCTGTTCTACACCCTGGACAGCCTGGGCAAACTGGACGAGACCCACGACGCCGTTTTCAACGCTATCCACAAGCAAAACAACCGTCTGGCCGATGAAGACGCCATGATCGACTTCCTCGAAGACTACGGCATCACGGAAGACGAATTCCGCAAGGCATGGAGCTCCTTCGGCGTGAAGAGCCGTATTGATCAGGCCACCCGACTGGCCCGCTCCTACCGCGCCACCGGCGTGCCCTGCCTGATTATCAACGGCAAATACCGTATCGAAGGTCAGATGGCCGGCAGCTATGAAAATATGCTGAAAATTGCCGAGTACCTGATCGAGCAGGAACGCCAGGCAACACAGGGCTGATCCATGCTGTCGGTCGGCAACATCAACAGTCGCCGCACCACCCGGGGCCATATGGCGCCGGGGGAGCTGCGTACCAATGAGCTGTGCGCCACCGACCGACAGCCGCTACCCGATGTACTGCGCCTGCTGAGTTTCAATATCCAGGTAGGCATCAATACCCAGCGCTATCACCACTATCTGACCCGCAGCTGGCAGCACCTGTTGCCGCACGCCGGGCGCCAACAGCAGTTGGGACGCGTGGCGCAATTGCTCAACGAGTTTGACCTGGTTGCCCTGCAAGAGGTTGACGGCGGCAGCCTGCGTTCCGGCTTCGTCAACCAGGTTGAGCATCTCGCCCGCGAAAGTGGCTTTCCGTACTGGTATCAGCAACTCAACCGCAACCTCGGGCGCTTCGCTCAGCACTCCAACGGCCTGCTCAGCCGCTTTGCCCCTGACCTGCTTGAAGACCACAAGCTGCCGGGCATCCTGCCTGGGCGCGGTGCCATCCTGACCCAATTCGGCCAGGGCGAAGACTCACTACTGGTGGTCATGATGCATCTCGCGCTGAGTACCAAGGGGCGGGCAAACCAGCTGGCCTACGTACGCGAGCGCATAGCCGACCATCGCCATGTGGTACTGATGGGTGACATGAACACCCACGCCGAAGACCTGCTAGAGCACTCTCCACTCAAAGGCGCCAACCTGCAGGCACCCGACCTGCCCGGCACCTATCCCAGCTGGCGCCCAGCGCGTGTGCTGGACCATATCCTGATCAGCCCCAGCCTGGATATCGACCGGGTAGACGTGCTGCCGCAAGCCATCTCGGACCACCTGCCAGTGGCCATGCATATCAAGCTGCCAGCCAGCCTGTGTCAGGATCCGACATCCTCCGATCTGACCCCCTCAAGCTAGGCTCCAAAAGCGGAACAACGCCAGTTGATCGTCTGGGCTGCAACGAGCACTTTCCAGACTAGCCAGCCAGCCCGCATACCCTATAATCTCTGGTAGTTAACCCCCGGAGTCCCCATGTCGGATACCCAGCCAAGCGCCAATGGCTCTTCCCACTATCTCGAGCCTGACGAGCAGACCGAGCTGCTCAAACGTGGCCTGGTCCGCGTCAGCATTGCCGCCGCGGGCATCGACCCCTTGCTGGATAAACGACTTAACGAGCTACGCCGTGCGTTACGCGCAGATGCTCCTGTTCACCTGCTTGGCGAGCTGCTGCCAGACCTGGAGCGCGCCGTCCTCGCCGCCGACCAGAACCGCCAGCAACGCGCCACCGAAACCACCCGGGCACTACAGGAGCTGATTGAACAGCTGCAGGAATGCGACCCACCAAAAGAGGTAGCCCGCAGCCTGCGAGAGCTTGATCGTCAGCTCAACGAGCTGGCCGATCTGCCGCGCCAGCTGCCGGCCTGGCTTGCCGAGCTGCAGCGCCTGCAACGCCAGACGCTGCAACAGGAGCAACCATCCAGTGGCGGGCTGTGGTCAAGGTTACTGGGCCGCAAGGAGCGAGCCGAGCAGGCGGCGGCTCCCGATAGCGAGATCGATGCTGCCGACGACACCCCGTTGGCCAGCGCCCCAGAGCCGGCACCGGAAGCCACTGTCAGCATTGAATCAGTGCCCAGCGGCAATATCAGCGGCGAAGAGCAGCACTTTTCCCAGCTGGCCGCCCATATCGAATCTATTTTGTTGCGCCTGCTGACCGAGCTGCAGGTGCTGGAAAGCCAGCAGAACGCCCGTGACCAACTACGCGACCAAGTCAGCAAAGGCCTTAACTGGTACGAGCTGACTGCCGTGCTCGACTCGCTCTGCGAGCTGGTGCTGGGCGCCCAGCAAAGCCGACAGGCGGATTTCGAGCGCTACCTGCAGCAACTCAACCAGCGGCTCAGCCAGTTCCAGGGCAACCTGGAAGACGCCCAGAGCAGCTACAGCGGCTCGCTGGACGCAGAGCGCGAGCTAGCCGGCACTATTCGTGGGCAGGTGGAACTGATCAACGACAACGTGCGCGCTGCCGACGACCTGAACACCCTGAAGGCAAACGTTGAAACCCGCCTCAACAGCCTGCTGGAAAACATCGACCAGGCCCGCGCCCTGCGCGACCAGCGCGACAACGAAGTCGCCGAGCGCCTGTCCACCATGGTCGAGCGCATCCAGGTCATGGAGCTGGAAGCGCAAACCTTCCGCCGGCATCTGGAGGAGCAGCGCCAGCAGGCCATGATCGACAACCTCACCGGCCTCGCCAATCGCAACGGCCTGCAGCGGCGGATGGACGAAGAGTTTGAACGCTGGCAGCGCTACGGCGGCCGCCTGCTGCTGGTGGTGCTGGATGTCGACCACTTCAAGTCCATCAATGACCGTTTTGGCCATCTGGCCGGCGACAAGGTGCTGCGGCTGATTGCCCAGCAACTGTCACGCCGCCTGCGCAAGACCGACTTTATTGGCCGCTTCGGTGGCGAAGAGTTTGTTATTTTGATGCCCGGCATCAGCCCAGAACAAGGCGTGGTGGCGCTGGAAGAACTGCGCGAAGGCATCGCCGGTACACCGTTTCACTTCAAGAACGAGCCAGTGCCGGTCACCATCTCCATTGGTTTTACTGAGTTCATGCCCAACGACTCACTGGACAGCACCTTCGATCGCGCCGACAAGGCGATGTACCAGGCCAAGGAACAGGGCCGCAACAGGGTGGTGCACGCCGCGAATCCATGAGTGTGCTGATCCGATACCGCCTGTTTCTGGCCGCCCTGCCAGCCTTGCTGCTCGCAGGCTGCAGCGCTACCCCCAGCATCGACACCCGCTACCAGGCCAAAAGCCAGGACAGCCGGGTGCAGTACGTGGTGCTGCATTACACCTCGTCCGGTTTCGAGCGCTCACTCTTCACCCTGACCCAGCGCGATGTCAGCAGTCATTACCTGATCAGCGACGGTGAGCCGGTAATCTATCAGCTGGTGGATGAAAACCGCCGCGCCTGGCATGCCGGCGACAGCAGCTGGCAGGGTCGCACCTGGCTGAATGCCAGCTCGATCGGCATCGAGCTGGTACAACCCGGCTACACCGATACCGCAACCTGCCGCCAGTGGCACCCCTGGCAGCAGGCGCAGATCGATGCGTTGATAGGCCTGCTCAAGGACATCCAGCAGCGCCACCAGCTGCCACCGGACGCCTTCATCGGCCATAGCGACGTCGCGCCACAGCGCAAGGTCGACCCGGGCCCGCTGTTTCCGTGGGCGCAACTGGAAGCGGCTGGCCTGGCCACCCGCGTTGATCCGCAGCGCACCGATGTCATGCGCCACTGGCTGATGGGCCGCACGCCTTCGGTCGCCTGGTTCCAACAAGGCCTGCAACGCTGGGGCTACGCCGTACCGACCCACGGCAGCCTGGATGACGCTACACGCAACGTGATCGCCGCCTTCCAGATGCGCTTTCGCCAGGCGCGCTTTGACGGCCTGCCCGATAGCGAGACCGCCGCACTGCTAGCCGCACTGGTACCGGAGCAGGGCAGCGCACTGCTCAATGACCCGGCACCCAAGTGGTACCAGCCGGATCAGGCTCAGCTCAGCCCGCGCCTGCCACCCTGCGTCGCGGCGGACTAATCAGGCATGCTGAACTGGATCTGGCTCGGCTTCTTCATCAGCGCCTTTGCCGCAGCACTCTGGCAGTGGCTGGGGCTGGGCGATGCCGAAGTGTTCAGCCGCCTGGTTACCGCGCTGTTCGACATGGCACGACTGAGCGTGGACATCATTCTGGTGTTGGTCGGCACCATGACCCTGTGGCTGGGCTTTCTCAACATTGCCGAAAAAGCCGGACTGATCAACCAACTGGCACGCCTGCTCACGCCGCTGTTTCGCCGCCTGATGCCAGAGGTGCCAGCAGGCCACCCGGCGCTGGGGCACATCACCATGAACTTTGCCGCCAACGTGCTCGGCCTGGACAACGCCGCCACGCCCATCGGCATCAAGGCCATGCACTCACTGCAGAGCCTCAACCCGAGCAAGGATACCGCCAGCAACGCGCAGATCCTGTTCATGGTGCTCAATACCTCGTCGCTGACCCTGCTGCCGATCACCATCTTCATGTACCGCGCGCAGCAGGGCGCCAGCGACCCGACCGAGGTGTTCCTGCCGATTCTGCTAGCCACCAGCGCATCCAGTCTGGTTGGCCTGCTGAGCGTTGCGCTGATTCAGCGCCTGCGGCTCTGGGACCCGGTTGTGCTTGCGTATCTGGCAGGCGGCGCCGTCGCCCTCGGGCTGCTGCTAACCACCCTGGCTGGCCTGTCGGCCGAGGCGCTGGCAGCCACCTCCACACTGGTCGGCAACCTGACCTTGTTCGGTATCGTCATCGCCTTTTTGCTGATCGCCGCGCTGCGCAAGGTGAACGTCTACGACAGCTTTATCGAAGGCGCCAAACAGGGCTTTGAGGTCACCATCTCGCTGCTGCCCTTTCTGGTCGCCATGCTGGTTGCCGTCGGCGTACTGCGCGCCAGCGGTGTGCTCGACGCCCTGCTCGACGGCATTCGCTGGCTGATCGAAGGACTGGGCTGGGACACCCGTTTTATCGACGCCCTGCCAACCGCCTTCATCAAACCCCTGTCGGGCAGTGGCTCGCGCGCCATGATGATCGAAACCATGGATACCTTCGGCGTCGACAGCTTCCCCGCCCAGCTGGCCGCCACCTTTCAGGGCAGCACCGAAACCACCTTCTACGTGCTCGCCGTCTACTTCGGCGCCATCGGCATCAGCCGCGTGCGCCACGCGCTGGGCTGCGCGCTGCTGGCTGATCTGGCCGGCATGCTCACCGCCATCGGCGTTTGCTATTGGTTTTTTGGCTGACAGCAGCTGCAAGCTTAATCAGGGTGCGCTCGGTCGCAGAACCAGCAACTGTTTTCTGCTCACTTTTATTGCCACCTGTTGCTGCAAGTAAAACCCGCACGACTCAACGCCACACGGGTTTTACTTGAAGCTTGAAGCTTGAGGCTTGAAGCTGTCAGTTCCCGCTGACCTGACCCGCAGAGAGATCCGCATGCCCGCCCCACGCTTCGACCAGCTCCACCGCCAGCCCGGCCCCTGGTTTGTGGCCTTGGGCGGTGCAGGCATGTTCGGCGCCAACTTCTATCTGTATGGTTCGGCCGGTGAGTGGATTGCGGTGGATTGTGGCTTTGCCCTGAACCCGACGCCCAGCGGTCGCAACGCCGTCTCGGTGCCCAGCCTGGCAGCGCTGGAGCGCTATGACATCACGCTGTCGGCGATTCTCATCACCCACGGCCACGAAGACCACATCGGTGCTATTCCACACCTCTGGCGCGCACTGGATTGCCCGATCTACGCCAGCCCGTTTGCGGCGCAATTGATTCGCGCCAAACTGGACCCGGGGCTGACCTGGCCGCGTTTGCAGGAGATTCGTCCGCTGGAGCCCATCGGCATTGGCGCCTTTCAGGCCGAGTGGATTCCCGTCACCCACTCGATCCCCGAGTCCCATGCCATCGTGCTGGAGGTCGCCGGCAAACGCCTGTACCACAGCGGTGACTGGAAGTTGGATAACCACCCGGTGGTTGGCGAGCTGACCGCGCAGGCACGCCTGCAGCAGCTGGGGCGTGACGGCATTGACGTTGTCGTGGGCGACTCGACCAACGCCCCGGTGCCCGGTGCTAGCCGCTCCGAGGCCAGCGTGCAAAACGGTCTGCAGGATGCCATCCGGCCCTGCCGCCAGCGCGTCATCGTCACCTGTTTTGCCAGCAACCTGGCGCGCCTGCACAGTCTGGCGGACATCGCCTTCGACTGCGGTCGCTATGCTGCGCTGCTGGGCCGTAGCCTCACCCATATGCACAGCATTGGCCGCGCACAGGGCTATCTGCCGGGCCGCCCCGGTTACATCGGGCCATGGGAGCTGGGCCATTTGCCGCGCGAGCAGCAGCTGTGGGTGTGCACCGGCAGTCAGGGCGAACCCGGCGCGGCACTTGGCCGGCTGGCTGCAGGCAGTCATCCGCACCTAAGCCTGGAGCCGGGCGATACCGTGATCTTTTCCTCACGCCTGATCCCCGGCAACGAAGTCGCGCTAGAGCGCATCAAGCAGGGCCTGAAAGAGCAGGGCGTTGAGCTGATTGACGACGACATGCAGCCTGAGGTGCACGCCTCCGGCCACCCCCCGCAGGACGACCTGCGCCAGCTCTACAGCTGGCTCAAAGCCCGCTACCTGCTGCCGGTCCACGGCGAGCTTTATCACCAGCAGGCGCATATGGCCCTGGGCCGAGAACTCGGTCTACGCGGCCTGATCCCCGGCAACGGCGATTTGATCGATCTTGGCGCACAGCCAGTCAAAGTGGCGGAGCTGCCATGGGGGCTAGAGACCGCACCCTGATCTGCCCCAGCGGCCGTCGGCAGGCGGCGGTGAGAGTCCCTCAAGGGCGGTAGCCCTCGTCTTACGCCGCGGCTGCGGTCTCTTAGGTGAGTCAAGTAGCCACACTGGTTGTCCAAGCCGCACAGACGTTATCGGTTTCACCCATAAAAAGGAGATCCGTCAGACTCATGATTGAATGGATCAAGGACAACCAGGGGGTCGTCAGCGTAGGGGTCAGCATCGCCACCTTGCTCATATGGATCATTTACGCGCAGTTGCTGTATCTGGGGTTTCGACGGCAGCGTACCCCCCGCATGCTCATCAACCGGGGAAGGAAAAAGGACCTGGACGCCCTGTGCATCATCAGCAACATGAGCCAGGAAGCCATCTATGTGGAATACATACTGGCCAAGCTGGAAACCTCTCGCGGCCGGATCATCATGGACGTCACGGATTTTGAACAGGAATTTACCGATGATGAGGAGCGCGAGGGCCAAGAGCGCCATCGCAACAAGGCATCAATCACACCGCAGGAGCTGCGCGAGAACACACGCCAGGGGCCCTTGCTGTCCGGCGAATATATGCACATCGGCTCCTTCAGGGACTTGGTGCTTCGGCTCGCCCATGAGGCCGGCATTCCGATGCAGGGCAGCCTGCCTGAAGCGGATATCGAGTTCACTTGCCTGACGATTGAACTGATTGCCCTGTACGGACCGGAGCCGCGACCGGTCAATGCGCGGCGAAGCTTCTACATCAAGAGCACCAAGGACGGCGTCACACTGGTGCCGACCTCCTGGAATACCCAGCACGGCATTTCGTTCTTACGCCGACGGCGGCTGAGCAAGATGGTCAATGACATGAACGAGACCAACTTCTATATGAGCTCAACCATCGACTGGGACAAGCGCTAGGGAAGCACTCAGCAACGCCCGCAGCGAAGCGCGCGGGGTTAAAACAGCTCTTTGGTACGCTCCCACAGCATTCCCATCGCTAGCAGCGGCGCGCGGAAACGCTGACCACCCGGGAAGGCCATGTGCGGGACCTTGGCGAACACATCAAACCCGCTACTGGCCTGAGTGGCGATGGCGTCGGCGAGCAGGCGGGCGGCCAGGTGGGTAGCGTTGACGCCGTGGCCGGAGTAGGCCTGGGCATAAAACACGTTGGGCTGCTCATCCAGCCGCCCAATCTGCGGCAGGCGGTTGGCGCCG
>DBHE01000002.1:16433-22454 GCA_002296055.1 Pseudomonadaceae bacterium UBA836
CCTGAATAGTGGCAGGCGCCGCCAAACAGCAGGCGATGGTCGGCCGAGAGACGGTAGTAATCCAGTGCCACGCGCTGGTCACACAACGCCATATTCTGCGGGATCAGACTGCGTGCACGCTCCTCGCCCAGTGGTTCGGTGGCGATAACGTAGCTGCCGGCCGGAATCACCGTGCCGCCCAGCTTGGGGTTGAGCTGGCCCATATAGGCATTGCAGCCCAGCACCAACTGTTTGGCGCGCACCCGGCCGGTGGCCGTGTGGACCGTCACGGTGTCACCATACTCGATGCGGCTGACTGGCGAATGCTCGAACAGCCGAGCGCCGAGCTGACGGGCTGCGGCTGCTTCACCCAGCACCAGATTAAGCGGGTGCAAGTGGCCGGAGCCCATGTCGGTCATGCCGCCGATATATTGATCGGAGCCGACCACGCTGTGCAGCTGCTCACGCTCGATCAGCGTCATTTCATGGCGATAACCGAGTGATTGAAGCTCCTCACGGTCGGCCAGAAAGCCTTCCATGTGCGCCGGCTTGTTGGCCAGATCACAGTAGCCCATGGTCAGGTCGCAATCGATGTTGAAGCGCGCGATCCGCTCGGTGACGATCTCGACCGCTTCGATGCCCATCAGCTTCAGGCTACGCACACCCTCGGCGCCAATCTGCTTTTCGAAACGGTCGACGTCATGGCCAACGCCGCGAATCAACTGACCGCCATTGCGGCCGCTGGCGCCCCAGCCGATCTGATGTGCTTCCAGCAGCACTACAGAGAGCCCGCGCTCGGCCAGCTCCAACGCGGTGTTGACGCCGGTAAAGCCGCCGCCAACGATGCAGACATCGGCCTGCTCCTCCCCCTGTAAAACCGGCAGCCCAAGCTGCTGGTTGGCGGTGGCGGCGTAGTAAGACGGGGCGTGCTCGTGGGTATGGGTTGCGCTGCGCAGCATGGGGCTATCCGTTTGCGGTCATGGCGTTTGAAATCGTGAAACACCGTAAATAAAATTTGACGCCAGCATAACCAGATACCAGCGCCCCTACAATCCCGCTCAGTCCGACTCCGGAATGGGCAGCGCCAGTGTCTCCTTCAGCTCTTCCATAACAATGTAGCTTTTTGACTCACGCACGCCGGGCAAGCGCAGCAAGATGTCGCCCAGCAACTTACGGTAAGACGCCATCTCGGAAATCCGCGCCTTGATCAGGTAATCGAAGTCGCCAGACACCAGATGACATTCCAGCACGTGGGGCAGCTTGGTTGCAGCGCGGCGAAAGTCATCAAAGATATCGGCCGACTTGGAATACAGGCTGATCTCGACAAACACCAGCAGGTTGGCCTGCAGCTTCTGCGGGTTGAGCCGCGCACCGTAGCCGAGAATGAACTTCTCCCGCTCCAGCCGCTTTACCCGTTCCATACAGGGCGTAGTAGACAGCCCCACACGCTCGCCCAGCTCCACATAGGACATGCGCCCTTCTTCCTGCAGCAATTGCAGGATGTGGCGGTCGATGCGATCCAGCTCGCGGCTGGAGGCCTTTCTGGTTTTCATTAATTACCCCTGAAAAACACTTTCAGAAAAGAATCTTACTCTGCAATACGCAAAATAAACGAAAAATTAGGCCAGATCACTTGCCATAGAATAGCAATATCGCCCAACGGCATTTTCACCAGCACATTTGCGGGAGCACAGCATGCAGGTTCTCATCCTCGGTAGTGGCGTCATCGGCGTTACCAGCGCCTGGTATCTGGCCCGCGCCGGCCATCAGGTCACCGTGGTTGATCGCCAGCCGGGCGCCGGCCTGGAAACCAGCTTCGGCAACGCCGGCATGATCTCCCCCGGCTACTCTGCCCCGTGGGCTGCACCGGGCGTGCCGTTCAAGGCCGTCAAGTGGATGCTGGCCAAGCACCCGCCGCTGTCCATCCGCCCGACCAGCGACCCGCACCAGTACCGCTGGATGGTACAGATGCTCGCCAACTGCACCGAGGCGCGCTACGCGGTCAACAAAGAGCGCATGATGCGCCTGGCCGAATACAGCCGCGACTGCCTGATGGATCTGCGCACCGACAGCGGCGTCGATTACGAACACCGCGAGCAGGGCACCCTGCAGGTCTTCCGCACCCAGAAACAGATGGATGCCGCCGCCAAGGACATCGCCGTGCTGGAGCGCTGCGGCGTGCCCTACGAAGTCCTCGACCGTGATGGCTGCGTGCGCGCCGAACCCGGCCTGGCCGCCAGCGCCGACAAGATCGTCGGCGGCCTGCGCCTGCCCAACGACGAGACCGGTGATTGCCACCTGTTCACCACTCGCCTGGCCGCCAAGGCTGCCGAGCTGGGCGTCACATTCCGCTACAACTGTGCAATCGATGAGTTGCATAGCGACGGCAAGCAAATCACCGGTGTGCGCCTGCAAAGCGGCGAAGTCCTGACCGCCGACCGTTACGTGCTGGCCCTTGGCAGCTTCTCGCCCAAACTGGCCCGCCCGCTCGGCTTTGACCTGCCGATCTACCCGGTCAAGGGCTACTCGCTGACCCTGCCGGTGGCAGACGATGCCATGGCTCCGGTTTCCACCATCATGGATGAAACCTACAAGGTCGCCGTAACCCGCTTTGCCGACCGCATCCGTGTGGGTGGCATGGCCGAGCTGACCGGCTTTGACGACACGCTGAAAGAGAAGCGCCGCGCCACGCTGGAAATGGTCGTCTCCGACCTGTTCCCGCAGGGCGGCAAGGTTGCCGAAGCCACCTTCTGGACCGGGTTCCGCCCGATGACCCCGGACGGCACGCCGATCATTGGCGCCAGCAGCCTGCGCAACCTGTATTTCAACACCGGGCACGGCACCTTGGGCTGGACCATGTCCTGCGGCTCCAGCAAACTGCTGGCCGACCTGCTGTCCGGCGAAAAGCCCATGCTAAACGCCGGCGATTACAGCTTTGACCGTTACACCAACCACAAGGAACACCAGCACCATGGCCATCCAGCGTCTGCACACTAACCACCGCATGAGTCAGATCGTGATTCACCAGAACACGGTCTACCTTGCCGGTCAGGTTGCCGCCGATGACGACCTTGTAAAAGGCGCCGCCGAGCAGACCCACAGCACCCTCGTAGAGATCGAGAAGCTGCTGGCCGAAGCGGGTACCGACAAGACCAAGATCCTGTCGGTGACCATTTACCTGAAGGACATCGACGCCGACTTCGAAGCCATGAACGGTGTTTGGGATCAGTGGCTGCCGGCTGGCACTGCACCTGCCCGCGCCACCGTCGAAGCCAAGCTGTGCGAACCGGAGATTCTGGTCGAGATGTCTGTGATCGCCGCGCTGTAAGCGCCACACGTCACCCTCTCAGTTGTCGCCCCCACGCACTCGGCGACCTCTGATATTCTGGCGGGGCACATTGCCCCGTCTTTTTTTATCCAAGATACCTCGCCCATGCGCCCAGCCCACGCCCTGATTGACCTGTCTGCCCTGCGTCACAACTACCAGTTGGCCAAATCCCTGTCCGGGTGCCGCGCCTTTGCGGTGATCAAGGCCAATGCCTACGGGCATGGCGCCGTGCGCTGCGCCGAGGCATTGCAGGGCAGCGCCGACGCCTTTGCCGTGGCCTGCATAGAGGAAGCGTTAGAGCTGCGCGCCGCCGGTATCCGCCAGCCGATCCTGCTGCTCGAAGGCTGGTTCGAGGCCGACGAACTGCCACTGCTGGCCGAGCACGACCTGTGGGCCGTGCTGCACCATGAAGAGCAACTGCTGCAGCTGCAGGACGCCAAACTCAGCCGCCCCTTGCACATCTGGCTAAAGCTCGACAGCGGCATGCACCGCGTCGGCTTTAGCCCTGACGAATACGCCAGCATCTGGCGGCGCCTGGCCGCCTTGCCGCAGGTCGCCAGCCTGAGCAAGATCACCCACTTCTCGCGCGCCGATGAGCCCGAGACCGGGCGCACCGAACAGCAACTGGCGACCTTTGCCGCTGCCACCGCCGGCCTTGAAGGCCCGGCCAGCCTGTGCAACTCACCGGGCATCCTGGCCTGGCCGCAAGCCCATCACGACTGGCTGCGCCCCGGCATCATGCTCTATGGCGCCACGCCGTTTGAGTTCGAACAGGACAACGCCAGCAAGCTGCGCCCGGTGATGCAGCTGACCTCACGCATCATCGCCGTGCGCGAGTTGCCGGCGGGCGAGCCCATCGGCTACGGCTCGCGCTTTATCACACCCCGGCCGACCCGGGTTGGCGTGGTTGCCATGGGCTATGCCGACGGTTACCCGCGCCACGCCAAAGACGGCACGCCGGTGTTGGTCGACGGCCAGCGCACAGGTTTGATTGGCCGGGTGTCGATGGACATGCTGACGGTTGATCTGACCGACCAGCCCGGCAGCGGGTTGGGTAGCGCGGTTACGCTCTGGGGCGATGGCCTGAACGCCAGTGAAGTCGCCAGCTGGGCCGACAGCATTCCCTATCAGCTGTTCTGCAACCTGAACCGCGTACCCCGTCACTATCGAGACTGATGGGGCTGCACGGCCGTTGAAAATTCTGAACAGCCGTGCAATTATCCTTCCGGTCGAACGCCGCCAGAGCGTTCACTCACCCGATTCGCCGGAGGAAGCAGCCATTGGACGTTGGTGCCCGTCTCAAAACCATTCGTAAACTCAAGGGTTTGTCCCAGCGTGAACTGGCCAAACGCGCCGGCGTCACCAACAGCACCATCTCCATGATCGAGAAGAACAGCGTCAGCCCCTCGGTCAGCTCCCTGAAAAAAGTGCTCTCCGGCATCCCCATGTCGCTGGTCGACTTTTTCTCGTTGGAGCTAGAGCAGGATAGCCAGCGCAAGGTGATCTACCGCGCGGACGAGCTGCTCGACATCGGCAGCAATGAAGTCACCATGAAACTGGTCGGCAAGGGCCACCCAAACCGCGCTTTCGCCTTCCTCAACGAGACCTACCCGCCCGGCTCAGACACCGGCCCCGACATGCTCAACCATGACGGCGAAGAAGCCGGCACTGTGGTCAGCGGCCAGCTGGAAGTGACCGTTGGCAGCGAGGTGTATGTGCTGGAAAGCGGCGACAGCTACTACTTCGACAGTAACCAGCCGCACCGCTTTCGCAATCCCTTTGACGAGCCCTGTTTGCTGATCAGCGCGACCACGCCGGCGAACTTCTAAGCACCAGCTCGTAAGGTGGACAAGCCAGCGGCGTGTCCACCAGTAGCCTCAACGACGCCTTCCTTTCACTCACCCAACGCCAACTGCTCCGCCTGCGGCGGCGCGCCGGCCAGTGAGCGGTAGACGCTGACCATCGCGGTCGCGGTTTCGATGCGGCTTTGTACCAGGTCGCTACGCACGCCAGTCAGTTGCTGCTCGGCATCCAGCACTTCGAAGTACTCGATATAGCCCTGCTCGTAGCGCAGCCGCGCCTGATCAACCGCCGCCTGCGCCGCTTCGCTTGAGGCCAGCAGCCAGCGGCTGCGCTCCTGCGCGTGGCGGTAGCGCACCAGCCCGTTCTCGGTCTCTTCCAGCGCCAGCAACACGGCCTGCTGGTACTGCGCCAAGCGCTCGGCACCGGTGGCGTCCGCCGCTGCGATGCGGGCACGCACGCCTTCTACATCAAGGAAGGTCCAGTCGATACCCAGCGTTACGCTACGGGACTCGGCGCCAGCGGTGAACAGGTCACCGTCGCTGCCAGCCACCGAGCCGAGCAAGGCGCCCAGGGTAAAGCGCGGGAACAGATCTGCAGTGGCTACACCAATGCGCGCGGTCGCTGCCGCCAGCCGGCGTTCAGCGGCCTGAATATCCGGGCGACGACGCAGCACGTCGGCAGGCGCGCCCACCGCAATGCGGGCGTTCATCGGCGGCAACTCCTGCGGCGCAGCCAGCTGTTCGTTCAACGCTGCGGGCGGCTGTCCGGTCAACACCGCCAGCCGGTGCAGGCTGAGCTGCACATCGGCCTGGCGCTGTGGTACCGCTGCGCGCAGAGCGTCCAGCTCGGCCTGGGCTCTGACCCGATCAAACTCGGTGCCACGACCAGCATCCAGCCGGGCACTGACGATA
>DBHE01000062.1:0-1480 GCA_002296055.1 Pseudomonadaceae bacterium UBA836
CGCGCCGCTGATCACCAAAGACGGCGTTTCTGTTGCCAAAGAAATCGAACTGAAAGACAAGTTCGAAAACATGGGCGCTCAACTGGTCAAAGACGTTGCCTCCCGCGCCAATGACGACGCTGGTGACGGTACTACCACTGCTACCGTACTGGCTCAGGCTATCGTTACTGAAGGTCTGAAAGCAGTTGCTGCCGGCATGAACCCGATGGATCTCAAGCGCGGTATCGACAAAGCCACCGCCGGCATCGTTGCCGAGCTGAAAAACCTAGCCAAGCCCTGTGCCGACTCCAAGGCGATCGCCCAGGTAGGCACCATCTCCGCCAACTCTGACGAGTCCGTCGGCAGCATCATCGCCGAAGCTATGGACCGCGTTGGTAAAGAAGGCGTGATCACCGTTGAAGAAGGTTCCGGCCTGGAAAACGAACTGTCTGTTGTTGAAGGCATGCAGTTTGACCGCGGCTACCTGTCTCCCTATTTCGTCAACAAGCCGGAAACCATGTCCGCTGATCTGGACAACCCGTACATCCTGCTGGTCGACAAGAAAATCTCCAACATCCGCGAACTGCTGCCGGTTCTGGAAGCCGTTGCCAAGGCTGGTCGTCCGCTGATGATCGTTGCTGAAGACGTTGAAGGTGAAGCGCTGGCAACTCTGGTTGTCAACAACATGCGCGGCATCGTCAAGGTTGCTGCTGTCAAGGCACCGGGCTTCGGCGACCGTCGCAAGGCCATGCTGCAAGACATCGCCATCCTGACCGGTGGTACCGTGATCAGCGAAGAAGTTGGCCTGAGCCTGGAAACCACTACCCTGGAGCACCTGGGTCAAGCCAAGAGCGTTCAGATCAACAAGGACAACTCCACTGTTGTTGACGGCGCTGGCGCCAAGGCTGACATCGAAGCCCGCGTTAACCAGATTCGCAAGCAGGTTGAAGACACCACCTCCGACTACGACCGTGAGAAGCTGCAAGAGCGTCTGGCCAAGCTGGCTGGCGGTGTTGCCGTAATCAAGGTTGGCGCTGCTACCGAAGTTGAAATGAAAGAGAAGAAGCACCGCGTAGAAGATGCGCTGCACGCTACTCGCGCTGCGGTAGAAGAGGGTGTGGTTCCTGGCGGCGGTGTTGCCCTGGTTCGTACCCTGGCTGCCATCGACGGTCTGACTGGCGACAACGAAGACCAGAACGTCGGTATCAAGCTGCTGCGCCGCGCCGTTGAAGCGCCGCTGCGTCAGATCGTTGCCAACGCCGGTGAAGAAGCCGCTGTTGTGCTGGAGAAAGTACGCGGTGGCGAAGGTAACTTCGGCTACAACGCTGCTACCGGCGAATACGGTGACATGATCGCAATGGGTATTCTGGACCCGGCCAAGGTAACCCGCAGCGCGCTGCAGGCTGCTGCGTCCGTCGCCAGCCTGATGATCACCACCGAAGCCATGATCGCTGAGCTGCCGGAAGAGAAGCCGGCTGCAATGCCTGATATGGGCGGCATG
>DBHE01000062.1:1784-38019 GCA_002296055.1 Pseudomonadaceae bacterium UBA836
TGATATGGGCGGCATGGGTGGTATGGGTGGCATGGGCGGCATGATGTAAGCCAGCCTTGCTCCAAAAAAACCGGCTCTTGCAGCCGGTTTTTTTATGCCCGCTATTTTGCCATGCGATTTATTTGTAAGAGATCTCCTACAAGGCGTGTACGCCTTTGACACTAGAGAGCGTGGGTAAGCGGTGCTTTTTGCTGTGATTTTTTATTAACTGGTTGAATTTAAAGGTTTTTATTTTAAGGGTGGCGTGAGAATGAATGTCATTTGATGCTTGCGCTCAGTCCTGAAAAGCTTATTATCTACTCAAGCGCGACGGATAGCGCTGCTCGGCAGGGAGCTTGAGCAAGGGATTTTCAGGACGATTAAGCCGGGATGGCTGGACATGGAAGGCACGAAAGGACTAAAGAGTGGGCCGGTTTACCGGCCCCTTTTTTTTGCCTGGAATTTGGCTCTTTTCGGTCGAACTGTCAGCGAGATCGGCGTCGGCCGGACTAAACCGAAGGCGTGTCCGCACGTGATCACGCCGCACGCTGACTTCCCGCGGGAGCCTACCTCCCGCGCACAAAAAAACCGGCTGCAAGAGCCGGTTTTTCGGGGCGAGGCAGGTAGTCTGCTTAGCGCTCCAGATATTGCAGCTTGTCCGGTACGCCATCCCACTCTTCGGCGTCGGGCAGAGAATCCTTCTTCTCGGTGATGTTCGGCCAAACTTCGGCCAGATCAGCGTTCAGTTCGATGTACTCATCCATGCCTTCGGGGATTTCGTCCTCGGAGAAAATGGCACTGGCTGGGCACTCTGGCTCACACAGGGCGCAGTCGATGCACTCGTCCGGGTGGATAACCAGGAAGTTCGGGCCTTCGTAGAAGCAATCGACCGGGCAGACCTCAACGCAATCGGTGTACTTACACTTGATGCAGTTGTCGGTAACAACAAAGGTCATGGTCAGGTCTCCATCGTATTAGGCGAGAAAAAGCTGGCGCGTAGTCTATCAGTTTTTTTGAGAGGGTATAGGGTTCAGCGCTTTTTTGTGCCGATAAACGCAAGATCCCTTCTTTTTAATGCAAATAAGTATCATTTGTCGCCTGTTCAGGCCCACTCTCGTTTCATTTTGTATAGCAGCTCCAGCGCCTGCCGCGGACTGAGGTCGTCGACATCCAGGCCTTGCAGGTGCTCCACCAGCGGATGTGCTGCACTGGCAAACAGGTCGCTTTGGAAAGGTTGATGCTGTGCGCTTGCCGGTCGATTGCTTTGCTCCAGGCTCTGCTGCTCAAGCTGTGCCAAATGCTCGCGTGCCCTTTCAATCACGGGGCGGGGAACGCCGGCCAGCTGGGCTACCTGCAAGCCATAACTCTGGCTGGCCGGGCCTGGCTGAACATTGTGCAGGAAGACAATGCGCTCGTTGTGCTCGGTAGCATTGAGATGCACGTTCACCACGCCCTGGTCACTGTCGGCCATGCCGGTCAGTTCGAAGTAGTGGGTGGCGAACAGGGTAAAGGCGCGTGCCCGTGCCAGATATTCAGCGGCAGACCAGGCCAGCGACAGGCCGTCGAAGGTGCTGGTGCCGCGACCCACTTCATCCATCAACACCAGACTCTGGTCGGTGGCGTTGTTGAGGATGTTGGCGGTTTCGCTCATCTCGACCATAAACGTCGAGCGTCCGCCGGCCAGGTCGTCACTGGAGCCGATACGGGTAAAGATGCGGTCTACGCAGGACAGCTCCACCGCTGCTGCCGGTACAAAGCTGCCAATATGAGCCAGCAGGGTGATCAGCGCCGTCTGGCGCATGTAGGTCGATTTACCGCCCATGTTCGGGCCGGTAATGATCAGCATGCGGGTGTCCGGATCAAGCGCCAGGTCGTTGGCGACAAAGGGCGTTTCCAGCACCTGTTCCACCACCGGGTGGCGACCCTGATTGATATGCAGCTGGCTGCCCTCGATAAACTGCGGGCGGCAGTAGTCTAGCGTGCCGGCGCGTTCGGCCAGGGTACAGAGCACGTCGATTTCAGCCAGGCTGGCGGCGCTGGTTTGCAGGGCGGCGAGATCGTCGTTCAGGCGGTCGAGCAGCTCGTCGTACAGTTGTTTCTCACGCGCCAGTGCGCGACTGCGGGCCGACAGCGCCTTGTCTTCAAAGGCTTTCAGCTCAGGGGTGATAAAGCGCTCGGCACCCTTGAGGGTCTGGCGGCGGATGTAGTCGACGGGCGCCTGATCGGATTGGCTGCGCGACAGCTCGATGTAGTAGCCGTGCACCCGGTTGTAGCCGACCTTAAGGGTGCTCAGGCCGGTGCGCTCACGCTCGCGGGTTTCCAGGTCAATCAGATACTGACCGGCGTTTTCGCTGATGTTCTGCAGCTCATCCAGCTCGGCGTCAAAGCCGGCCTTGATCACGCCGCCGTCGCGCAGCACCGCGGGCGGGTTGTCGATCACCGCGCGGGCCAGCAGCTCGGCCAGCTCAGGGTAGGTACTGACTTGCTCGGCAAGGTCGCGCAGGTGTGGCGCTTCGACCGGCTGCAAGCAGTCTTGCAGTGCGGGCAGTGCAGCGAGGGCATCACGCAGGCGCGCCAGGTCGCGCGGGCGGGCAGAGCGCAGGGCTACGCGGGCGAGAATACGTTCGATATCGCCGATGCCTTTGAGCTGTGGCTGCAGGTCCAGATAGAACTGCTGGTCCAGCAGGGTGCTGATGCTGTCTTGGCGGGCGCCGAGCACTTGCATGTCGCGCAGTGGGCGATTCAGCCAGCGCGCCAGCAGGCGGCTGCCCATGGCGGTGGCGGTATGGTCCAGTACGTCCAGCAGGGTGTTATCGCGTCCGCCGGACAGGTTCTGGTCAATTTCCAGATTGCGGCGGCTGGCGCTGTCGATGATCACGCTGTCTTCAAAACGCTCGTGGCTGATGCTGCGAATGTGCGGCAGTGCCGTACGCTGGGTTTCCTTGGCGTAGCTGAGCAGTGCGCCGGCAGCGCCCAGGCCCAGGCGCAGGTCGTTGCAGCCAAAACCCACCAGGTCCTTGGTGCCAAACTGTTGAGTCAGGCTTTTGAAGGCGCTGTCCTGGTCAAACTCCCAGGGCGCGCGGCGGCGCACGGCGCGGCGGCGCTCAATCGGAGTGTTGCTCTCCCAGTCGTCGGGAATCAGCAGCTCGGCCGGCGCCAAACGCTCCAGCTCGCCCAACAGGGTTTCCCAGCCGCGCAGTTCCATGACCACAAAGCGGCCGCTGTTGATGTCCAGCGTGGCCAGGCCGAAACCTTTTTCGGCGCCCACGAGGGCGGCCAGGAGGTTGTCGCGGCGCTCATCCAGCAAGGCCTCATCGCTGACAGTGCCGGGCGTAATAATGCGCGCAACCTGACGCTCGACCGGGCCCTTGCTGGTGGCCGGGTCGCCCACCTGTTCGCAAATCACCACCGACTCGCCAAGCTTCACCAAGCGCGCCAGGTAACCCTCGGCCGAGTGGTAAGGGATGCCGGCCATCGGGATCGGTTGACCGCCGGATTGGCCACGGGCCGTCAGAGTGATATCGAGCAGGCGTGCAGCCTTTTTGGCGTCGTCATAAAAGAGCTCGTAAAAGTCGCCCATACGGTAGAACAGCAGCTGCTCGGGATGCTGCTGCTTGATGCTGAAATACTGCTGCATCATCGGGGTGTGCTTAGAGGCGTCTGATTTTTCTTTGATCATCAGTCACTTACTTAGATTTTCTGAATTTTGTGGGGCAGGATTGGGGCTTTTTGCGCTGAGTTGCATTGCCTGCCAGATGCGCTGAATCTCGCCTTCTGAGGCGTCTTCCATCCATTTGCCGTAGACCTTCACCAGCATTGTGAAGTCCTTGTGCCCCATCTGGTTTGCGATGAACGCAAGGTTACCATGCGCGGTGATGCACCAGCACGCATAGGTGTGGCGGGTCTGGTAGGGGCGGCGCGGTCGGATGCCGGCGCGGCGTTGGATGTTGCTCCACTTGGTGTTCCAGGCGGTGGGCACAAACCAGTTGTTCACCTTCGTCTTTCTGGCTTGGACCTTTGGCGACAGCAGCGGGGTGATGGTGTCTGTCCTGCTCTGGTGCCGGGTAAGCGCCACTTCCACGGCTTCCTTTGTGCAGCTCTCTGCCAGCTTCTTTAGCGTCTTTGCGGCCTCCAGTGCTGGGGGCAGCAGCAGGACTGTCCGGCTCTTCGTTGTCTTCGGCACTTTGAATGTGCCCCTGCTGGTGACGGATCGAACCACCTGCAGGCATCCCTTTTTGATATCAATATCCTCCACCCCCAGCCCGCACAGCTCGCCCGGCCGCAAGCCGGTGTAGACCATCAGAGTGATAGCGGCTCTGTCCTGTTCGTGCAGGCATCCCTTCTCAATCAGCTGCTGATACTCTTCGCGGGTCAGTGGGTCTGGATCTTCCTCTGTGTTATCGAAGCGCGCGCAGGCGCAGGCCAGTCCGGCTGGTGCGTAGCCGTTCCGCTCGCACCAATCCAGCATCCCGGCGAACGTCGCCAGGTAGTGGTTGACTGTGCTTGGTTTGCGGGTGGCAATGAGCTCGGCGCGCAGGCTCTGAATGTCCATTGGCTTCAAGCTGCTGGCCAGCCGATCCGGGCCGAGCGTGTCGACGGTTACCTGCAGGGCGTGCTTGTAGCGGGCCTCTGTGTCTGGGGTAATGTCCACTGCTTTAAGGGGCAGGTACAACGGCAGCAGCTCGCTGAGGCGCGCCGATCTGCTGCCAGGCCAGTGACCGGCATGCTTGGAATCGGGGAACGCCTGGGCGTAGTCGAACGTGCCAGTCTTGATCGCATGAAGAACCGCCGCCCTTTTCTGGGCGGCGTGTTTGACGTTGGCTTTGGTGATCGGCAGGCCGAGGGTTTCACGGTGTCGCTTGCCTCGGTACATGAAGACAATGCGCAGGCTCTTGCCGTGAACCTCAACCCCTGGCGACTTGGCCAGCTCGGCTTCTACGCCGCAGCCTGTGGTGCGCTCTCTACCCAACGGTCGAACTCCTCAAGGTTGATTAGAATCCTGCCATCGGGGGCTTTTCGCCACTGCTTGCCCTGCGCCCAAACCCCGCCTTTTACTTTGTGTTTGATCGCGTCGACCGTGTAGCCGGTTAGCTCGGCGGCGCGATTGATTGTCACCCAACGAACGGTGCTCATGGTTTCTCCCTCCGCATAGTCCGCAGCGCAGCAGCAAACAGGCGCTCGGCTTTCTCGTCTTCAACGTCTTGCTGACGTGGCATTGCGATCCATCCGAATGAGTGGACCTGCACGCCGGTGCCTTCCAGCCCTATCTCAATCTTTACCTTGGCCAGCAGCCGCTGGTGTTCCTCTTCAAGCGTGGGCGTCAGGTCGGCCTGCACCATCGGTGAGCTGAGGTTTACGACAGCTGTGTGCATGCGCTTGTCGTCGGTCATCACGGCCATCAGGATGCACCAGGGGTGTGCCCATTGGGCGATCGCGCCGGCCTGGTAGCGGTCGAGCAGGGAGACGCGCTCGAGCTTCATGTCGACGGTGCGCACTTCGTCGATGCCAAGCGCGCTGTGATGGACGATGGCTACGGTGCGCAGCAGGATCTCCGTCATCTTGTTCCGGCGCTTCTGGATACTGTGTTTGCGCGCTGTCATTGGGCCTCCTGCTGGCGGCGCTGCTGGCCGATCTGTTGGCGTTTGCGCGAGCAGCGTTTGTGGTCGCCCTGGCTGCGGCGTTGGCCGCAGATATCGCAGAGGTGCGGCAGGTCGAGGTTGCGCAGGATGAGTGGGGTTTTCATGCCGCCACCCCCTGCACCAGCTGCTGATCGTGCTCGTTGGCTTTCACCAGCGCAGCCATGGGGTAGGGGCTGACGCTGTTGCCGACCATCTTCACCTGGTCCGACTTGCTGAAGGTGCGCCCGTCGTGTCCGCGGTCGATGATGTAGTTGCTGGGCATGCCTTGGCAGCCGTATAGCTCGCGGGGTTGGAGCATGCGCAGGCCGATATCGATGATGACGTAGGGTGTGCCCTGGTACACGACGGTCACCAGCGCGAGCCGGTCTTTGGTGGTGATGGTGTCGAGCGGCTTGCCCGGGTCGCGGGCGTCGCCGTTGCCGTAGTAGTTGATCAGGAATGCGGCAACGCGCAGGGCTTTCTCCTCGATCACCTCGGGGGAGAGGGTGCATTCAACCAGGGCGTGATGCAGCCCTGCTGCCGTTACCGCCGGCAGCGGTTTATCAGCTGCTTGGCCGGCGCAGTTCTGCCGCAAGGTGACCAAATTGGCGGTGACCAGCTGCTGCTGGCTGGCTTTGCCAACGATGGTGCTGGCTGGGCGGGTGAGTGGGTGGCCGGGGGTGGTGTTGTAGCCTCCGTTCATTTGGGCCATGAAGGCGCACGCCAGAGCATGCTTCGCTGCACTCGCGACGACTGTGCCGAGTGGCTTGCGGATATCCAGCGCGCGAGGCGATTGGCCTTTGCGCTCGCCGTACCCGGTTTGCACCAGTGTTGGGGCAGCAACCATTAGCTCGCCCCGATTGGCACAGGTGATTGTCGGCAGTGGCTGCCGAGCGTCTTGCACCCGGTCTGCGCCGTGATGGGTGGCCGGCGCGATGACGGCAGAGGTCAGCGCAAACGCCCCGCCCTTGGGTTGGCCGGTGATAGTGCGCAGCGGTTCGTCGACGGGGTGTACGCGGTCGCTGCTCCAGTTGGCAATCGGCACGATGAAGGGCTGCGCCGAGTCGAGCACAAAGCGGCGGATGCCTTTGGCGATGCGGCGCATGGTGGCATCGGCCAGCGGGCGGGGCCGGTCAAAGATCGACGGGCAGGGCAGGCTGAAATCGATGTGATCCGCTGCCGCTGGCCAGCGCTTCTGGCCGCTCTTGGGTTTCTCAAAGTGGGTTGGCTCTGGCCAGCAGATGGGCAGGCCGTCGCGGCGGGCAACCAGAAACAGGCGCTCGCGGGTGGTGGCTGCGCCGTAGTCGCAGGCGCGCAGCAACTGGTGCTCCACCTGATACCCCAGCCCGCGCAAGTGCTTGAGGAAGGCGCGCCACGTTTTGCCCTTGCGCTTCGGGTCGGGGATCAGGAATTGGTTCTGTACCGCTACCCGCTCGCCCGGTTCTGCCACGCGGTTAATGGCCTTGCCGGTGCGGGGGCAGGTGATGCGCTCGAGCGTGACCACGCGCCCGGTGGCCTTGCAGCGCTTGGCTACCAGCGGCCCCCAGTTGCGGATCTGCTTGACGTTCTCCATGGTGATCATGGCCGGTGCCGCCTGGCCTGCCCACATGGCGATAACCCACGACAGGGAGCGGCTTGCGGTGCTGCGCGGTTGGCCGCCCGCCGCCTGGCTGTGGTGGGTGCAGTCCGGGCTGGCGTGCAGGTGTGCCACACGGCGCCCGCCGGTTACCTGGTGTGGCTTCACCTCGTACACGTCGCACGTGAAGTGCTGGGTGTAAGGGTGATTGACGCGGTGCATGCTGATGGCGTTCTCGTTGTGGTTGACCGCGATATCCACCGGCTTGCCGGTCGCCATTTCGGTGCCGGTGCTGGCCCCGCCGCCGCCGGCGAACAGGTCGACGCGCAGGTCGTTGGCGTAGTTGAGTTGGTATTGGGTGTGGAGGTTCATGGGGTTTGCTCCTTACCCTGCTTGGCTAGGGCTGCGCGGCAGGACTTGTACAGCTCGACCGAACGCCCATAGTCGGGGAAGTCTGCGAGCATTTGATCCACACTGTCACAGTCACCGCCTAGCGCCGTGATCCGCGCATGGCCTGCCTGAATTGCCATCCGATATGCGCAAGTCATGCTCTCAAGTGCTTCAACCAACGCCGCTATCCGCGCCTTGTCTGCTGCGCGGGCGACTTCAATCTTGCTCACGGCTCTATCAACCGGGCCCTGAATAAAATCCGGTAGGGGTGTGTCGGTTGGCGGGACCATCCCGGTTACTCCGGAAACCATGCCGACAAGGGCGTCAACCACCACGGCGCGAACATTCTGCTCACTGGCTGTCATGGGCGTGCTCCTGCTCCTTGCGCGCGCTCTCGACGTGCTTGAGCAGCCCTTTGCGACCAAGGGCGACCATTACGCGCATGTAATATTGCAGCGATGCGACGTTGTAGGTTTCGAGCAGCGCATCTTTGATGAAGAATGTGCAGGCCGCTCGCAGCAAAAGTGCTGAAAGCCCTACAGCTGCAGCCGCTAAGGCAAAGCCCGCTGCCAGCATGACGCATCCGCCGATTGCGAAAGCTGCATCCAGAATCAGGTCTTTCATGACTCCGGGCCCCCGTTCTGGTGTGCGTCGAGAAGTCCGCGAGCTTGCTTGCGCGCGTCTTGAAGCTCTAACAGCGCGTCATCCATGCCGGGTATCAGCGAGCACATGCGGTACACCTCACTAGTCAGCAGCGCAGCTCGTCGGTCACACGCGCGCTCAAGCCGACTCAGAGCGTCAACCAGCCCCGCCACGTCCCGAACTGGCGCTGCGGGTTGTTGGGTTTCGAGAGGAATGGCGCTCAGTATCTGGTCGCCTTCGCGCTGCAGCAGCGCTTTCCCGCTTTCTTCGCTAAGCCACTCGCCCTTGTCGTCTAAGCGTGCGATCAGCCAATAGCGATCGCCCTCGCCATCCCAGTTATCGACAATATGGGCTGCGTACAGTCCCGGCTCCTGCCCCACCTGCTCGCCAGTTGCAGCAGCCAGCACGGCCAGCGCCTGGGTCTGCGTTGGCCAGGTCAAACGCACCTCGGTACCGGAGGCGGTGAACAGCAGGCAGGCGACCTCGTCGTCAGCTGGGCCAAGCATCAGGCAGGGCTCAACGGTGACGCCGGGTTGGCCGAGGTGGATGGTTTGGCAGAGCGTTGGCGAGATAGTGCCCGCCTCGATAGCGGCCTGCTTGGCCATCTCTTTGCCGCGCTCAACGCCGGTGGTGTAGGCGTCACCCTGCAGGTGGGCGAGCGCAATACCAATACGGCTGTGGGCCGTGAAATGCGCATTGCCGATGGTCTGAAGGTCGTCCTGGTGGATGGGGTTCACTTGGCACCTCCGCTTTGCTTGGCGGTACCGTTGAACTCCGCGATCAGGATGTTGATCGGGTTGTCCGGGAACATTTCGACGGGTGACCGAGTGGCCTGCATTTCACGGATGTGATGGGTTGGCCCGTTCGCCAATGCGTTGAGCACTTGCTTCAGGGCGACCCGTGAGACGGTCACTTGGGTTTCCTGGTTGGCAGCAGCTGAGCACACTGCGGCCAGGTCATCTGGCGCGCCGGCCATGCGGGCGACAGTGACGGCGTAGCGCACTTGCTCGGTGGTGAGTGCCGCGTGCTGCTCGATACCTAGCACGCGGCGGATAGGCTGGCCAATGGGGCACTTGCCGCCCTGGTGGTGGTACAAAATCCAAAGCAGCAGGCCCTTATGCATGTGCCCATCCGGGGACTGAGGCGCCGCGTTGTTCTTCGCCGCCTGCACATAGTTGGCCGCGTCCAGCAGCTCCTCCAGCAGGTGCTGCAGCCAGTCGTTGAAGGTCAGGTCGTTGCGCTCGGTGGTGACGCCGTATTTCTTGAGGCCGACAAGGGAACGGTCCAGCAGCAGCTGGCGGTTGCGTTCTACGTTTTGGTCTGGTGACTGCATGATCAAACCCCCTCGGCGCATTCGTTGCGCATCAGCTGGGTGTCGATGGCCAGCATCTGGCTGCGCAGGTTGTCGATGGTGCGCTGGCGGCGTTCGCGTGCGGCGTGGCCTTCGGGCGGGGTGCGCTGCAGCAGGGCGATGTTGGCGGCGTGCGCCGCGTGGGCGGCGATCAGCTCGTTGCGGGTGCGGATGGCTTGGCCTGTCATGCTGCCTCCTGCGTTGCGCGTGCGCGGGCCAGTTGGTCGGCGATGCGGTGGCCGGCGCTGGCGAGGTTTTTGGCTTGGCGGGAGTCTTTGAATTGCTGAGTTGCGTGCAGGGCGTTGGCTGCAAGGTTCAGCTTGTCTGCCATTTCACGCAGGGTGTTCAGGTCTTTAAGGCCAAGCGGGGCGAGCTGGTCGCGCAGGGCCTGCAGCTCTTGGTCATGGTTCAGCTGTTGCTGTTCCAGTGCCTGGGCGGCGGTGTTGCGGCTGTGCTGCAGCTGGGCTTTCAGCCCTTCGCTTTGGTGCTTGAGGTCTACGATGTTTTGGCTTGCCCGTGACAGGCCGGTGCGCAGCATGCTGACCTCGGCGGCGCGTGCGCTGTGGCCTCGCTCGAACTCTCGGTAGCCCCACCAGCAGGCGATAGCCAGCAGGATGATGAGCACAACGATGGCGGCGCCCAGGTAGTGAACGGCGGTGAGGGTGGCTGGTGTGGTCATTGGCCTGCTCCCTGGTGCTTGGCCAGCAGGGCCTTGATTTGCGGCTCTGGCTTCCAGTAGTTGGGGCCCTTGAGAAACTTGCCGTTCTCGTCGTAGATGGGGTTGCCGTCTGCGCCCAGCTTGCTCTCGTTGCTGTCCATGATGATGCTCAGCACGTCTTCCAGCGGAATGCCGTACTTAAGCGCCTCTGAGCGGCAGTACACGATCACGTCACCCAGCAGGTCGGCGATGGCTGTCAGCGCGTTGAGAGGCTGTTCGCCGGCTTCGATCATCTGGATGATCTCGTCAATCTCGTTGACCTCGTCGGTCAGCGTTTTCTTGAACTTAGCGAGGCGGTCTGCTGCGTTATCCAGCAGGGTGGGTTGGCTGTTGATCGGCAGTTTGTACATGCCGTTCATGAGCTTGATGCGGTCTTTCAACTGTATAGCGGTCATTGGCTGTGTCTCCCTGCGCCCGGCGGCGCTTGCGTGGTAGGCGCGCCGCCGGGCTGGCTGCTGTGGTAGGTGGTTATTTGCCGATGGCGAAGGTGCCGACGGTGAGGTCTGCGACTTCCTTCAGCTCGTTCAGGAGTACTTGCTTGAACTCCTGCGCCATGTCTTCTTCGTTCTGCTCCTGCATGGCCCAGCGGGGCATCAGCGTTGGCTTCTCGCCAGTGCGGATGCTCAGGCGCAAGATGAAGGTGCGTGCTTCAAGGCCCTCATACGGCACGGTGGTGAAGTGCAGTTCGGCTGGCTGCTTCTCGGCGTGTTGGGCTTCAATGCTGTCCATTGCGCTGCGGCTGGTGCCGAAGTTGCCCTCGGAGCTGGTGCGCTCTGCCTTGGCGGTAATGGTGATGGTGCGAATCTTCTGTACGGCATCGGCGACTTCCATCGGCTCGCCGTTGGCATCGATTACGGCCAGGTTGCCGTGCCAGTCTTCCATCCATTCGGCCAGTTTGGTCTGGCCGAGGTGTTCGCCGGCGATCTGCTTCATCGCCTTGAACGCCGCGGTGGGCTTAAGTTGCAGCAGGGCTTCGTCGTCGCCATGGCCAGGCTCGTCGATGTGGCCCAAGTTGAAGATGACATTGCAGGCCATGCGCTCTGCGTCTACGAATCCGCTGGTGGTGAAGGTTTCTGCGCGGTGCTCTTTGACGTATTTGCAGAAGTCTGCGATGGACTCGGTGCGCAATTGACCACGGAAGCGGCTGCGGAACTCTTGCAGGTGCTCGATGTTCTTCAGCGAGTAGCTATCAGGAATCAGCAGTGCGGGAGTAAACGACTCCAGCGGCTTGCCGTTGGCGGCGGCATGGGTCGCTGTGATCTGGTTAAGGGTTTCTACTGGCAACATTGGGTATTCCTTGTGGTAGGTGGATTGGTGTTGCTGGCGGTCAGTCGCGGGCGGTGACCGGCGCCTGCTTATCGGTGAACAGCTGGCCGCTGGGGTTATCCGCGAACAGCTGCAGGCCGTTGGCAGTGACAAACATCGGCGTTTTCAGCGTGGTGTCTTCACGCTTCTTGCCGCGCTTGGTGGGAGTCTCGAAGTCCAGCTTGTGGGTGACTTCCACCTGGTGGGTTTCGCCGATCTGCGACAGGTCGAACGTCACGATGACCTTGCCCTTCTTGCTGTGGTCGATAACGCCTGCTGCCACGTCCGACAGGGCGCGGCCCAGCTGGTTGGCGAACACGCCGGCGTTCAGGTTGGCGATGAACTCGCCCGGGTCGGTAGGTTTCATTGGTGCTTCCTCTGGTTGTGTGCCGCTTATGCGGCGTTGGCCCGTTGGAGCTGGGTGTCGAGGTATCGGGCCAGCTCTTCCAGGGTGACGACCAGCGGGCTGCGCTTGGATTCGTGCAGCCGCTGGAGCGTGATCTTTAGCTCGCCGGTGTCGATCAGCCGGCGCAGGTGGCGGTCTGTGCGGATGTGCGGGAAGTGCTCGGCCCGCAGTTCGCTCAGGGTGAGATAGGGCAGCGTGTAGCGGCGCTGCAACTGCTCAAGGGTGGCGGTGGTCATGCGGCCACCTCGGGCACATACCCCACGGCCAGTTGCTCGCGCAGGCCGGCCACGGTGTTGGCCTGGATGCAGATCATTAGGTGCGGGCCGTCCATCACGGTGAGCTGCAGCCGGGTTTGCTCGCGCCCCACAAACCCCACGCTGACGGTGAGCGGGTGGGGGTAATGGGTGGTGCCGATGTGCAGGGCCTCGGCCAGCTGCAGGGCGGGGCTGTCCAGCAGGCGCAGGTGCTCCAGTGCTTCATCTGCAGCTGCTGCGGCCTGTTTGGCATCCACGGCGGTGGGGTGCTTGAGGCGCAGTCGCAGCAGGGCGACGGCGCCCGTGATGCGCTCGACCAGCGGCTGCGGGTTGAGGGGGGCTTTGTTGAGGTTGATCACGCTGCCTCCTCAATCTCTACGCCCATCAGGTCGGCGAGCCAGCGCAAGCCTTTCTGGGTGACGTAGGTTTGGCCGTAGATCTGGCCGTTGCCGTTGTTGATCTGCGGGTTGCCGTTGTGGTGCTTGAGCTTCACGCGCAGGCGTCCGCGGTCAACGTCTGACGTGTTGTAGGGCAGGCAGTGCTGATCAAGGATTTTGCGGGCCTTGAGGTCTGCGGTCAGGCGCTTGAGGCCGGTGTTCAGCAGCTTGGCGGTGGTGGCCAGGTCGTATTCATGCGGCATGGGTGGGCTCCTGTGTTGCTACAGACCAACGGCGTTTGTTGTGTTCGCGTGCGTTGAACTGCAGCTCTTCAAGCCGATCGGCCTCTTCGCCGGTAATTATTCCGACAAAAAAGAGCATGTTGATCTGGCCTCCGCAGTACCCAGTGTCGTAATCCGCTGCGCACCGGTACCGCACGCAGAGCAGCGCGTTACGGATATGCTTGAGCGCCACCTTGCGCTGTTCTTCCGGGCTCATGCTGCACGCTCCAGCCGGCCATTGGCGCAGTCGTCGATCCACTTCTCAATGCGCGCCACCGGGTTGGTGGCTTCGGCTTGGGGAATGGTCAGGGTGTGCAGGTCGCCGTCTACGCGCAGATGCAGGCGCAGCTGTTTGGCCTCGCGATGCACCTGCAGGGTGCCGTAGTTCTGTTGGGTGGTGCCGTAGACGCGTGTGTGCGTGAAAGCCACGCTGAACGCGCCACCGGCGGTGACCTGGGCGGGCAGTAGTTTTTTGCTTAGATCGGTGAGGGTATTCACGCTGCCGACCCTCCGTCCCATGGGCCGAAGTCCTCGACCGGCTGAGCAGGGCGCAGCGCTGCGCCGGCACGATTACCACCGATAACGATGGCAAGGCCGGTGCGCTTAATGATGGCTGCGATAGTGGCCGGGTTGCTGGCCGCTGTGGGGTGCAGGTAGACCCTGCATGGTGTTGCTGGCTGTGTCCGCATGGTGTTGTACCCGTGTGGTAGGTGGGTTCAACACAAAAATAGCCTAGCTAATTAAATGGGTCAATAGTACAGCTAATATTATTTACACTGATTTACAGCTCTACTATTTTTCGGCGGGCCTTACCGCAAATGTGCCACTCTTCGGTCAGCCTTATGATGCGGTCAGGGAAGTCGGGGTTGCTGGCTTCCAGATAGAAATCGCCGCCTTCACGGCGCAGGCGCTTGAGGGTGACGCTTTGGTCGCGGGTGCGCTTGGCCAGGACGATATCGCCCGGTTGCGCTTCAATGTCTGGGTCAATGACTACCCGGTCTCCGGGGTACACGTCTGGCACCATGCTTGTGCCGTCTACTCGTAAAATAAAAGCCCGACTGCTCACGGGGCCTCCTGAGTGAATCCATTCGTCTGCGTCGCCCGGGTGGAAGTTGTCGACCGCTTCGCAGAAAGCGCCGGCCTGCACTTCGCCAATCACCGGCAGCATGCGGCCCGCGTCTACCTCGGTGCTGACATCGCTGGTGGGCAGGTAGGTGGCTGCTGCCTCTTTTATCTGCGTTGGCAGCAGCGGTGCCAGTCTGGGGCTGACTTCCGCTGGCGGGAAGCGCAGGGCGTTTGCCAGCTTCAGTAGCGCCTCAATGTTGAGGGCAATACGCCCTGTCATGTACTGACTGACAGAGCCTTGGGAAGACCAACCGCAACGCTCTGCGACGATGGCCTGATTAAGGCTTTTGTCTGCCGCTTTGCGGGCTCGGTAGATCATCTGCAGGCGATTGCTTTCCTCGGCAACGATGGCCGGGTCTACCTCGGGCTGCTTGGGGGGTTGTGCATTTGTCATGCGACCAATATTTATTACGCTCACTTATATTTGCAACCGTTTGAGCTAATAATCTCTTGCGCTATAAAATTGGCCTGACTAATATGGCTGGCAGTACAGAAACAGAGAGGCATGTTTGCCATGAAAATCACCGGCGCGATTCCGCTTGAAAAATTTGCTGCTGGTCGTTCGCAAGATGAGACCGCTGCGGCGCTTGGCGTCACACAGGGCTCGGTATCTCAGATGCTCAAGTCAGAGCGCGTCATCTGGGTGCGGCAGCTTCCGGGTGGCCGCTACCAGGCTTATGAAGTGAAGCCGGTAGGGCGTAGACCCATCGAACCAGCTGCCGCCTGAGAATCACAACCCGCCGGGGACACAGCCACGTTAAGCCCGGCGGGAGCCGGTAGCGGGAGCCTCACCAGCAGACCGCTACCGGCACAGAGCAAGAAACAAAGCCAGCCGCGTTGCGACTGGCTGAATAGGTGTCAGAGCCAAGGGACCACCTACCACGGAAGCCCAAGGCCCTGACGGGGTTGGTGAGCAGCTACCACACCGCTCACCGCACAACAGTCAGGCCCCGACACAGCCAGTGCAAAGGGGCCGGCGACTGCTGTAGACCAAGGATAAGCGCCCCTGCGCGCCTTGGCTACGGCGTTAAAGGGGAAATAAAACCTATGAGCCGTAAAGACCTGCTGCCGGACGCTGGTCCGGTACTGTCGATCAGGGCTGCGCTGTATCGCGCGTGCCGTGATGCAAAGGGCGGTATTACCGCCGTGGCCCTTGAAATGGGCATTGACCCAGACGCCCTGCACAAAACCCTCAACCCCAACAACCGCCGGCCAATCGCGCCGGAGTGGATCGAGGACATTCTGACCCACACGCAAGACCCTCGCCTGGCTGCCGCACTGGTGCGCAGTGCTGGAGCCGTTGCGTTCACCCCTCAGCCAGTGCCCGCCACTAAACCTGCGCTCAAGGCCTTGGGCAAGATGCTTGAGGAAGAGGGCAAGTTTGTGGGCAGCCTGCATGCCGGTGCCGATGACGGGCGCTGGGAGGCGCATGAGGTGGCCGACCTGGAGTACCACGCCAACCAGCTGATCAGCCAGGTGCTGGGCATTGTTGCTGGTGCGCGGCTGGCGATGGAAGACGCGGAGAGCGCAGACCATGGCTGATGCATGTGATCTTGGCGGCGACCGCGCCCAGGAGTTGCTTGATGACGCCCTCGCGGCCCGCCGCCAGAAAGCCTCGCGGCCCGCCGCCAGAAAGCCTCGCGGCCCGCTATCGACCACCCGTACTGCCTCGACTGTGATGAAGCCATTCCCCTTAAGCGGCGCGAGGCGTTGCCGGGGGTTGAGTGCTGCATACACTGCCAGCAAGTGCGCGAACGGTCGGGGGTAGGCAATGGCTGATCTACCCAACATTACGCTCGATGACCTGCCGGGCCTGCTGGCCCATATCGATGCGCATGACCGCGAGACCTGGGTGCAGGTGGCCATGGGTGTTAAGTCCGAGTTTGGTGAGGCTGGGTTTGATGACTGGAACAGTTGGAGCCAGAACGGTGACTCGTACAACGCGGGCGATGCTAAGTCTGTTTGGAAAAGCTGCTCGGCGGGCAAAATCGGCATTGGTACGGTGATTCATCTGGCGAAGGAGAAGGGCTGGAAGCCCCGCAAGCAGGAGCTGACGGCGGAAGAAAAGCGACGCCAGCGGGCAGAGCAGGAGGCGCGGCGCAAGCAGCGTGAGGCTGAGGTGCTGGCGGACGAAGAGCGTAAGGCGCACATGCAGCAGCAGATTCAGGTGGCAACGTGCCGGCTGTTGTCTGAGTTCACCAAGGCGCGGGGCAAATCTGCTTACCTCGACCGCAAGCAGGCGCCGGCATTTGGTGTGCGCTTTGTGACGCAGCCGGTGCTGATGGTGACGGACGACAAGCGCGGTGTGTGCGAGATATGGACGGGGGAGAGCATCGGCCAGTTCTTCCGGTCAATGCCAAACCCGCGTCCTGACCACCTGTCATTCCGCAAGTACGGGCCGGGTGACATTCTGATCCCGCTGGCCGATCTGGATGGCGCTGTGTGGAGCCATCAGAGCATTAACGGCAATGGCACTAAGCTGTTCCCGAAGTTTGCGCGCAAGCAGGGCTGCTGCCATTGGGTTGGCCGGTCGGATGATATGCCGGTGATTGCGCTGGCCGAGGGCTACGCGACGGCCTGTAGCGTGTACCAGGCGACGCAGTGGCCGACCATTATGTGCGTGGACCTAGGCAACATGGCGCACATTGCGCGGGCGATGCGTGAGCGGTACCCGCATGCGCAGTTGGTGATTGCCGGTGATGATGACCCCAAGGCAAACGGGGACAACCCGGGCCGGGTGCAGGCCGAGGCGCTGGCCTTGGAGCTGGACGCGGTTGTGGTGTTCCCTGAGCTGCCTGAGCAGAGCAGGGAGGCGGCATGACGGCCACCCGTAAAATCGATTGGAATGACCTACACGTAGAGTGCGGTTTGGACGTGGTGCGCGAGCAGTTGCAGCGGGCTGCGGCCAATGCGCAGTTGCCGCGCGTGCGCACGGCGGGCGAGCCTGACGGCGCTGATGACCTTCCCCCGGCCCCATCCGACACAGCGCCCGCCGCTGGTGCGGCACCGCCAGAAGAGGGGGCGGGGGAGGCTGGCTGGACGCTGGAGAAGGTGACGGCCCGGTTTGCGTTGGTGGAGGGTGAGACGAAGGTATTCGACCTGCACCGTAAGGCCGTTGTGAAGAAGACGGGCTTTCTGGCGATGGTGGGCAAGGCGCTGGGCAACCAGTGGTATGACCTGCCGGGCAAGAAGGGGGTTGATCCGGACCACGCTAAGCGGCTGGAGGCAGACGCGAAGCTGGGCAAGCGGCTGGGCAAGTCCAAGGGGCCGGTCAGCAGCAAGGACCTTTACTGGCGCTATGTGTACCTGGATGGCTCGCAGGATATCTATGATCGCAAACTGCGCCAGCGTTTGCCATCGGCGGCGGTTAAGTTGGCGCTGGGTGATGCCTTTACGTTGTGGCAGAACTCGGAGGACAGGGTTGTTATACCTGCTGCCAACCTGGTGTTTGACCCGCGCATGACTGAAAGCCCGAAGGATACGATCAACACCTTTGAGGGCCTGCCCCTTACCCCGCGCCCCGAACCTGAGTTATGCCGTGGCATCGTCTGGCTGTTGACCTTTTTGTGCAATGGCCAGCAGGATGCGGTGGACTGGCTGACCAAGTGGCTGGCCTATCCGCTGCAGCACGTGGGGGCTAAGTTGGACACGGCGGTGCTGATGCACTCCACGATGGAAGGCTCGGGCAAGAGCCTGTTGTTTGGCGACATCATGCGGCCGATCTATGGGGAGTACGGCGCGACGGTTGGCCAGGTGCAGCTGGAGAGCAGCTGGAGCCAGTGGCAGTCGAGCAAGCTGTATGGCCTGTTTGAGGAGGTGGTCAGCCGGGATCAGCGCTACAACCAGACGGGCAAGATCAAGCACATGGTCACCGGTAAGACGGTGCGCATTGAGTCGAAGTTTATGAACGGGTGGGAAGAGGCGAACTATATGAACGCCGTGTTCCTGTCCAACGAGATCCTGCCCTGGCCGATCGGTGAGAACGACCGGCGCATGTTGGTGCTGTGGCCGGAGAAGACGCTGCCAGAGCATGCGCAGAAGCGCATCGGCTGGGAACTGGCGAACGGCGGCATTGAGGCGTTCTACCAGTACCTGCTGGATTACGACCTGACCGGCTTTGATGAGCGCACCCGACCACCGAAGACGCCAGCGCGGCAGCGGCTGGTTGAGCTGAGCTTCACGGCTTGGGAAACGTTCTACAACCTGTGGAAGACGGACGGGCTGGGTATTCCGTTCAGCATCTGCCGGACACAGGACCTGTACGGTTTGTTTACAGAGTGGTGCTCGCGGGGCAAGGAACACAGCATCAGCGATACCAAGTTCAGCTTATTCCTGGCGACCAAGCCGGATACCTACAAGTCGGACGGGCAGCATGCCTGGCAGGACGACTTTGGCAACCGAAGGCGCTCGATGTTCTTTGTGCCCAGCGCGCCCGAGGGGCTGGTGCTGACGGACGCTAAGCAGATGGGCGAGGTTGTGCGAGCGTGGCGTAGGCGGGCCGCTGAGGCGGGCTGGCACCCGGAGAAGTGGGACGGTTGCATTGGTTACAGTGCGCCGCTGCGCAATGCGGGAGGCTCTGATGCTTGAGTTGGCGAGGGTGTCTAGGGTGTGTCTAGGGTTGCAAACTCAAACCCTAGTCAGCTACAGCCCGCGTGTTAGAGCGCCCGGAGTGCAAGTGTCTAGGGTTGCAGGGGTTTATACGCGCGCGCGTGCGTGTATTTATCGCAATCTGTTGTGCTGTTTTTTCTTCATGCGTGAGCCAAAAACCCTAGTAACCCTAGACACCCTAGGCAATTGTTTAAAAGTAATTGTTTTTAAAAGGGTTTTATTGTCTAGGGTTGTGTCTAGGGTTGGGCCGAATCTGTCTAGGGTTGGATTTGAGGGGGTGTGGCGATGATTGAGCGCGTAGAAATGGCGTTGGCGGCGTGGGGTGACCAGTATCGGCGCCGGGGTACGGTGGCTGCGCTGCAGTGCACTCTGGGTGCGATGATCGATGCGCAGGGTGAGCTGATCAGGGGCACGGCCCCGGGCGGCTCGTCAGTGTGCGAACTTGCCTCTGGAGACATGGGTGCGGTTGGTGAGGCTGTCGAGAAAGCGCTGGTGCGGATTCGGCAGCCGGTCGAGGCGGGCGGGCATGGCAAGGTGGGCGTTGAGCTGGCCAAGCTGGCCCGCGTGCGGTACCTGACGGACCCTATGCCGCTGGTGGAGCAGCAGACAAAGCGCATGGGCTGGCGGTCGCAGGCGACCTACCGCAGCAAGCTGCACCAGTTGCATGTGCTGGTAGAGCCGATATTGCTGGCTGAGCTGCCCTGGCTGAGGCGGGTGGCGTGAAAATAGTTGTTACCGTTCGTCGGGCGCTTTTTGGCGCTAACGCACGCTCAACACACCTTGCACACACCACCCACGCAAAGCACAGGAAAGGGCGTTAATCGACGGTTTACGCCTTTGACGGTCTAGCGTAAAAAGTCCCCTAACGTTTCATTCGTGCGTCAGCAGCAAGCGCACAACCGCTTCCCCTGCTGGATTGGCTGCCAGCAAACCCCCAACCCCGCTTCGGCGGGGTTTTTTATTTCCGGTATACGAGCAGCCCGCAGCATTCGATTTGGCCTCATGCGTGTGGCCTCGCACTACGGAGACCCAGTATGACCGACATCAGCAGCGGGACTATCGCAGTGGCAGGGCTGGTTGGTGTGTCTGCGGCGAGCCTGATTCCCGGTGTCGACCTTGAGGCTGTGATCGGTGCGTTTGCCGGGGCGCTGTTCTTCATGGTTATGTCGAAGGACCTGAGCTGGAAGGCTCGCGCTGCCAACTTCCTGTTCTCATGGATTGGCGGCTATTTCTTTGCGGCTGAGGTTGTGGCCCGTGAGTGGGCTACTACCTCGGCGTTGCCGGCCTTGCTGGGCGGGCTGTTCATCGTAGCGTTCTGCGTGAGCATCATGGAGTTTGTGCAGACAGGGAAGGCGCCCGGCTGGCTATCCATTATCCCTGGCATCGGTAAGAAATGATGATCGATCTGTCCACCCTGATCGCAGCTATGTTGTGCAGCGCCATCTGTTGGCGCGTTGCCACGTTTCGCCGGCAGGGCGCGCGCTACCGTCCTGGCATGAGTGTGTGCGCTTACCTGTTGGCCGTTGGCACTGGCGGGTATTCACTGACCGTGGCCCTTGCGTCGTTCACTGGCCGCCCGGTCGCGCCGGTCAGCCCGTTCCTGTTGATCGTGTTCGTGATACTCGCGGTGATGGTGTGGCGTTCGCGCGGCAACGTGGCAGCGGTGTTGCGAAGGGCTGAGGGGTGATGCAGCGGCCTGCGCGACCCTCCGGGTTTGGTGGCCCATGCACCCTTTTGGGGCGCGGGTCCTCCCTGGAGGGTTGAGGCTACGCGGAGGCGTAGACCGCGAAATTTTTGCAGATTGACGGGTATATAGGGGGTTCCGCTTCCTGTTGTTGCCTGTGTCCTTCGGCCAGTTGATCTGGCTGTTTCTTTTTGGAGCCGTGATGTCCTCATCCGATCCCACCAGCCGGCTGACGCAAGAGCAGGTAGCGCAGCACCTCGACATGAGTGTGCGCAACTGCCGCGAAGTGCTGAAGACGCTGGGTATCGACTGGGCCAACAGCACGCTCGACGAGATCCGCACCGCGTACATCCGAGACCTGCGCGAGAAGGCAGCAGGCCGGGGTGGGAGCCAGGTAGAGCAGCTCAACTCGGCGCGGATTGAAGAATCAACGGTTAAGGCTGCCAACGGTCGCCTGGCCTATCACGAAAAATTAGGGACTCTGGTACCGACCGCTGATGCGGCTTTCGCGCTGACGGACTGGGCTGGCTACACCAACCGCGAGATTGTTGCCGCGTTTGAGAAGCTGGTGCAGCAGCTTGAATCCACGCTGAAGGTCGACATTGACCGGGGCTTGGTGGACGGCATTGCTGGACCTACAGTCAAGCGAATTGGCGGCTATGCGGCAAACCTTGGCCAGCGCATTGCTGGAGGCGGGGGAGCAGTTCAATCCGCCCAGGGTGATACCTTCAGCTGAGTGGATCGAGACCGAGTTCTATCTGCCTGCAGAGTCCGGCGTAATCAATGGCCTGTATGACTTCTACTACACGCCGTATTTTCTCGGCGTTGCCGCCGCGATCGATGACCCGGAGACCTACGAAATTGACCTCATGAAGGCCAGCCAGATCGGCTGGACCTACTTCATGATTGCGCTGATTCTCAAGCTGGTGCGCTGCAGCCCCATGCCGATCATGGCGTTGTTTGCGAAAGAGGGTGACGGTAAGTCGTTTCACGATGAAAAGCTGGTGCCGACCGTACTGGTGAACAGGCCGGTGGCGAAGCTGATGGATGTCAGTACCGCAAAGAAGGCCGGCAACCGCTGGAACCACAAATCATTCCCTGGCGGCTTTCTCAAACTGGTTGCGTCCAACTCGCCCGGTAACGTCAAGTCGACCAGCTCGGTTGGCTTTGCTGCGGTAGAGGAGCCGGACGACACCAGCGACAACGTGAAGGGGCAGGGCTCTGCCATTGGTAACCTGGAAGAACGCCTAAAGCGTTACCCCGGTTCCAAGCTGCTGGTGGGCGGCACGCCGACCATTGCGGACCTGTCGAAGACCGAGCGCCGGCTCAAGCAGACCGACATGCGCGTGCTGCCGATCTCCTGCCATGACTGCGGCGAGAAGCATGTGCTCGATTTTGAGCACATCAACTGGCTGTACGCTGACAAGGATCAGCCGGCCCATGAAATCTATGGGCGCGCGCTGCCGGAGACGGCGTATTACGCCTGTCCGCATTGCGGCTCGATCTGGGATGACTACCAGCGCAAAGAGAATGTGCGCAACACCGTCTTCAAGGCGGTGGCTGATGGTGACCCGCTCAAGGGCTGGGTGCGCACCAAGCCGTTTGCTGGCCGTGCTGGGTTTATGGAGCTTAACGAACTCTATGCCTGTTTGCCTGGTACCACGCTGGCCGATATCGCCCGTGAGCAGCTGGCAGCGGAGAAGCTGGCCGAAACTGGCGACATGACCGGCTTGATCAAGTTTGTTAACCAAAAGCGCGGTCGCCCGTTCCAGTACCAGTCCGATCTGCCCGATGCAGAGAAGCTGGCAGAGCGCTGCGAAGAATACGCCGAGCTTACGGTGCCTGCTGGTGGCCTTATCCTGACGCTGACGGTTGACGTGCAGCATGACCGGATTGCGCTGATTCTGCGGGCCTGGGGGCGCGGTGAAGAAAGCTGGTTGGTGCTCTGGGCAGAGATTGCCGCCGAGACCAGCACAGCGGACAAGAATGACCCGGTATGGGCAGAGCTGGACCGCTATCTGTTCGGCGTATACCGCCAGGGCAAGGGCTACACCCTGCGGGTGTCCGCCGCAAGTCTGGACTCATCGGACGGGCAAACCAACGACGCGGTTTACCACTATGTTCGCACGCGCAAAAAGCGCTTCAACAAGCTGCTGGCGATCAAAGGTAGCTCCAACGTTGACGCGGAGATTCTCACCGCGCCGCGCAAGATTGACCTGAACACCAAAGCGACCAAGGCCAGCAAGTACGGCCTGCAGGTCTACATGGTGGGTGTGACCAAGGCCAAGGACCTGCTGCACGAGCGGCTCAAGCTGGTCGGCAGCGGCCCAGGCCGCATGCACACCTACAAGGATGTGCGGTCGGACTACTTCGAGCAGCTGCTCGGCGAGATCAAGGCGCCCAGCAAGCGCCACGCTGGCAAAAAGGTATACCAGAAGAAGGCAGGCGCAGCGGTCGAAGCGCTGGACTGCGAAGCCTACGCCATTCACCTGGCGCGCTACCTGCGGTTGCACCTCAAGCAGCCAGCCGACTGGGACGCGATTGAGGCTGGGCTGATGCAGACCGACCTGCTGGCAGAAGCCGAGGCCACGCCAATCACCGAGCAACAGCCGGAGACGGTACCAGCTGCAACCAAACCCACGGCGCCGCAAGGTAAGCCGGCCAGCCTTGCCGATCTTGGGAGGCTGATGAACGGAGACGACTGATGTCCACGCAGGATCAACTGACAGAAGCCCGGCAAGCGCTGCACCGACTGCTGACCGGCACCCAGACCGTCAGCATCCAGCGCGACGGCAAGAAAGTCGAGTTTGCCCAAACCAACCGCTCAGACCTTGAGCGCTACATCAGCCAACTGGAAGCCCAGATCGGTGCCGGCAGCGGTCGGCGCCGTGGGCCTGCAAGGGTGGTCGCATGACCGATATCACCATTCTTGCTCCAAACGGCAAGCCCGCGCGGGCGCAGATGAGCGGCTGGCAGGGTGCCGGTCAAGGTTTCGGTGGCCAGCTTGAGCGCTGGACCCCGCAGCTCAAGACACTGGATGCGGCCTTACTGCCTCAGCTGGATCTGGGCAACGCCCGGGCCGAAGACGTAACGCGCAACAACGCCTTTGCGGCAAACGGCGTGCAGCTGCACATCGATAACATCGTGGGCCACCTGTTCCGCCTGAGCTACAAGCCCCGGTGGCGCCGGCTGGGTATCACCGATGAAGACGCCCGAGCATTCGCTCAGGACGTTGAAGCCTGGTGGACCGAGTACGCCGAAGACCCAATCGGGTGCTACCTGGACGTGGAGCGCAAGCGCACCGCCACCATGATGGTGCGTGAGGCGATCGGCACCCACACCCGCCTTGGCGAAATCATGGCGGCGGCTGAGTGGGTAGAGCGCCCCGGTACCGCCATGCGTACGGCCATTAAGATGGTCAGCCCCAAGCGTGTGAGTAATCCTAATGGCCGCCGCGATGGCGGCAACCTGCGCGGTGGCATTGAGTTTGACCGACACGGTGCCGCTATCGCGTACCACATCCGGCAGGCAGGCGGCGCCGGCCTTGGTATGGGCTCTGGTATGAGCCAGGAGTGGCGACGGGTTGCGCGTGAGGCGGCCAACGGGCGGGCCAAGTTTATCCACATTTTTGAGCCGGCTGAGGACGGCCAGACACGGGGCGCTAACCAGTTCCTGTCTGTGCTTGAGCAGTCGCACATGCTGCCGAAGCTACAGCACACCAAGCTGCAGAACGCCATTGTTAATGCGATGTACGCGGCCACCATTGAGAGTGAGCTGGGTACAGATGCCGCGATGGAGGTAATCGGCGCTGGTGAAGAAGGAACGCAGAACCTCACCAAGTACCTGATGCAGGTGAACAGCTTTTACAACGGCAACGCGCTGCGTATGAACGGCGTGAAAGTGCCGCACCTCTGGCCGGGGGAGAAGCTAAACCTACAGACCAGTGGCAATGTGGATAACGGCTTCACTGACCTGGAGTCGTCCATTTTGCGCTGGATGTCTGCCGGTCTGAACGTGCCGTATGAGCCTTTTGCGCGGGACTATCGCCAGAGCACCTACAGCAGCGCCCGCGCCTCCATGATGGAGGGTTGGCGCTACTACATGGGCCGCCGCAAGGTGATTGCTGCGCGCTTTGCCACGGCGCTGTTTGCCCTGGCCTTTGAAGAAGCGCTGGTGCGCGGTGAACTGAGGCTACCGCGCCGTGCAAGCCGTGGCTTCTATGAGGCCAAAGGCGCTTGGTGTAACTGCGAGTGGATTGGCGCGGGTCGCCTCTCGATTGATGGCCTCAAGGAAGTGAAAGAGGCCGTGCTACGGATTGAATCCGGCCTCAGCACCTACGAGAAAGAGCTTGCTCTACTTGGCGAGGACTACCAAGAGACCTTTGCCCAGCAGGTGCGTGAGATGGAAGAGCGCAAGGCGGCAGGGTTGCCGCCGCCAAGCTGGATCAAAACCCAGGCCCTCGCGCCGGAAGACGCAGTAGAAGCCGCCTGACCCTCACCGGCAGGCGGCACCATCAAGGGGTAACCAATGAACTATCCGCAGATTGCCAGCAGGGTGCTGAACACGCCCCTCTTGCTGGAGCCGGGCTATGCGCGTGTGTTTTTCAGTGCGCTGGCTCCGCGCCTGAACATCCTGCAGCTGCAGGACGCAGAGGGCCAGGTATCTACCGGTGAAAAGCTGCGCGTTGATGCCGCCAGCTTCAACCCAAGCCGCGACCGAGAGCGGCCATACCAGCTGGTGGATGGCGCCGCCATTCTGCCGGTCAGCGGCACCCTGGTGCACAAGTACGGCCATGTTAAGCCCTACAGCGGCATGACTGGCTATGACGGGATTATTCGGCGTGCCGCCGAAGCGTTTGGCGACCCGTCAGTCAAGGGGGTGATGCTTGATTGCGACACGCCTGGCGGTGAGGTGGCAGGGTGCTTTGATACCGTCGCCGAGCTGCGCCGGTTGGCAGACCTTGCGGGCAAGCCGCTTTGGTCGCTGTGTTACGACATGACGTGCTCAGCCGGCATGGCGCTGGCCAGTTCGGCTAACCGCCGGCTGATTACCCAAACCGGGCACGCCGGCTCGGTAGGTGTAGTCATGGCGCATGCCAGCTACGAGGAGTACCTCAAGGATGAGGGCATCAAGGTCACGCTGATCCACTCCGGCGCGCAAAAGGTTGAAGGCAACCCCTACCAGGACCTGTCCGAAGAAGTGCTCGCGCGCTTCCAGACCGACACCGACGCACTACGTCAAGAATTCGCCCAGCTGGTTGCCCGATACACGGGCATGTCGGTTGAGGCGGTGTTGGCCACCGAAGCGGCGACCTATCGCGGCCAGGCGGCAATCGATATCGGCTTTGCTGACCAACTGGTTAATGGCCATGAGGCGGTAGCCGAGTTCACCGAGTATCTGTCCACGCAGGGCAGGATCATCACCACAGGAGCCACCATGACTCAGGAAAACCTGAAGCCTGAAGCCAGCACTGCGCCGCCGTCGACGGAGCAAGGGCAGGACGACAAGGCCAACACCAACGCCGAGCGCGCCCGCGTGCAAGGCATTCTCCAGCATGCAGAAGCGGCTGAGCGCAAGCAGCTGGCCGAGCACTTGGCCTTCAACACTGATATGAGTGTTGAGGCAGCCGGTGCCGCCCTGGCTGCTGCGCCCAAGGACGCCAGCGCCTCGTTGAACGCCGATACCGCGCTCGATCGCCTGATGTCGGCCGAAGAGCAGCCCAACCTCGGCGAGGATGCCGCTGCACCCACTGAAACCCAGTCCAAAGCGCAAGGCATTGCCAGCAGCTGGGCTAAAGCTACAGGAGCGAAAATCGCATGACGACCGTTCAGGAACCCGTAGATAACTGGATCACCGGCTCGGACAAGGTGCATACCACTGCCGGCACCATCGCCAGCGGTGAAGTGCTGGCTGCTCGCACCCCGCTGGGGCAGGTCACTGCCACTGGCAAGTTGGTCGAGTGGGCGCCGGGCGCTTCTGATGGCTCGGAAAAAGCGGTGTACCTCACCAGCAGCTCGGTGGATGCAACTGCCGGTGACCTGGCCGCCCAGGTAATCAAGAGCGGCACCTTCAACCCGGAAGACGTTGCATGGCCGGCGGGCGCTACGGCAGCCCAGAAGCTGTGCGCGTTTGTTGGTACCCCCATCAGCCTGCAGACGCCGTACTGATTCGGCGCAGGGCATAACCTCAGAGGGCCGCTGATAGCGGCCCTCGGCATTTCAGGAGAGTGAAAATGGCTGCAGGCTATGACACAACCACGCTGCTGGGCGTGAAAGAAATCCAGCCGAAGTTCACCGGTCTCTTCATGGCCATGTTCTTCCCCGAGGTGGTCACCTTCAATACTGAAGAAGTGGCCTTCGACAAAATCCGCAAGGGTGTTCGTTTGGCTCCCTTTGTGGCGCCGATGGTATCCGGCAAGGCTCGCCGCGAGCGCGGCGGTCAGACCACCACCTTTAAGCCGGCGTACGTGAAGCCGACCGACGTGGTGAAGCCGGGCCGCCTGCTCAAGCGCCGCCGTGGCGAGCAGCTCAACGGTAGCCTTTCTCCCGCTGAGCGTCACGACGCGGTGGTCGGTGAGATCCTGATGGATCACGAGCAGGAGATCGTGCACCGCGAGGAGTGGATGTGCTCCCGTGGAGTGCTCACCGGCGAGGTGGTGGTTGAAGGTGAGGGCTACGACGAGCCGATGGTGATCGACTACGGCCGCAGCGCTGAGAACCAGATCACCCTGGTAGGTGCAGCCAAGTGGGACACCGTTGACCCCGAAACCTACGACCCGACCGACGATATTGAGGACTGGGCGGCCAACACCACCGGCAGTACCGGCGTCATCGTGATGGACAAGCTGGCCTGGCGCCTGTTCAGCAAGTTCAAGGCAGTGAAGGAAAAGCTGGACACCCGTCGCGGCTCTACCTCTCAACTGGAGCTTGGCCCACAGGTTGAAGCGCAGGTTATGCGCAAGGGCTTCTTCGGTGAATACGAGATCATCGTATACACCGGCCAGTTCGAGGATAGCGCCGGCAAAGAAAACTTCATGCCGAACTACACCGTGCTGATTGCCCCGGCAGTCTCTGACAACGTCATGGCCTATGGCGGTATTCAGGACGCCAAGGCCAATGCTGAGGGCATTGTCGAGGCAACCCGCTACCCGTCCAACTGGTTCACCGACAACCCGAGCGTTGAGTGGGTGCAAACCCAGTCTGCGCCGCTGCCGGTGATCTTTGACGCTGACGCCTTCGCCGTCATCACCGTCGCCTGATAAACCTTTGACGGGTGCCCCTCTGGGCACCCATGGAGCATGAGCATGGCAACGAAAAAACTGTTCTACGTCGATCGCACCATCGAGTTTCCGGTCAAGGGCGAGAAAAAGCGCCTGTTGCGCTCGCCGGACCCGCAGGAAGTCCCGCAGGCGATCGCGAAGGAAGCGCTGGAAAAGGGCCTGATTCGCGCCGCCAGTGGGGCTGCCGCTGAGCCGGACGACGACACTGCATCCGGCACCGGCGGCGCTGGCTCCGGCGAGGGTGACAGCGCTGGTGGCGCTGGCGGTGGCGATGGTGAAGGCGAAGGCAGCGGCGCGTGAACAGCGAGTTTGACCGCTTGATGGACCAGGCGGACGGCCAGCTGTTCAAGGTGTTCGGCTCGGCCTGGTGTTACACCGGGCCGGCAGGCACGCCGGTGGTGCCCGATCTGAGCGTCTGCATCAGCAAGAACGTGCAGGTAGAGGGGGCTGATGGTCTCTTTCGGCCTGTTGCCGCACTCGGCGAGTTCAGACTGTCGCAGATCGCCAAGCCCCAGGGCGACGCGCAAATCCACAACGCAACCGAGCGTTATCGCCTGGATAAGCGCATTGACTCTGATGGGCTGGTGGAGCGCTGGTCGCTTATGCCCGTGAGGTGACCCATGGCGTTTTACGACACGGTGCAGGTGGATGTCAGCGGCCTGGATGGCGAGCTGCAGCGCATGGCCAGCGTGCCGGGCAAACTACAGCGCGCCATTCGCCTGGCATTGAACACCGTTGGCCGGCGTGTGCGGACTATCTCCTGGCGGGAGGTGCGGGACGAAATCAACCTCAAGCCCAGTTATATCCGCAACGAGGTGAATTTTATTCCCGCGACTCAGGACGAGCTGCGCGTGATCATCTACGCCCGCAAGAAGGGCGTAACCCTCAGCCAGTTCCCGCATAAACAGCTGTATCGCCGTGGCCAGGATGGCCGGCGGGTAAAGGCGGGTATTCGGGTGCGGGTCAGCAATAGCGACACCGAGCTGATTCAGGGTGCGTTCATTGCGCCCATTGGCCCGGCAGGCGGGCTGATTGTGGAGCGTATCCGCAAGCCGCGGTTGCCGGTTGAGGTGCTGCATGGGCCGTCACCCTCTCAGGTGCTGAACACCAAGCTGGACGACATTGGTGAGCAGGCCGAGGAGCTGCTGGCCGATGAGATCGAGCGACAGCTCGCAAGGGCCGACTTATGACAAACCCGATTGAACAGGCGCACCAGGTGCTGGTGGAGCGCCTTGGCCGCATTGTGCCAGAGCAGGGCTACCAGACGGACGCCGGGACGCGCATTAAAGAGGGGTGGCTCTCAGAGCTGATGAACCATGAGGATCTTGGTTACCCCTTTATCGCCATTCAGCCAGATCAGTACCCGGCGCCAGAAGGTGACGCGGGCTCGCTGATGGCGCGCATTGGTCGCCGTGTTGTTGGGGTGGTTGACCCCGGCCACCCCAGCGGGTACCGCGCAGCGCTGGACGCGCTCTACATGGATATCGCCCGGGCGCTGACGGTGCCTGCGGCGCTGCCCAAACCTTGGGGTCAGCATGGCCCCTACAAAGTCACCTTCGGTGCTGCCCAGCTGTTCCCGCCTGATAGCGGGCTGGAAGTTGGAACGGTGCTGTTCCCGGTGCAGTTGCACATCATCATCAACGGAGAGTAACCATGGCAAAGAGTGAAAACTCCGCTGCACTGCAGCCGGAGCTGGTGGAGGTCGTGCTCGCGAAAGACCACACCCACAAGAATGCGCCCTGCAAAGCGGGCGACAAAATCAACGTAACGCCGGCCCAGCGTGATTGGCTGGTTGGCAAAGGCGTGGTCAGCGCTGCAGGGGAGGTGACCAATGGCTGATTTGCGTGGTGCATATCTGGGTACCGGCAAGATGTCGGTAGAGGACCTGGATGATCCCAAGGGTCTGATCTTTGTGGGCAACGTCAGCTCGCTCACCTATGAAGCGCAAACGCAAGAGATCGAGGACCAGGACTACACCACCCCCGGTGGCGGCCTGGATGCCTCGGTGCTGCGCATCACTGGCATTAACCTTAACTACACGGCCAAACACTTCAAGAAGGCGAACATCGCACGCGCCCTGTACGGCTCTGCGGTTGATGTTGCGGCTGGCACAGTGACCGGCGAGGAGCACAAGGCGTTTCCGGGTGGCATGATCAAACTGGCTTACCCTGGCGCCACTGATGTGGTGGTTACCCCTGCCGGCGGCGGTGCGGCCTGGGTGTTGGATACCGACTACACCCTGAGCCCGTCTGGTTACCCGGTCTTCACCGAGGGCGGCGCAGCGGCTGCCGGCGATATTGACGTAGAGGTGAATTACTCCTACGCCAAACACGCCACCATTCAGGCGCTGGTGCAGTCCGGTAAGCGCTTCCGCGTGGTGTTCGAGGGCCTGAACGAAGTACGCAGCGGCAAGCCGATGGTGATTGAGGCGTATCGCGTGAACCACTCGCCGGCGAGCTTGAGCGTGATTGGCGATGAGTTTCAGGGTATGGACTTCACCGCGAAGATCGAAAAAGACGCCACCAAGGTCGGTACCGGTATCTCGCAGTACCTGATGATTCAGGACGTCGAGTAGCGGCGGGCGGTGCGGGGTAGCGCCTGCCACCCCGCCCGGCCTCGATCGCGATGTGTGCTAAATTCGTGCTTATTTACTTCAGGGAGGAGGGGCGCGTGCGAATTGTTATTCTGCTGGTTCTGATGGGGTGCTGGCCTGGCTTGCTGCAGGCCGCGACTGTTTACCGCTGCGACTTGCCAGAAGGCCGGGTCGGCTTCTCTGATCGGCCATGTGAAGGTGGCGGCGGGCAAGAGATGGACGTCACCGCAGACAAAATTGGGGGTAGTTTGGCGCCGTCGCCAGAGTATCTGCAGTTTCAACAGCGCCGGGACAGTACGCGGCAAATCGAGAGGTCATATCGCCGGGCGCAGTCGACTGTGTCCTCTGGCCCGTGCCAGGAGTTTGCGAGCACTGTGTTACGCAGAATGGTGATCAGGCATCAAGTGGTCCGTGGTATGACCAAAGCGGATGCCTTGAGAGCCTGGGGCACGCCGAGCCGGGTCAACGGCACGCAGCACGCTTACCACTGGGCAAGAGGTGGTTCTTCGTACTTCTACATTGAAGGCGGCTGCGTGAGCAACGTGCAGGGCGGCTACAACGGTTAAGCGGGCCCATGCCTCGGCCCCGTCTCGGTGGGGCCGAAATTTCAGGTGAAACCGCTATTCCGTAATGATCGAGGATGTTATTTCTTCGACTCGCTGCTCAAGATCGCCGAGGTTCGCAAGGCGGTTTCGGAGTGAATTGAAAAGCTCCTCGGCCGCTTCTGCTGTTTCTGGCGTTTGCGTGTCGACCTTGGTGAGCAAATTCATCATGCCAACGGTTAGACTCGCTTCAGAAAGCATCGCTTTGAGCTCCTGAACGGCTAGCTTGTTTTGTATTTTCTTGAGTTGTTCGTCTGGGTTGTCGAAGCTTTGTTGTAGTCGCAATACCAACTCAGCATTGACCGATGATCCGCTTTTGTCGGCAGCGTCCTTGAGCTTCTCATACAGCTCATATGGCAGTCGGAACTGAGATCTGTAAATTTCTTCTTTCATGTCACTAATCTTGACACTATCTGTTAAGTGGTTATAGTGACAGCTGTGTCACTCAAAGGGGGCAGCATGAAACTCAGGACTCAGATACGCCTTCCCCATGATGTTGCCGCTTGGCTCAAGGCAAAGGCAAAACATAGTGGAAGATCAATGAACGCACAATTGGTAAGGGAGTTGGAGCGATGCCAGACGCTGGACGAAAGCAAGCAGGCGGCATAAAAGAGAAAGCCCCCGGCGCGGCAACGTCAGGGGCTTCAGAGAATGTAATCAAATTGGGAATCGATCACATGGCGAACGCTAACAGACAATCGCTTGCACCGCAAGCGGATGAAGCAGTCTACCTCACCCCGGAAGAGGTGCTAACAGCCCACGGCATCACCAGCCTTGATCAGATCAACGACCCGCTTCACTGCGTGGCATCGCGGCTAGAGGCCATGGCTACGCTGTTGTTTGTGGCGGTCGAGGATGGCAGCGTGGTGCAGAAACACATGCTGGACAGTGTGTGGCTGCTGCAAAGCCAGGTAGAGATACTCATCAAGCTGTTGGGCAAACCGGCAGAACGGGGGCAAGCGGCATGAGCAACGTGATTCCGTTTAATTTTGACGGCAGTGAAATTCGCACCCTGGTCATTGAGGATCAGCCCTGGTTTGTCGCCGCAGATATTGCTAAGGCCCTTGAGTATCGTATTGCTGGAGACATGACCCGGAACCTGGATGACGATGAAAAGGGTACGCACATTGTGCGTATACCCTCCAGAAATCAGCACGAGGACTTTGCACTTGAGAAGGAAGTGTTGGTAATCAACGAGTCCGGCCTGTACTCAGCAATCCTCCGCAGTCGCAAAGCCGAAGCCAAACGCTTCAAAAAGTGGGTGACAGCCGAGGTGCTGCCCAGCATCCGCAAAACCGGTGGCTACCACGTGGCTGCCAACGGCGAGTTCACCCAGGGCGCGATCCGGGAGTTCCAGAGCAGCCGAGCAGAGATTCTTGAGGGAATCGTCAAGGTCAACGCCAGCATGATGGCGCTTGGCTCGGCATACGGCCTGCAGGGCAACCAGCTGTTGCTTTACACCAACAAGGCGGTAGAGAAGCAAACCGGGGTTGCACCAATGGCGCTGCTTGGTATCACCGGGCTGGTCAATCAGGAGCAGGAGCTGCACTACACGGCCACCGAGCTGGGTAAGAAGCACGGCATGAGCGCCAATGCCATGAATAAGTTGCTGGCTCAGGTTGGCTTGCAGCGCCGCTTTGAATACGCCAAGGGCAAGCACCGTTGGGAGCTGACGCCAGAGGGGCGCAAGCACGGTGTGATTCTGGACACCGCCAAGCGGCACTCAGACGGTACGCCAGTGCAGCAGATACGCTGGCGTGAATCGGTATTGCAGGTGCTGCAGGGCTTGGCCCGGCAGCTGCAAGCCACCTTGCCCGCAGTTGCACGCGGGTAGAACAGAGCCTCTAGCAGGCCATTCCAGAGCTACCAGATAGCCTTTTTACACCCCGCTTCGGCGGGGTTTTTTATTTCCGGTACCGGAGACTTTCATGTCGGAGCAAACCAACAACGGCGGGGTGCACGCTGGCCCCTATGGCGTAACCGTGCACGAAATGACCGTGCAGCAGATCCGCGACTACCTGCGTGATGCAGCCAAAGGGCAAACCGGCGATCTGGTTGATGTTCTGCTGCTGGGTGACTGTGAGCTGAGCACCATGAAGCGCATGTGCTCGATCACTGATGCGCAGATTGCCGAGTTTAAGCCAAGCCAGCTGCAGGAGATTAAGGCCAAGTGCCGGGAGTTGAACCCGGATTTTTTCGGCATGCTGACCAAGCTGGAGGGTCTGGCGAAAGCCCAGCCCGCCAACTGAGCAACCTCGACAGCGTGGTCAGCGCGCTGATTCGACTGGGGCATGCCAATGCCCTGAGCTACCCCTGGTCTTTCTTTCAGGCCGCCATCAAGAGTGCTAACGCAAAATGACCGACGTCGAACTCAAACTGACGGCCAATACCAGCGATGCCGAGCGCGGTATTGCTGGCTTCAGCAAAAAGTATGCGGCCCTGGTGCGCGAGCTCTCCAAGCCACTGGGGCGCGTTAATGCGTTTCGTGACCTTGAGTCTGCTCTGGAGGAGTCTGGCCGGCAGGCGACGCGAGCCCGTGAGCGCGTGCGCGAGCTGGGTGACGAGCTGGCTCGTACCGATACCCCCACAAAGCAACTGACCGCAAGCTATCGCGACGCGGTGCGCGAGCTGCAGGGCCTGGAGCGCCAGGAAAAGGCGCAAACAGTGCAGCTCGCGCGCATGCGTGAAGAGCTGAAAGGCGCGGGGGTTGATACCAAAAACCTTGCCGCAGAGCAGTCACGGCTGCAGCGCGAGCTGGCCACCAAGATGGGGCGCAGCGACCGTGCCGGGGCCTTGGAGGCTGCCCGCCAGAACCTTGGGTTGGCGGCCTACGGCGAGGCTCAGGCAAAGGTTGGCTCCCTGCAGCGCGATCTGCAGCTGTTGCAAAGCACAGGCAAACTGACGGCGGGCGAGCTGGCGATTGTTGGCGGCACCATGACCAGTGCGCTGGCGGCTGCCGGGCGGCAAGTGCAGCAAGCGAATGCTACGACTGTTACCTGGACAGAGAGCTTGCGCAACGTGCGCACCGAGCTGCTGGCCGGTGGCATTGCGTTTGGTGCGGTCGGACTGGCAGGTAAGCGGGCGTTTGATGAGTACAGCGGGTTCACTCAGCGCATGGCTGAGATTGGCACCATTACCAACCAAAGCGGCGCAGAAATGAGCCAGCTGGCGGTGGCGGTGCGTCAGGTCTCGCGCGATATGGGTGAGGCCGCCAGCGGCAGCGCCTCTGCGCTGTATGACATCATTTCCTCTGGGGTGGACGCAGCCAACAGCGTTGAAGTGCTGGAGCAGGCTGGCCGTGCTGCGGTTGCAGGCCTCACGGATACCCAGACCGCTGCCAAGCTGGGGCTGTCGGTTATCAATGCTTATGGTGAAGGCGTAGACCGGCTGGAGTCGCGCTACGACCAGCTGTTTTTGGCTGTACGTGAGGGCGTTACCACCTTTCCAGAGTTGGCCGGTGCCATTGGCCAGGCGCTGCCCACGGCGGCAGCGGCTGAGGTGAGCTTTGGCGAGGTAACGGCGGCGTTGGCTCTGATGACCAAGCAGGGCATCAACACCAACATTGCGACCACCTCACTGCGCAGCGCGATTAACAACCTGGCAGCCCCTGCACCCGAGGCCAAAAAGAACCTTGAGGCCATGGGCATCACCTGGAATGGCCTGTCTGACACCCTGCGCCAGATATCTGAACAGAATCTGGGCATTGAGGCGATGCGGCAGATCATCCCGGATACCGAGGCCCGCACGGCAGTGCTGGCACTGACCGGTGACATTGATGGGCTGCTGGAGCTGGTGCAGGAAATGGAAGCCGCAGGCGGTACCACCCAAGCCGCCTACGACAAAATGAAGGACACACCGGAGCAGCAGGTGCGCCGGTTTACTGCAGCGGTTAGTGACTTGCAGATTGCCTTTGGCCAGGCGCTGGCTGCCGGGCTGCCGGTGGTGAACCTGATCACCGACATGCTTAACGCCTTCAACGAGCTGCCTGATAACGTGCGCACTACTATCGCGGCGCTGGTGATTCTTGGCGCTGGAGCGAAGGCTCTGAGCGTCACAATGAAAGTGCTACAGGGTGGGCTAACTGGTGTCCTCGGGGGGATGCGTGCATTGCCTGCGGCTGGGGCAAGTGCAGGAGCGGGCTTGGCAGCGGCGAGTGCGGGAGCATCGCTGCTTGGTAAGTCCCTCAACGTGGCGTGGGCTGCTGGTTCAAGGCTTACTCATTTGGGGTTGGTGTTGTGGGCGGCGAATGTCGCGGGTGAGTTCGTAAGTCTCTATATGGAAATGGAGCGCCTGAATCAGTCGGTCGAGGACCATGAGCGCGCCCTGCGCGAGGTGATTGATACCAACGCCGGCTACGCCGAGACCTTGGTACTGTCCGGTGCCGAGGTAAATGAGCTAACGGACATTGAGCGCAAGGCCTATGTGGAGCGGCTCAAGGCGGCGCAGGCGTATTACAAAGCCCTTGCCGAGCAAACCAGCCGGCAGGACTTTGAGCGCGACGGTGCAGCCGCCCCGGTCAGCGCAGAGGTGTTGCAGCTAGCCCGCCAGGCCCGTGCCTACCGTGATGCGGTGAACGCGGTGCAAACCGAGCAGGAGCGCCGGCAGGATCTGGCCCGCGAGCATGCCGCGACCATCCAGCGTATCCAGCAGGGTGAGCTGGAGTCAATCAAGGCTGAGCTGTCCAAGCAGTTGAAGGCCTACGACGACGCGGCCACCGAGCTGGAGGCCAAACTCAAGGAAATTGAGCAGAAGCGGCTGGAGTCGCAAAAGCGTTTCCAGGCGCTGGCCGATAGCTTCAGCCAGCCCCGCGCCGCAAGTACGCCAACCTTTGCGGATGTGACAGCAGCGCAGTACGCCGCCCGTCAGGCGCTTGCCGCCGGTGATGCTGAGCGCGCTCTGGCGCAGGCCGACAAGGCGGCAAAAGTGCTCGAGGAACTGCGAGACGCGGGGGCTAATACCTACGGTTTTGCGGGTATCGCCAAGGATCTTGGGCAAATTGCTGAGGAAGCGTTAAAGCTGGATGCCGCCAACGCTCAAGCAGCGTTTGATACTCAAAAGGAAAAGATCGACCAGCTGGTGCAAACCGCCAAGGCGCTGGAGACCATCAAGGTGGCTTATGCCTCTGATGGTGAGTCAGAGGAGCAAACCAAGGCCCGCATTCAGGCCTTGGCGGCGGAGTGGGCCAAGTACATGGAAGTGCCGGTGACGTATGTGCTGCCTGAAAAGGTGGACGCGCAACGGGTTTCTGATGCGCTCGGTGCTGATACCAGCATCCCTGGCTTTGCCGGCGGTGGCCAGCTGCGCGGCCCTGGTACTGGTACAAGCGATAGCATCCTCATGTGGGGTTCAAACGGCGAGTTCATGATGCGCAAGAGGGCTGTGGACTACTACGGCTCGGACTTTATGAACAAGCTGAACCAGATGCCCGGATCCCCAGATAGAAAACC
>DBHE01000269.1:0-176 GCA_002296055.1 Pseudomonadaceae bacterium UBA836
AAGGGGTGTGTCGACGACACGCCCCTTTTTTGCCGTCACCTGGCTGTAACCAATCCGTCATATTGACCCTGTAGGGTGTGCGCCATGACTACTCAATCCCCACCCAAAACCTCTCGCGTGGACTTCAATACGCCAGCGATGCAACGCCACCGGGCGGCGCGTCATTTCAAGGACCA
>DBHE01000269.1:506-4857 GCA_002296055.1 Pseudomonadaceae bacterium UBA836
CTCACCCGCTGGTATGTTGCGGTGGGCGGTCTGGGCGTCATTGTGGCCGTTCTGTTGATCTTCCTTTACCTGCTGTACGAAGTGCTGCCGCTGTTTGGTGGTGCCGAGATCGAGGAGCAGGAGCGCTACAGTGTGAGCTGGGTGCAGGCCAACGACCCGCCGCTGTTACTGGCGATGGAAGAGCAAGGCGAGGTGGCGATCCGCGTGGCCCGCAGTGGTCAGGTGAGTTTCTTCAAGGCGCAGGATGGGCAACCGGTTCTGCAGCAGCAACTGCCGATTCCGGCTGGCGTGGAAGTGACCAGCTTCAGCGTCGAAACCCCTAATTCCCGTCGCTTTGTGGTGGGCCTGAGCAATGGCCAGGTGCTGATTGCCCAGCACAACTACAAGGTGACTTACCCCAATGATGTGCGTTTGATCACCCCGAGCCTGGTGTTCCCCTACGGCGAAGAGCCGATCACCCTGGATGAGCAGGGTCGCGCGCTGACCCAGGTGGCCATGAGCGGTGACAGCAGCGGCCTGGTGCTGGCGGCCTCCGCAGGTCGTGAGTTGGTCGGCATCAACATCAGCGTAACCCGCAACATGATGACCGGCGCAGAGACCCGCAACGAGCGCGCTCTGGATCTGGAAGCCTCGGCGGGCGAGGTGCGGCAGATTTTGATCGATCCGCTGCGTCAGTGGATGTACGTTGTTAACGGCGACCAGCACGTGGATGTGCTGGCGCTGCGCAAGGGCGGCGAGCTGAACGGCCGCTACCGCGTGCTGGAAGGCAACGGCAAGTCGGTTACCTCGGCCAATCTGATGCTGGGCGGTATCTCGCTGATTGTCGGCGACAGCAGCGGTGGTCTGGCCCAGTGGTTTATGGTGCGCGGCAATGGCAACCCGCAGCTGACCCGGGTACGTGATTTTGACCAGCAGCAGGGCAGTGCCATTGCCCTCGTTCAGCCGGAAGAACGTCGCAAGGTATTTCTCAGTCTGGATGCCGAGGGGCAGCTGGGCGTCTACAACTCGACCGCCCACAACAACCTGCTGGTCGAACCGCTCGGTGGCGAGCAGGTACAGGCCTTTGCCATCGGCCCGCGCGCTGACCACCTGCTGGTCGAGCACGATAATGGCCAACTGAGCTATTGGGATGTGCACAACGAACATCCTGAGGTGTCCTGGAGTTCACTGTGGGGCAAGGTCTGGTACGAGAGCTATCCTGAGCCCGACTACGTTTGGCAGTCCACCTCGGCTACCTCCGAGTTTGAACCCAAGCTGAGCCTGGCGCCGCTGACCTTCGGTACCCTGAAGGCCGCGTTCTACGCGATGCTGCTGGCCACCCCGATTGCCATCGCCGCCGCTGTCTACACCGCGTACTTCATGGCCCCGGCGATGCGCCGCAAGGTCAAGCCGGTGATCGAGCTGATGGAAGCGCTGCCAACGGTGATTTTGGGCTTTCTGGCCGGTCTCTGGCTGGCGCCGCTGCTGGAGGACAACCTGCCGGGCATCGTCTCGCTGCTGATTCTCACCCCCATCGTGTTTATTGCAGTCGCCTACGGCTGGAGCCGTGCGCCGGCCAAGGTGCGCCAGACGGTACCGGATGGATGGGAAGCTGCGCTGTTGGTGCCGGTGCTGATTGTGCTGGGCTGGGTGTGCTTCGAGATGAGTGTATATGTAGAGGCCTGGTTCTTCGGTGGTGACATGCGGGTGTTCCTGACGCGCGACCTGGGCATCAACTTCGACCAGCGCAACTCACTGGTGGTTGGCTTGGCGATGGGTTTTGCGGTGATCCCGACCATCTTCTCGATTGCCGAAGACGCCGTCTTCAGTGTGCCGCGTCACCTGACTCAGGGCTCGCTGGCACTCGGCGCATCGCCCTGGCAGACCCTCAGCCGCGTGGTCATCCTGACCGCCAGCCCGGGCATCTTCTCGGCCGTCATGATTGGTATGGGCCGCGCCGTGGGTGAAACCATGATCGTGCTGATGGCCACCGGCAATACGCCAATCATGGACTGGAACATCTTTGAGGGTATGCGCACCCTGTCGGCCAACATCGCCGTCGAGATGCCGGAATCCGAGGTGGGCAGTACCCATTACCGACTGTTGTTCCTCGCCGCGTTGGTGCTGCTGAGCTTCACCTTCCTGATGAACACGGCCGCAGAACTGATCCGTCAGCGTCTGCGCAAGAAATACGCGTCACTCTGAGCAGGGGAATCAAGACAGTGAAACAAGGCAACTTCACAACCTGGTTCAAATCCGGTACCCCCTGGATCTGGATGAACGGCGGCGCGGTCGCGATTGCCGTGATCATGACGCTCGGCTTGCTGGCGATGATTGCCGTGCGCGGCCTGAGCCACTTCTGGCCTTCCGATGTCATGGAAGCCGAGTACACCATCCCTGGGCAGCCAAGCATCACGCTGATCGGTGAGGTGACTACCCGCGAGCAGGTGCCGACTGAGCGCCTGCAGGGCGCTGGCCTGCCGGTGGACCCGGAGCAGAGCGAATTCATGGATCGCGAGCTGCTCAAGGTGGGCAACCGTGACCTGAACGGCGCAGACTTCCGTTGGATTGTCGCCGATTGGCTGGAAAACGAGCGTTTTCCTGAAGAGATCGTAGTCGTTGAGCGCCGTGAGTGGGGCAACTTCTACGGCTACATCCAGCAGGTCAAACAGAACGGGGAGGTGATTGCCGAAGGCAATGAGGCCTGGACCGCGCTGCAGCCGGCCGTGGACCGCGCGCTGGAGATCTACAGCGACATTCACGCGCTGGAAACCGGTGCCATCGGCAAGATCAACGCCGAGCTGGAGCGCATTCGTCTGCGCGAGCGCGGTCTTGAGTTGGACAACGCCCTGACCCCGGAGGCGGAGGCTGAGCTGGCGGCTGAGCGCAAGATTCAGAACGACCTGTACGCCGAGCTGGAAGCGCAGTTGGTGGGCCTGTATCAGGAGTTCAACCGCGACAGCGTGCGTTTTCGCTCCATGGATGGCCGCGAGGTTGAGGTCAACCTGAGCAAGATCGTGCGGGTGTTCCAGCCCAACGCCATGGGTACCGGCGCCAAGATTGGTCATTACTTCAGCAAACTGTGGGAATTTGTCAGCGACGAGCCGCGTGAAGCCAACACCGAGGGTGGGGTGTTCCCGGCGATCTTCGGTACCGTAATGATGGTACTGCTGATGTCGATCATCGTGACGCCCTTCGGCGTGCTGGCGGCGGTTTACCTGCGCGAATACGCGACGCAGGGTGTGGTGACCCGCACCATCCGCATTGCCGTGAACAATCTCGCCGGCGTGCCTTCAATCGTCTACGGTGTGTTTGGTCTGGGCTTCTTTATCTACTTGCTGGGCGGCAACATCGATCAGCTGTTCTTCCCCGAGGCGCTGCCGGCGCCGACGCTGGGTACCGGCGGTCTGCTGTGGGCCTCGTTGACCCTGGCGCTCCTGACCGTGCCGGTGGTGATTGTGGCGACCGAAGAAGGCCTGACTCGGATTCCGCGCTCGCTGCGTGAAGGCTCGTTGGCCCTCGGCGCAACCAAGTCGGAAACCCTGTGGAAGGTGATCCTGCCGATGTCCAGCCCCGCTATGATGACCGGCCTGATTCTCGCCGTGGCCCGCGCCGCCGGTGAGGTGGCGCCGCTGATGCTGGTCGGTGTGGTCAAGCTGGCACCGAGCCTGCCGGTCAACGGAAACTACCCCTATCTGCACCTGGACCAGAAGTTTATGCACCTGGGCTTCCACATCTATGACGTCGGCTTCCAGAGCCCCAACGTCGAAGCGGCCAGGCCGCTGGTGTACGCCACCGCGCTGTTGCTGGTGGGTGTTATCGCTGCGCTGAACTTTGCAGCGGTCTCCATCCGTAACCACCTGCGCGAAAAGTACAAGGCACTGGAAAACTGATAACCCTTTCTAGGCGGACGCACGACTATGTCTAATACGACCAAGACCCATGCAATGGATATGAGCGCCCTGGGCCGCTCCCAGCAGGAGCTGAACATGGACAAGGAGTCCATCGCGCTGGAGGTTCCTGGCCTCTCGCTGTTCTACGACACCAAGCAGGCGCTGCACGACGTCAGCATCAAGATTCCGCGCAACCGCGTGACCGCGTTTATCGGCCCCAGCGGCTGCGGCAAGTCCACCCTGCTGCGCTGCTTCAACCGGATGAACGACCTGGTCGACAGCTGCCGCGTTGACGGTCAGATTCTGCTCGACGGCAAGGACATCTACGGCAAGGACGTCAACGTAACCGAACTGCGTCGCCGCGTTGGCATGGTGTTCCAGAAGCCCAACCCGTTCCCCAAGTCGATCTACGAGAACGTGGCCTACGGACTGCGCATTCAGGGCGTCAACAACAAGCGCACGCTGGATGAAGTGGTCGA
>DBHE01000212.1 GCA_002296055.1 Pseudomonadaceae bacterium UBA836
CAACAGCCGAGCGTTGTTCAGGTCTGCGGCAAACCAGTGATCAAAGCGTTTGTCGCCACCCCATTCGCTGTCGCGCAGGCTGGCGTAGTCGCTGCGCAGCTGAGCAAGAATCGCGGCCTTGCTGCGGCGCTTGGCGGCGTCTGGCTGGTCGCTCTGATACAACGTCTCCAGCTCGCTGCGCGCCGCCAGTACCAGCTCAACAAACGCCCGCTCGCGTTCGCGTCCGGCTGGATCGTGGGCTGCGCGCCCCACAGTCTTGAGCCATTCACGCTGGCCCTGACGGCCGACAAAGCTGGCGTAGGACTCGTTGAAGGCAGTGTCGTCCTTCACATAGAACCGCTGGTGCGCCAGTTCGTGAAACAGCATCTCGGCCAGATAGTCGTCGCTCCAGTGCAGCATGGAGCTGAATAGCGGGTCGTCATACCAGCCAAGGGTGGAGTAGGCGGGGATGCCGGCGACGTAAACATCCTTGCCACGCGCACGCCAGTCTGCAGCGGCCTGCTCGGCGCGGGCCTGATCGAAGTAGCCCTTGTAGGCGATACAGCCGAAGAACGGATAGCAATGCGGTACCGCCGCCAATGACAGCTCGTCGGTGACAAACAGATTCCACAACGGATAAGGGCCGGGCAGGGCTGCGTAGCGGGTGTAGGTGGTGTTATCCGGCAGCGCCAGCGCCGCTACCGCGTAATGGCGAATCTGGCTGGCGGTCCGTAGCCGCTCGGCCAGCTGCGGATCGATCTGCGGGTTGGCAATCACCTGCTCGATGGGTTCGGCACGCGCCATCAGCGCACGCTGGCCCTGCCAGCTCTGATACAGATAGCCAACCGAGCTGCAGCCAGACAGCCAAAGCAGGCAGGCGCCAAGACCAAAGGTCGCGAGGCACTTCATGCGTCGGCCTGCTGCAGGGCGTTGCCGAGCCAGTCGGCCAGTTGCTGCGCCGGGCCCTGGGGCTGGCGCTCCGGCACCCAGAGACCGAGCTGGTGGCGGGTTTCGACAAAGCCCCAGGGTGCGAGCAGGCGACCAGCGGCGATGTCATCCGCAACCAGCAACTGCGGCGCGATGGCCACGCCGAGGCCCGAGAGCGCCGCTTCCAGCAGGTAATACAGGTGCTCGAAGCCCTGACCGTTGCGCAGCTGGGTGGCATCCAAGCTCTGCAGGTCAGCCCAGTCAGTCCAGGCACCGGGGCGCGAGCGGGTGTGCAGCAGCGCTTCTCCCAACAGTATCTCGGCGGGTTGGTTCAGCAGCCGGGCGGCTCCGGCGTAGCGCGGGCTGAGTACCGGGCCGATGCGCTCCTGGCGTAATGGATACACCTGCATGTCGGCGGGCCACGGCGGCGCGGCGTAGAGCAGGGTGGCGCTGACGCCGGGGCGGCGCGGGTCCAGCTCACCTTCAGAGGCAGACAGGTGCAGGTTCAGCTCGGGCAATTCAGCATTCAAGCGGTCCAGCCGCGGGATAAACCAGCGCGCCAACAGGCTGCCGGGGCAGGCGAGTAGAAAGGGCGCTTGCTGCTGATCTTGCCGCAGCGCGGAGCACGCCTCGCGCAGGCCGGCAAAGGCATCGCGGCAGGCATCGCGCAGTTGCCGGCCAGCCGGAGTCAGGCTGATGCCACGCCCAGCCTTGCTGAACAGCGCGACGCCCAGTTCGTCCTCAAGCTGACGAATCTGCCGACTGACCGCGCCGTGGGTAACGTGCAGCTCACTCGCCGCCTGACTCACGCTTTCCAGCCGGGCTGCCGCTTCAAAGGCGCGCAGGGCATTCAGTGAGGGAAGATCTCGGGCCATGGGACTTGTCACTTTTTCTCACAGGTTGCGGCCATCTTATCGATTTTTTCCGCACGCTGTCTGCCCTAACCTGCCTGCATTCTTCAGGAGGTATGCCATGCCCAATCAAAATTATCGCCGTGAGGCCGACGCGCTCGGTCAGTTCGGCCAGTTTGGTGGCCGCTTTGTGGCCGAGTCGCTGATGCCGCTGGTGCTGCAGCTGGAGCAGGCCTACAACGAGGCCCGCGCCGAGCCGGCGTTCATCGCCGAGCTGGATCAGTTCAACGCCGAGTTCGTCGGCCGCCCCAGCCCGCTGTATTTCGCCGAGCGGCTGACCGAGCAGTACGGCGGCGCGAAGATCTTCTTCAAGCGCGAAGAGTTGAATCACACCGGCGCGCACAAGATCAACAACTGCATCGGTCAGGCCCTGCTGGCTCGCCGCATGGGCAAGCAGCGGATCATCGCAGAGACCGGCGCCGGCATGCACGGCGTGGCCACCGCCACCGTGTGCGCGCGCTTCGGCCTGCAATGCGTGGTCTACATGGGCGCGACCGACATTCACCGTCAACGCGACAACGTCGCCCGCATGCGCCTGCTGGGCGCCGAGATCGTGCCTGTCACCTCCGGCACTGGCACCCTGAAGGACGCCATGAACGAGGCGCTGCGCGACTGGGTAACCAACGTCGACAACACCTTCTACATGATCGGCACCGTGGCCGGCCCGCACCCCTACCCGACGCTGGTGCGTGACTTCCAGTCGATCATCGGCCGCGAAGCGCATCAGCAGATGTTGGCCCGCGAAGGTCGCCTGCCGGACAGCCTGGTCGCCTGCATCGGCGGCGGCTCCAACGCGATGGGCCTGTTCCATCCGTTCCTCGATTACCCCGAGGTGCAGATGGTTGGCGTGGAAGCGGCGGGGCACGGGATCGACACCGGCCTGCACGCGGCCAGCCTGAAGGGCGGCACGCCCGGCGTGCTGCACGGCAACCGCACCTATCTGCTACAGGATGGCGACGGCCAGATTGCCGATGCGCACTCGATCTCCGCCGGTCTGGACTATCCCGGCATCGGCCCCGAGCACGCCTGGCTGCACGAGCAGGGCCGCGTCGAATACGTCGCGGTAACCGACCAGCAGGCGCTGGATGCCTTCCACAACTGCTGCCGTACCGAAGGCATCATCCCGGCGCTGGAAACCTCACACGCGCTGGCCGAAGTCGCCCGCCGTGCACCGACGCTGCCAAAAGATCACCTGATGGTGGTCTGCCTGTCTGGCCGTGGTGACAAGGACATGCCGACGATTCTCGGTTTGATGGAGGACGCGAAATGAGCCGTCTCGAACAACGCTTTGCCGACTGCGCCCGTGACAACCGCGCCGCGCTGGTGACCTACATCTGCGCCGGTGACCCGGACTTCGACACCAGTCTGGAACTGCTGAAAGGACTGCCTGCCGCGGGAGCCGACATCATCGAGCTGGGCATGCCGTTCAGTGACCCAACCGCCGACGGCCCCACCATTCAAGCCGCCGCCCTGCGCGCGCTGCAAGGCGGGCAAAACCAGCAGCGCACGCTGGAGCTGGTGCGCGCCTTCCGCGGGCAGGATCAGAGCACGCCGCTGGTGCTGATGGGCTACTACAACCCAATTCACCGCTACGGTGGCGAAGCCTTTGTGCGTGATGCGGCTGCAGCCGGTGTCGACGCGCTGCTGGTGGTCGATTTACCGCCGGAGCACGACAACGAACTGGGGCCGATGGCCCGCGATTACGGCGTGCAGATGATCCGATTGGCGACACCCACCACCGACGCCCGGCGCCTGCCCAAGGTGCTGGATCGCGCCAGCGGCTTTCTCTACTACGTATCGCACAACGGCGTGACCGGCGTGGGCGCAGCGGATCACACCGCCGTAGCGCAGGCACTGGACGGCATTCGCGCGCAGAGTGCTGTGCCGGTCTGCGTCGGCTTTGGCGTACGCCGGGCCGAGCAGGCCGCACCGCTGGCGCAGGTCGCCGATGGGGTAGTGGTGGGGTCAGCGCTGATCGAGGCGCTGCAGCAGGGTGGTGTGGCAGCGGCGCTCGAGCTGACTGCCGAGCTGGCCGCTGCGATGCCGCGTCAGGCCTGACGCAACGCGGCGAGCACCGGTGCGGTGTCCGGACGGACGCCGCGCCACAGGGCAAAGGCTTCGGCGGCCTGCTCAACCAGCATGCCGAGGCCATCGATGCAGCGCGCCGCGCCGCGCTCGCGGGCCCAACGGTTGAACGGCGTTTCTTCAGAGCCGTACATCATGTCGTAGCACCAGGTGTGGCCAGGCTTGATCAGGCTGTCCGGAATCGCCGGCAACTCACCGGCCAAACTCGCCGACGTCGCGTTGATGATCAGGTCGACCGGCTCCACCAGCCATTGCAGACCGGCAGCCGCAATCGGCCCCTGATCGACAAACAGCGCCGCCAGCTCTTCTGCCTTGCTGACCGTGCGGTTGATGACGCACAGGTGCTGCGGGCCCGCCGCCAGCAGCGGCTGAATCACCCCGCGGGCGGCACCACCGGCACCGACCAGCAGCACACTCAGGCCTTTCAGCGACAGCCCGGCATTCACTTCGATATCGCGTACCAGTCCCTTGCCATCGGTGTTATCACCAAGCAGGCTGCCATCCTCACGGCGCAGGATGGTGTTGACCGCGCCGGCGCGCTCGGCGGCCGGGGTGTGTTCATCTACCAGCGCCCAGGCCTGCTCCTTGAACGGCACGGTGACGTTGACGCCACGGCCTTCACGCAGAAAGTCTCGAACGCTGCCGATGAAGTTGTCGAGCGGCGCCAGCAGCTTGCCGTACTCCAGCTGCTGGCCGGTCTGCTCGGCGAACATGGCGTGAATCAGCGGCGATTTGCTGTGCTCAATCGGGTTACCGACAACGGCGTAGCGGTCCATCAGGCGTCTCCTGCCAGCCAATCACGCGGGGTGAGGTAGCGCTCGGTCAGCTCGGCTTCCGGGCTGCCCGGCTCGGGCTGCCAGTTGTAGCCCCAACGCACGGTCGGCGGCAGCGACATCAGGATCGACTCGGTACGCCCACCGGTCTGCAGACCGAACAGGGTGCCGCGGTCGTAGACCAGGTTGAACTCGACGTAACGTCCACGGCGGAACTCCTGAAACTGCTTCTGCTCCGGCGTATAGGCGCTGTTGCGGCGGCGTTCGAGGATCGGCAGATAGGCCTCAAGGTAGGCGTCGCCGATGGCGCGCAGGAAGGCAAAGCTGCGCTCGAAGCCCCACTGGTTCAGGTCATCAAAGAACAGACCGCCAATGCCACGGGCCTCACCACGGTGCTTGAGGTAGAAGTACTCGTCGCACCATTTTTTGTAGCGCGGATAGACGTCGTCACCAAAGGGCGCGCAGGCGTCGCGGGCAACCCGGTGCCAATGCACGCAATCTTCCTCATTGGCGTAGTAAGGGGTCAGATCGAAGCCACCGCCAAACCACCAGACCGGATCGGCGCCCTCTTTCTCGGCGATGAAGAAGCGCACGTTGGCATGCGAGGTCGGCACGAAGGGGTTTTCCGGGTGCATGACCAGCGACACGCCCATGGCCTGGAAGTGGCGGCCAGCCAGCTCAGGGCGATGCGCGCTCGCGGACGGCGGCATGCCGTCGCCAAACACGTGGGAGAAGCCCACTCCGCCCTTTTCCAGCAAAGCGCCCTCGGTGATGATGCGCGAGCGGCCACCGCCGCCGCCGGGGCGTTCCCAGGCATCCTCGCTGAACTGCTTACGACCATCGGCCGCGGCCAGGGCCGCACAGATGCGGTCCTGCAGATCCATCAGATAGGCTTTGACCTCGGCGACGTCCGCGGCGGTGGGCAGGTCCTGTTTCACGTGGGGTTTCTCCAGCGGGGCGGCTCAAGCGCCGCGTATGACTTTTTCAGTGCGCAGGTCGCGAATGATACTGGGATTACGCGCGCCGCCCAACGCGCCAGGCACCACCGCATCCAGTTCACCGTGAAAATACTGCTCCACCCGCAGCCGTGAACGCGCCGAGGGGCGACCGGCCGGATTGGCCGAGGTCGACACCAACGGCCCGGCCGCCGCGCACAGTTGACGCACAATAGGGTGCGTGGTCACCCGCAGCGCCACGGTATCGTGTACGCCGGTAATCCACTCGGGCAGGCGGCCCTGATGCGGCACCAGCCAGGTGTTCGGGCCAGGCCAGGAGAGACGCAGCTTGGCCAGTTGGGCGTCCGGCAGGTCCCAGAGCAAGAAGTCGAACTGCTCGATCTCACCAGCAATCAGAATCAGACCCTTGTGCACCGGGCGCTGCTTGAGGTCGAGCAAGCGCTCTACCGCCGAGCCGTTCCACGGATTACAACCCAGCCCCCAGACGCCCTCGGTCGGATAGGCCACCACACCGCCTGCCTGCAGCAAGCGATTCAGACGGGTAACGCGCCAGTTTGCCAGCATGTGAACTCCACCTCGATTGACTGCCTGCGACAGTAGCCGAGGCGGCGCGGCGGCTCAAGGCTGGCGACGACAATAGCCCGCTGGCGCAGCCAGAACCCGACCGTCCAACTCCAGATCAAGCAGTTGCTGCAACACCTCGGGCACGCCCAGGCCAGACTGCTGCGCCAGCCAATCCGGACTGACCGGGTCAGTACCCAGCCAGCGCCAGAGCGGCGTATCCGGCGCGCCCTGGGCAATGGCCTCCGGCTCTGCCAGCGCGGCCTTCAACGGCAGCCTCAGTGCGTCGAATACATCTTGCACCTGCTCGACCAGGCAGGCGCCCTCGCGCAGCAGGCGATGGCAGCCACGGGCCTGCACGTTGTGGATCGAACCGGGCATGGCGAACACCTCGCGGTTGTGCTCCAGCGCCAGGCGCGCGGTAATCAGCGAGCCGCTGTTGAGGCTGGCCTCGACCACCAGCGTACCCAGGCTCAAGCCGCTGATGATGCGGTTACGACGCGGAAACTGCGACGGATGCGGGCCGGCATCCGGCCACAACTCGGACACCAGCGCACCGCCGTGCTCGACAATCGCCTCTGCCAGCTTGCGGTGACGGCGCGGATAGCAGTTATCCAGCCCGGTGCCCCAAACCGCCACTGTCTGCCCGTCGGCATCCAGCGCGCCCTGATGACAGGCGCCGTCCACACCCATCGCCATACCGCTGGTGACGGTGAGACCGCTGGCGGTGAAATCACGGGCAAAGCGGCGAGCCGTGTCGGCACCGAGCGCACTGGGATGACGGGTACCGACCATGGCGATCTGCGGGTCGTGCAGCGCCTGCACGCTGCCACGAACAAACAGTACCGGCGGCGGGTCACTGATCGCAGCCAGCAGCGGCGGATACGCGGGCTCATCGACAAATAGCAGCCGGCAGCCGTCCTGCTGCTGCCAGTCCAGCGCCCGCTGCAGGCGCTGGTGCAGCTCGGCGTCGCCACGCTGCCAGCGGGTTAAGTCGGCAAGCGTCGACGGCGCAAGCTGCAAGGCCGCCAGCGTCTGGGGGCGAGCCGTCAGGAGATCGGAGGGGGAGAGAGCGTGGGCGCGCAAGCGCTGGAAAAAGCGGGGGCCGGCTCCGTCGAACAGCGTCAGCACCAACCAGGCCTGCCGCTCGGCGGACAGGTCGTACGTCATGGGTCGTCCCTGATCAGAAGGAAACGACAGAGCTTAAACAACAAAGCCGCCCGAAGGCGGCCTTGTCACAGCGTTTTCACTCAGGGATTGCGGACCTGATCAAGAATTGCCATCTGGCGGCTGGCCTGCAGCACGATGCCGTAGCTCATCTTGTCGTAGGCGCGGAACACCATCAGCAGACCGGCGCGCTCGGCTGGCAGCTGTACGCGCTCATTCATCACGCGATCACGGACAACTTCGCCGGTCTTGTAGATAGCCAGCACATTACCGACGGTCAGACCATCGCGCTCACCCTTGTCGATCAGCACCACATCATACTGGCCGATCTGGGTGACACCGTTCGGCACATCCATGATCAGGCCGTTGATTTCCTGGCTTGGCTCGCTGGGGAAGAAGGTCGACGCCACCGCACGCTCTTCGGATTCCAGCAGGCGGTCATCAACCAGCACTTCCTGGCGGCTGCGGGTGACGTTCAGGGTGGCGATGTCACCTTCCACTGCGGCGACGTTACCGTTGCCGATTTCTTGCAGGTGGATACCCAGGAACTCACCGGTCTCGGGGTTGATATAGGTTTTGCCACGGCGGTAGAACTCATAGGCCGGCACGTTGGCCGAGAAGTCACCGCGCGCGTACACCTTGTTACCAGCGCCCAGCACTACGCTCTCAGCCTCGCCACCGATGACGTAAGGGGCGTTTTCGATTACCGAGGCGTCTTCAACAATACGGCCAGCGCGCAGGAAGGCGTTGATGGCATCCAGCGGAATGGTCGGAATGGCTTCGGCAATCGGCTTCACGCGGGCCTGCGGGGACAGCTTTATCGCGCCGCCAGCACCACGGTTGACCATCAGACGCGGCTGGCCGTCGATATAGACCAGCGAAATCACGTCACCGGGGTAGATCAGATGAGGGTTGGATATCTGCGGATTGGCGTGCCAGATTTCCGGCCATTTCCACGGCAGACGCAGAAAGCGCCCAGAAATGTCCCAGAGGGTATCACCCTTGACCACCGTGTAAGTATCCGGATGATCGTCCCTGAAAACAGGCTCTTGCGCCTGCACCCATACGCTCGCCGCGAGCAACACGAGGCCGAGTAGTGTTTTCCTCATGACACGAATCCCTTTATTATAGAGGCCAGCATCCAGGCCTGGCGACGTGCTCCCACACGCTAGACCCGCTTTATTTCCAAGCTGCTCATCATCTTAGCAGCACAATTTAGATTTGTTCCAGACAAAGCGGTACAAACCCCATGGCGATATTGAACATACTGGAATTTCCCGACCCACG
>DBHE01000050.1 GCA_002296055.1 Pseudomonadaceae bacterium UBA836
GGAGCCGGACAGTTTTTTAACGAACCGCACGCTCAAAAAGCAGCGGTTTGTATGTACCTAAACCAACAGGGGCACTCGGGTAACACCCGAACTATCTGTCGGGGCCGGCAATTTTCCGTTCTACGGAATAGGTGGCGGCAGGATCGGAGGCAGCGACACTGCTCCCGGATCAACGCCAGCATGTTTCGCGCGGATGACAAGGCTATGCCTTGCCAATTAATGGTCTTAGCGCCAGGTGGTGTCCCCTTATAGAGGGTGACCAAGCATGCCAGACAGCGTAATGCAGCAGCTGTGGAGTACCTCTCACCTCGACGGTGGGAATGCCTCCTATGTTGAAGAGCTTTATGAGCTCTATCTGCACGATCCGAACAGCGTTGCCGAAGAGTGGCGCAGCTATTTCCAAAAGCTGCCGCAGGTAAACGGCCATGCCGGTTCGGATGTAGCCCATTCCACCATCCGCGATCACTTCCTTCATCTCGCCAAGAGCAATCGTCGTCCGCAAGCTGCCTCCGGCGGTGCGGTCAGCAGCGAGCATGAGAAAAAGCAAGTTGACGTTCTGCGCCTGATCCAGGCTTTCCGGATGCGTGGACATCAGGCTTCCAACCTTGACCCGCTGGGGCTCTGGAAGCGTGAAGAAATCGTTGATCTGACCCTCGCTGATTACGACCTGACCGACGCAGACCTCGACACCGTGTTCCGCACCGGTGAGCTGCAGATTGGCAAGGACGAAGCGACTTTGCGTGAAATCCTCGATGCGCTCAAGGTCACCTATTGCTCGACGTTCGGCGTCGAGTACATGCACATCGTCGATTCCACCCAGCGCCGCTGGTTTCAACAGCGCATCGAAAGCGTGCGCGGCAAGCCTCAGTTAGGCGCCGACACCAAGCGTCACCTGCTGGAGCGTCTGACTGCCGCCGAGGGCCTGGAAAAGTACCTGGGTACCAAATACCCCGGCACCAAGCGCTTTGGCGTCGAAGGCGGTGAAAGCTTGATTCCGATGCTGGACGAAATCATCCAGCGCTCCGGTTCCTACGGCACCCAGGAAGTTGTGCTTGGCATGGCACACCGTGGTCGCCTGAACGTTCTGGTCAACACCCTCGGCAAGAACCCGCGTGACCTGTTCGACGAGTTCGAAGGCAAGAAGAAGGTCGACATGGGCTCCGGTGACGTGAAATACCACCAGGGTTTCTCCTCCAACGTCATGACCTCCGGTGGCGAAGTCCACCTGGCGCTCGCCTTCAACCCGTCTCACCTGGAAATCGTGTCTCCGGTAGTAGAAGGGTCTGTACGTGCCCGTCAGGATCGCCGTCAGGATCCGGCTGGTGACAAGGTGCTGCCGATCAGCATCCACGGCGACGCCGCCTTCGCAGGGCAGGGCGTGGTCATGGAAACCTTCCAGATGTCCCAGACCCGTGCCTACAAGACCGGTGGCACCATCCACATCGTCATCAACAACCAGGTTGGCTTCACCACCAGCCGTCAGGACGATGCGCGTTCTACCGAGTACTGTACCGACGTCGCCAAGATGATTCAGGCGCCGATCTTCCACGTGAACGGCGACGATCCAGAAGCGGTTCTGTTCGTTACTCAGCTCGCTGTTGATTACCGCATGCAGTTCAAGCGCGACGTGGTTATCGATCTGGTTTGCTACCGTCGTCGTGGCCACAACGAGGCTGACGAGCCGTCCGGTACCCAGCCGCTGATGTACGAAGTCATCACCAAGCATCCGACTACCCGCGACATCTATGCTGAGCGCCTGGTAGGCGAGGGCGTGCTGACCGGTGATGAAGTGCAAGAGCGTTTCGAGGAATACCGTAACGCGCTGGACAATGGTGACCACGTGGTCAAGAGCCTGGTCAAGGAGCCCGACACCGGGTCCTTCGTCGACTGGGCCCCTTACCTGAACCACAAGTGGACTGCCCGTCACGACACCAGCTTTGATCTGAAAACCCTGCAGGAGCTGGCCAACAAGCTGACCGACCTGCCCGACGGTCTGGTGCTGCAGCGTCAGGTCGGCAAGATCATCGAAGACCGCCGCAAGATGGCTGCCGGTGCACTGGCGCTGAACTGGGGCTTTGCCGAAACCATGGCCTACGCCACCCTGCTGCACGAAGGTCACCCCGTGCGCATCACTGGCCAGGACGTGGGTCGCGGTACCTTCTCGCACCGCCACGCTGTGCTGCACAGCCAGAACGACGGTCGTGCCTATGTACCGCTGCGCAAGCTGAGCGAAAACCAGCCGCGCTTCGATATCCATGACTCCTTCCTGTCTGAAGAAGCCGTGCTGGCGTTCGAATACGGTTACGCAACTACCACGCCGAACGCGCTGGTGATCTGGGAAGCCCAGTTTGGTGACTTCTTCAACGGCGCCCAGGTGGTTGTCGACCAGTTCATCACCAGTGGCGAGCACAAGTGGGGCCGTCTGTGCGGTCTGACCATGCTGCTGCCGCACGGCTACGAAGGGCAGGGTCCGGAGCACTCCTCTGCACGTCTGGAGCGCTTCCTGCAATTGTCGGCTGAGCACAACATTCAGGTGTGCGTGCCCTCTACCCCGGCGCAGGTTTACCACATGCTGCGTCGCCAGGTAATTCGCCCGCTGCGTAAGCCGCTGATTGCCCTGACGCCCAAGTCGCTGCTGCGCCACAAGCTGGCCACCTCGACGCTGGAAGAGTTGGCTGATGGCTCCTTCCAGACTGTAATCCCTGAGGTCGATGCTATCGATCCTAAGAAGGTCGATCGCGTCGTCATGTGCAGCGGCAAAGTCTATTACGACCTGCTGGAGAAGCGCCGCAACGAAGAAGCGGACAACATCGCCATCGTGCGTATTGAGCAGCTGTACCCGTTCCCTGAGGACGATCTGGCCGAGGTTCTGGCGCCCTACAAGCACCTGAAGAAGGTGGTGTGGTGTCAGGAAGAGCCGATGAACCAGGGCGCCTGGTACTGCAGCCAGCACCACATGCGCCGTGTGCTTGCCCAGCACAAGACCAAGAATCTGTATCTGGACTACGCTGGACGGGAGGCGTCTGCCGCCCCGGCCTGTGGACATCCTTCCATGCACGCGGAACAGCAGGAAAAACTCCTGCAAGACGCCTTTACCGTCTGAGCGCAGCCAGACAACAGAGATTAATAAGGATCGACAATGGCTATCGAAATCAAAGCCCCTACATTTCCCGAGTCGGTTGCCGACGGTACTGTTGCCACCTGGCACAAGCAGCCGGGCGACGCGGTAAAACGCGACGAACTGCTGGTAGATATCGAAACCGACAAGGTTGTGATGGAAGTACTGGCCGAAGCAGACGGTGTCATGGGTGACATCGCCAAGGCCGAAGGCGACACCGTGCTGAGTGGTGAAGTACTGGGCGTACTGAAAGACGGCGAAGCGGCCTCCGCGCCTGCTGCCAAGAAAGAAGAACCCAAGGCCGACGCCGCGCCGGCTGCCGAACAGGCCAGTGGCGACGAGCCGCTGCTGTCTCCGGCTGCGCGCAAGCTGGCCGAAGAAAACGGT
>DBHE01000200.1 GCA_002296055.1 Pseudomonadaceae bacterium UBA836
CCGTGCTGGTGGAAATAATTGGCAACACTACCGATGGCATCGACCGGGTTATTCCAGATATCAACCTTGCCGTCGCCGTCGAAGTCGACCGCATAGGCCTGATAACTGGATGGGATGAACTGACCGTAACCCATGGCGCCAGCGTAGGAGCCTTTAAGCGTCAGCGGATCAATCTGCTGCTCACGGGTCAGCACCATGTAGCTCATCAGCTGCTTGCGGAAGAAATCGGCGCGCGGCGGATAGTCAAAGCCCAGGGTCGCCAGCGCGTCCAGCACCCGGTAGGAGCCCATGTTACGGCCGTAGAAAGTCTCTACGCCAATAATGGCGAGGATTACTTCAGGCTCAACACCGTACTCCTGCTCGGCCCGCGCCAGGGTGTCAGCGTGTTCGGCCCAGAAGGCCAGGCCGCGCTCGATCCGCTGATCAGTGATGAAGATGGCTCGGTACTCGTGCCAGGGCTTGACCCGTTCGGCCGGACGCGAAATGGCCTTGATAATGTTGTCCTGATGCTCGGCCTGATCCAGCAAGGCCTGCACGTGCTCGGCGCTGAAGCCGTGCTCGCGCTGCATTTGCTCGATAAAGGCCGGCACGCCAGGGTGGTCCGGGCCGTAATCCTGCGCTTGCGCCGGCAGCACACAGGCAGAACCAAGGAGGAGTGCCGCGCACTGGCGGCGAAACAGTGAAAATGCAATCAACTTTGTGCCATCCATTTCTTGTGTGTCTGGATTGACATGAGAATGCCGAAGCCCAGCAGCAGGGTCACTAGCGACGTCCCCCCGTAGCTGATAAAGGGTAGCGGCACACCCACCACCGGCAGCAGACCACTGACCATGCCGATGTTGACGAATACGTAGACGAAAAAGGTCAGCGTAATGCTGCCCGCAAGCAGTTTGCAGAATGCATCCTGGGCTTGCAACGTGATCACCATGCCCCGGGCGATCACCAGCAGGTACATACCCAGCAACAGGCAGACGCCCACCATGCCAAATTCTTCGGCGAGCACGGCGATGATGAAGTCGGTATGCCCTTCCGGCAGAAAATCCAGGTGCGACTGGGTACCCTGCAGCCAGCCCTTGCCGAATACCCCGCCCGACCCGATAGCCGCCTTGGACTGGATGATGTTCCAGCCCGAGCCCAGCGGGTCGCTTTCCGGATTGAGGAACGTCAGCACCCGCTGCTTCTGATAGCCGTGCATGACAAAGAACCACATCGCCGCGGCCGCCGGCGCCAGCGCCAGCAGCGCGCCAATAATGTAGCGCCAGCGCAGCCCGGCCAGCAGCAGGGCAAAGATGCCGGAGGCAGCAATCAGCAGCGAGGTACCCAGATCCGGCTGTTTAAGGATCAGCACCGTGGGCACCAGCACAATCGCCAGCGAGCCAACCACGTGCTTGAAGCTCGGCGGCAGCGTACGCCGCCCGAGATACCAGGCCACGCTCATGGGCATGACCAGCTTCATGATTTCCGATGGCTGAAAGCGCATCACACCCGGAATTGTCAGCCAGCGCTGCGCGCCCTTGGCTTCGGTGCCAACAGCAAGCACCGCTACCAGCAGCAGGGCCCCGCCAACATAGGCGACCGGCACCCAGCGCTGCATAAAGCGCGGCTGAAACTGTGCCACCACCAACATGGCGGCAATACCCACAGCAAAATAGGCAAGTTGTCGGTACACCATGCTGAGGTTCTTGCCACTGGCCGAATACAGCACAAAAGCGTCTACCGCAGCCAGGGCCAGAATCAACAGCAACAGCCAAGGGTCAACGTGGATACGGGTCCAGATCGACTCCCTGCTGCGCAGCCCCTGCCCGGAAACCGGCATCGACTTCATGGTGTGATCTCCTGCTCCGCCGACTCCGGCGCCGGGTCCTGCGGCAAACGCGGCAGCACCCAGGCGTCAAACACCGCGCGTACCACCGGGCCTGCCACGCGGCCACCAGACTCGCCATTCTCGACCAGTGCGGCCACTGCAATCATCGGCTTCTCCGTGGGTGCAAACCCGACAAACAAGGCGTGGTCCCGGTGCCGCTCGCGCAGCGCCGCCGAGTCGTAGCGCTCACCCTGGGCAATCGCCACCACCTGCGCGGTACCACTCTTGCCAGCCATGTTGTACGGCGCGTTGGCCGCCGCTGCACGGGCAGTACCGTGCGGTGACTGCATCACGTCCTGCATGGCCTGGGTGATGAAGTCCCAGTCGCTTTCATTGCGAATCTGGATGTTCGGCGGCGTATCAGACTCGTCCGGCAGCAAACCTTCTGCTTCCTTGAGCAAGCGCGGACGATGCCAGACACCGCGGCTGGCGATCAGCGCGGTGGATTGCGCCAACTGCAGCGGCGTCGCCAGCATGTAGCCCTGACCGATACCGGCAATCAGCGTTTCGCCCGGATACCAGGGCTGGCGATGCCGACCGCGCTTCCAGTCACGCGAGGGCATGAGGCCGGCGGCTTCTTCGTACATATCGATAGACACACGCTGGCCAATGCCGAACTGGCTCATGAAGTCGTGCAACCGGTCGATGCCCAGCTTGTGGGCAAGATCGTAAAAATAGGTGTCGTTGGAACGGGCGATGGCATAAGGCATGTCCACCCAGCCGTCGCCGGCGCGGTTCCAGTTGCGGTATTTGTGGCTGACATTCGGCAACTGGTAGAAGCCCGGGTCATAGACCCGACTGGTGCGCGTGACTACGCCAGCATCCAGACCGGCCAGAGCAACAATGGGTTTGATGGTAGAGCCCGGCGGGTACTGACCGCGCAGCACCCGGTTGAACAGCGGCTGGTCGAGCGAGTCGCGCAGCGCGCCGTAGTCGGCGTAGCTGATGCCGGTGACGAACAGGTTTGGGTCAAAACCGGGCTTGCTGACAAAGGCCAGCACCCCACCGGTGTTCGGATCAATGGCCACCACCGCGCCGCGCCGATCACCCAGTGCTTCTTCGGCCACCGCTTGCAGCTCGGCGTCCAGCTCCAGCGTCAGGTCACTGCCAGATACCGGCTCAGTGCGCTTGAGCACCCGCAGCACCCGACCACGGGCGTTGGTTTCCACTTCTTCATAACCGACTGTGCCGTGCAGCAACTGCTCGTAAAAGCGCTCGATTCCAGTCTTGCCGATGTAGTGGGTGCCGGCGTAGGCCACCGGATCGATGGACTTGAGTTCCTGCTCGTTAATGCGCCCCACATAGCCCAGCGCATGGGCAAAGTGGTCCGCATAGGGGTAGTAGCGCACAAAGCTCGCCTGCACCTCGAC
>DBHE01000010.1 GCA_002296055.1 Pseudomonadaceae bacterium UBA836
CGCTGCCAACGGCATCAACATCTGTGGTCAGTTCCTGCAGACCAACGAGAAAGTCGGTTACGTTGTCATCGACGTCGACGCCGAGTACTCGGACCTGGCTCTGGAAAAGATCCAGCAGGTCAAAGGCACCATCCGCGTTCGCGTGCTGTTCTAAGCAGCTAGCTGTAACGCAAAAAGGGGCGCAACCTTGGTTGTGCCCCTTTTTTATGCCTGCGCCGTAACTCGACCGGTTAGCAGCGCAAACATGCAAACCATCACGCTAGCGGTCTAGTCACCCAGCAGCGCCCGCAACTCGCCCAATTGCTCTTCATTAAATACCCGCACCCCCGCCTGCCGAAGAGCCGCTGCGGTCACCCCCTCTCCGCTTACCCGCACCCCGGAGAAGCTGCCATCGTAGTTTTCGACATTGCCACAGGACGGACTGCGCGCCTTGAGCAGCGCATAACGGATGCGGTGTTTACGTACCAGGGCGAGCGCCTGCTCAGCGCCACGGATAAAAGCCGCCGACACGTCCTCGCCCTGGTCGGTAACCACAACCTGTTCACCGGCTAGCACCAACGCACCCTGCCCGCCCGGAATTTCCGCGGGCGGGCGCGGGGTCGGCAGGCCGCCGGCCACTTCCGGACAGACCACCACCAGTCGCCCCTCGGACTGCCAGTCCAGCAGCAGCTGCACAGGATCAAACCCGCCGCCATCGTAGCGAACACGCTGCCCCAGAAGACAGGCGCTGATCAGCAGTTTTTCCACGCGCACTCCACAGGTGACTGCGCGCCAGGGCTCAGCGCAGCAGCGGGTTGATCGGTCGGCGACGGAACCAGCCCGTCAGGCTGGCACGTTCAAAGCGCGAGGCCAACACCTCATGCTCTACATCGGCACTGGTAAATATGACCACCGTGCCGGCACGCGGTGCAACATCGTGCTCGCCCTCGGGCAAGTAGAGGCGCAGCTCGCCGCCATCACCCGGCTGCCAGGATTGATTCAGGTAGGTTACCACCGACAGGGTGCGCAAGGGGCTGTCCTGAAAACGGTCAAGGTGACGCTGATATCCGGCCCCCGGAGGATAAAGCGCGTAGTGGGTCTCGAAGGTATCAAGCCCCATGAACAAACTGCGATTGAGGGTCTCTCGCAACCCGTCCATCACAGCCAGATAGGTACGCCCGGCGGCGGTTGGCGGACAGTCATCCAGCCATCGCGTGTAGTCGCCACGGATGCCCGGAATCACCAGTTGACCGTCTCCCCGGCCAATCGCCGCAGGGGTCAGATCGTCGTGTTGCCACAGCGCGCGACAATCCCGCTCCAGCGCCAGCGAAAGGGGCTCAGGCAGCAGCTGCTCCTGCACCGACCAGCCGCGCTCGGCCAGCTCATCAGCCATGCGCACAAAGCGGCTGGCAGGCACCAAAGGGAACTCGGGCATAGTGACACTACTCAAAGGAGAAGAACGCCTGTTCGTCGCTGAGGCGGAGGGGCTGATTCACGCTACCCCGGTAGACAACCGACGGCGTGACAAGCGACGATGCGAGCCCGCATTGTTATGCCAATGCGCGCCCCAGGCAAGACATTTCACCGAGCTGTGCCACAGCCACGCTTTTTTGCAGAGAACACCATGACCCGACTTTTGCCGCGCGCCCTCTGGAGCGCACTTTTTGTCAGCCTGCTTGGCCTCGGCATGAGCGCCCAAGCCGACACCACCCAGCTGTACCGCGTCTCCGGCATGGAGACCCATCAGAAACACTTCCAGCAGGCGCTGGAGAAAGCCCGTAGCCGCTATGCGGCACAATTGCCCGCAGCCGTAGCCGACAACCTGGTGCGCAAGACCAGCGAACGCTTCGACGCTGACCGTATGCATGCTCGCGCCATGGCCAGCCTGGCAGTCAACCTGTCCGATGATCAACTACTCGACGCGCAGCAGTTCTACCGCAGCGAGCTGGGCGAAGCCGTCGTAGCGGCCGAAACCCGTGCCACCTCGCCTGCGGAAGTAAGCCGCATGCAAAACGGCCTGCCACCACTGACTGTCAGCGCCGAGCGTGAAGCCGATTTGAAACGCTTGGGCCAGCAGCTGCCGGCGCTGGATATGGGCGAAGAGGTATCTCTGGCCTTCGCCAGCCTGGCAACGCAAAGCGCCAACGACATGCTAGGCGGCCTATTGACCATTCCCGACGGTCTGGCCAACCAGCGCCGCAGCAGCATACGGGCACAGATGGAACCCAATCTGCCGCAGACCCTGGCCTACGTTTATCGCGACCTGACCGACGCGCAGCTCACTGCCTACGCCGACTGGAGCGAGAGCGATAGCGGCAGCGCGTTCTTCCGCGCCAGCAGCGCGGCTGCCCGCGACGCGCTGAACCCCTGAAACGCCTGCTCAGCTCAAAAGCCGCGGCGCCAGCCAGTCGAGATACTGCTGGCGCAGACTCTGGTGCTCGTTGGCCAGATGGTGCCGGGCGGTCGGTAGATAAAACGTATCCAGTCCGGCGAACTTGCTTTCCAGCACCTGAATGTTGTGCTGCCAGTCCACCGTGCCGTCTTCCTGTCCCTGAATGATCAGCGGCTGATGCTCCACCGCCGCCGCCGACTCGATACGCGGAATCCAGCGCTCCAGCGCCTGCACCCAGGCCACCGGCAGTACCTGTGGCTGCAGCGGATCGCGCGAGCGAATAAATTCGAGAAAGGCCTCATCGGTGGAGTTATCGGTAAAGCGCCGTCCCAGCTGCTGCACAAACCCGCCGAGCAGCTTCAGCCCCATCTGTGAGAACAGCCACTGACGAGGACGCACCAGCGGCGCCATCAGCACAGTGCGCCCCAGCTGCGCAGGCAGCTCGCCGTGCAGCAGGCGGTCAATCAGAATCGCGCCACCGGTACTCTGCCCCAGCATGTGCCAGGGCGCCGGTAGCTGCCACAGCAACGCCTGCTCCAGCACACCGTCGAGCACCTTCTGGTAACTCAGAAAACAGTCAATGCTGGCGCGCTCACCGCTCGACAGGCCGTGCCCCGGCAGGTCAAAGGCCAGCACCGCGTAGTGCTGCTCCAGCGCCCATTGAATCAGGTGCCGGTACAGCCCCATGTGATCGTAGTAGCCATGCAGAATCAGCAGTGTGCCGCGTGCCACCGGCGGCTTCCATATCTGCGTAGCAACGCTAAAACCCTCAACCTCGATACGCCCCAGGTGCTGGGCCGCACGGTCGTGGAAGTCAATGCCATAGTAGCCGGCGTAAAGGCGCGCGGCCTCATCGGCAGCGCGGCCAGGCTCAAGCTGCGGCAGGGAGTCGGCAAGGGAGGAAAAAAAAGCCTGATCCATCGAGTGTCTCGTCTGGTGATATGACCCGCGAGTCACTCCCTGA
>DBHE01000060.1:0-839 GCA_002296055.1 Pseudomonadaceae bacterium UBA836
ATTGCCCGTTCTGCGTCCAGCACCAGCAAACAGCTATCGAGCTGACGCAGCTTTTCGCGCTCAATCAGGCCAAACAGAATGCAGACCGACGCCCCCTTGGGCGGCGCGTGGGCGACACCCAGCAATTCGCCGGCCCGCGCCTGCGCCAGCCCCATGACAACCCTGGGGGCGGCCCACTGCTGGCCGTCACCCATGGTGACGACCAGTCCATTGTCTACAACCGCCAACGCCTGCACGCTGTCGTCCACAATCTGGACACCAGCCTGATGCATAGCATGGAGCAGTTCTCGAACCAGAGCGCCGGTAAAACCCTCACGGGCGGCGCGGAAGGGATATTCAGGCAAACCTGAAACATCGCCCCGCACCGCTGCCTGCAACGTCTGCGGGTAATACAACGGAAGCCATGCCAGCCGATGCCAGGGCGCCAGGATGTCTCGCGTTGAGCGCTGGGTAATCTTGCTGGCCAGCAGCTCGAACAGCGCATGCAAAGGCTCGCCGTGATTTGCCAAGGAGGCCTCGGCATATCCGATACCCTGATAGTCGACGGCCAGCTTGCGCGACGCGTGCAACGACCCCGGATCGGGCAGCGCCAGCAGGGCCTGGGCAAGGTCAGCGCGACGCTCGCTGGAGGCGAAGTAATCCAGCCGATTGGCAATTACAAAGTCAGGGTGACGCTGGCCGTCCAGATANNGCGGAAGGGATATTCAGACAAACCGGAAACATCGCCCCGCACCGCTGCCTGCAGTGTCTGCGGATAGTACAGGGGCAGCCAGGCCAGCCGATGCCAGGGCGCAAGGATGTCTCGCGTTGAGCGATGGGTAATCTTGCTGGCCAGCAGC
>DBHE01000060.1:1021-4346 GCA_002296055.1 Pseudomonadaceae bacterium UBA836
AGGGTGACGCTGGCCGTCCAGATAAACCGACGGCGTCGGCACCGGGACCGTTTCCACCAGTTGTGCGACGTAGTCGCTGACCAGCCGGGCAAAACGCGCGGAATCGTTGCGCTGCTCAGGGTCGTAGCTGTCAACGTCCAGCGCTTGCTCACCACGCTGCACCTGCTCAAACAGCACCATGCCGATATCAAAGTCATGGTTGTCCACCCGCATGCCGGTGAAATGCGCGCCGGGGCGCTTGCCATCACTGAGCATGACAACCGATTGGCCCTGCGCTGCCAGCTCCCGCGCAGCGACCATCAACGCGAGATTGTTGCCCAGTAAAATGACATCAGCTGCGTGTGGCATTGACATAGATCTCCGAGCCGAATTCCGGCAAGCGCCGACACAGCTTGAACAACCCCTCAAGATGCGCCTCGGTCAGCACCCCCTGCTCGCACAGCTGCTGCATCTGAGCATGGGTAAAGGGCTTGATGAAGAAGCTGCCACTGTCCTGCACGACAAACCCGGCAGATTCGAGCAGCGCCTTTAGCGAGGCCTGACAGAAGGTGCTGTGCTGCTGCATTCGTGCCTGGGTTGCCGAGCGCTCGAACGGATCGGCAATCAGGCCCATTTCGACCGCCAGCAGGCGGTGCAGTGAGTAGGCGTTCGGTACGTTGACGTGCACCAGCGTCTCGGCGTGGCACAGCTCGCGTACAGCTGAAAGCAGCATCTGCGGCTTCTCGACCTCGTGCAGCAGACTGCTGACGATGATCATGTCCGGCTTTTGCTCGACCTGTGCAACCGCCTCCTCCAGCCGTTGCTCAATGACCCGTACCCGCCCGTCATCGCCAGCCAGTTGACGCGCATGGGCGGCAAACTCACTGGCCGGCTCGACCACGGTGAAGGAGCTAAAGGCCTCCACCTCGCAGAACAGCGGACGCAGGCCACAGCCGACTTCCAGCACATGCTCGGGCGCGCGAGCGGCCATCTGCTCCAGCACCACGCGCCGGCGATAGGAAAGCTGCGTCGCCTCAAAGGGCAAGGCATGATATTCCTGCTGATACTGCTGCAAGTCACGGCTCAAGGATCTTCTCCAGTCTGAATTTCAATGATGCCTCGCAACCTAGGCCGCGCTTGAAACGAATCAGCCCATGATTGGCCTGCCCCTCATCACTGGCCGTGCCAATGTCCAGCAAGGCAACGCCCCTGTGCTGGCAGTCGGTGTAAATGGCATCCGCCAGCAGCGTGACAGGACTGTAACCGGAGAACTGGGCATCGTCTCCCCAGTAAAAGACGTAAAGCACAGAAGGCGACACCTGCAGACACAGCGCAGCTGCAGCAAGAGCGTCGCCGGCATGGCAGCCGTACAGCAGCACCTGATCCGGGAACAGCGTCTGCATCTCGGATAACTGCGGCAAGGTCATGGTCATGGGGTAGCCCTTGCTCTGCCGGTTGCGCTGAATCACCTCGTACACCGCCTCCAGCGAGCTGGCGTCCATCGACCTTGCGCTGAATCCTTCACGCACACACTTGTTCAAGCGTTTACGGTTGGCGTAATTCAGCCGCTGCGACAGCGGCCGCTCATCCACGCTGATGGCGTAATTCACATCACAGAGGGTTTCGCTGAAGCCCAGCGAGCGCAGTACAAAGTGCTGCTCGGCCACCCGCTCGTCGGCATGCGCAGCTGGCGGCAGCAGCAGCTCCAGACGCCGTATACCCTGCTGCTGCAAAAAGCGCATCACCTCCAGCACAAAGGCCTCTAGCTCAGGTAGCGCCACGTCCTCAAAAAAGCTGACAGCACCAAAGGTGCCGCGCCGTGGCGAGCGAACCTGCGCCGCAGCAACCTCACTGACATGCAGGCACATGGCGACCCGGCCCTTGAGCATCCATTGAAAGTAGAACGCGCACTCAGGCGCATGTAGCCGGAAAAACGCCTCGGAGTTGAACAGCCGATCCTGCGGCTGCGGCTCGAACCGATTGACGCTCAACACGACTGTGCTCCAGTAATGGCTTTACATCGCCCGATCATCTACCAACAATCCCTGCGTGTGTATAAACAACACCGTACCTGACCAAAACCTGACGCCAGGCGCTCGATTCCGTATAGGAGGCAATTATCTTGCCAGCCAACCAGCAGTCCCGCCCTCTCAAGCTCCTGATCACCGGCGGCGCCGGCTTTATCGGCTCTGCGGTCGTCCGCACCCTCCTTACCAGTACAGCGCATGAGGTGCTGAACGTCGACAAACTGACGTACGCGGGCAACCCCGAGTCGCTGGCCCCGGTAGAGCAGTCACCCCGCTACCGCTTTGCTCGCCAGGATATCGGCGATCAGACCGCCATGAGCGCGCTGCTGCACGATTTTCAACCAGATATCGTCATGCACCTGGCGGCTGAATCTCACGTTGACCGTTCGATCGACGGGCCGCGCGAGTTCATCCAGACCAACATCGTCGGCACCTACAGCCTGCTGGAGGCCTGCCGCGAATACTGGTTGAGCCTGCCAGCCGAGCGCCGCGCAACCTTTCGCTTTCACCATGTCTCTACCGACGAGGTGTACGGTGACCTTGAGGGCGATCACGACCTCTTCACCGAGACCACCGCCTACGCCCCCAGCTCGCCCTACTCTGCCAGCAAGGCGGCGTCGGATCACCTGGTACGCGCCTGGCAGCGCACCTTTGGCCTGCCGGTGGTGGTGACCAATTGCTCCAACAACTATGGGCCCTATCACTTTCCGGAAAAGCTGATCCCACACATAATCCTCAATGCGCTGCAAGGTAAGCCACTGCCGGTCTACGGCGACGGCGGCCAGGTGCGTGACTGGCTGTACGTTGAGGACCATGCGCGGGCGCTTATCGAGGTGGCCACCCGGGGCGCCGCGGGTGAGACCTACAACATTGGCGGGCACAACGAGAAACGCAATATCGAGGTCGTCGACACTCTGTGCCAACTGCTCGACGAACTGGCTGCGGATGAGCGTCCGGCGGGGCTTACCAGCTATCGGGAGCTGGTCACCTTCGTCAAGGACCGGCCCGGACACGACCGCCGCTACGCCATCGATGCGTCAAAAATACAGCGCGAACTCGGCTGGACGCCACAGGAGACCTTTGAAAGCGGGATACGCAAGACCGTGGAATGGTATTTGCTTAACCGCCAGTGGTGGCAGAACGTGCTCAGCGGCAATTATCAGTTAGGGCGCTTGGGCCATACTCAGGACTGACTCCAACAACAGGATGCAATCATGAAAGGCATCATACTCGCCGGCGGTTCCGGCACTCGTTTGCACCCGATCACCCGCGGCATCTCCAAGCAGCTATTGCCAATCTACGACAAGCCGATGATCTAC
>DBHE01000266.1 GCA_002296055.1 Pseudomonadaceae bacterium UBA836
CTGCTAACCCTTGCCCACGATGCCGACTACGTTGCGCGCTTTCACGACAACGCGCTCGACGCCACCGCCCTGAGACGCATGGGCCTGCCCTGGAGCGAAGCTCTGGTGGCACGCACCACCCGCGCTGTCGGCGGCTCGTTGCTGACCGCCGACCTTGCCCTGCAACACGGCCTGGCCTGCCATCTGGCGGGCGGCACCCACCACGCCCATCACGACTTTGCTTCTGGTTTTTGCATCTTCAACGACTTGGCAATCATTAGCCTCTCACTGCTGGCCAGCGGACGAGTGGAGCGGGTACTGATCATCGACTGCGACGTGCATCAGGGCGACGGCACCGCCACCATTCTCGCGGACGTGGACGCCGCCATCACCGTGTCGCTGCACTGCGAAAACAACTTTCCTGCGCGCAAGGCCCAAAGCGACTGGGACATCCCCCTGCCGCGCGGCCTGGATGACGCCGGCTACCTGCACACGCTGGAGCAGGTCCTCAACTATCTGCTGCCCATCTACCAGCCCGACCTGGTGCTCTATGACGCCGGCGTTGATGTGCACCAGGGTGATGCGCTCGGACACCTGCAGCTGACCGATGCCGGCATTGCCGCGCGCGACCGCCTGGTCATCGACAGTTGCCTGGGCCGCGACATCCCGGTTTGCGCGGTGATTGGTGGTGGCTACGACCGTGATCGCGAAGCGCTGGCCCGCCGCCACGGCATCCTCCATCACAGCGCTGCGGCAATTTGGCAGCAGCGCGGTTTGGGCTAAACTGCGCGCCTCACCGCCAGAGACATCCCATGACCACACGCTCAGCACAACACGCCCAGCCCGTCGCAATCATCGGCGGCGGGCCCGCCGGCCTGATGGCTGCCGAGGTGGTGTCGGCGGCCGGCTATCCGGTCGACCTGTACGACGCCATGCCCTCGGTTGGGCGCAAGTTTCTGCTGGCTGGCGTCGGCGGCATGAACATCACCCACTCCGAGGCCGCAGCCCCGTTTCTCTCTCGCTACCGAGAAGCCGCGCCCTGGGTCGGCGACTGGCTGAGCGCCTTTGACGCCGAAGCCCTGCGCAGCTGGATACACGGGCTGGGCATCGACACCTTCGTCGGCAGCTCAGGCCGGGTATTCCCCACCGACATGAAGGCAGCCCCGCTGCTGCGGGCCTGGCTAAAGCGTCTGCGTGAACAGGGCGTTCGCCTGCACACGCGTCACCGCTGGCTGGGCTGGGATGAGAACGGCGCGCTGCGCTTCGACACGCCCAACGGCGAGATGCTCAAAACAGTAACCACCACCCTGCTGGCACTCGGCGGCGGCAGCTGGGCGCGGCTGGGGTCCGATGGCAGCTGGGCACCGCTGCTCGAATCACGTGGCGTCGAGATACGCTCACTGCGTGCAAGCAACTGCGGCTTTATCAGTCAGTGGAGTCCGTTTCTCAGCGAACGCTTCGCCGGGCAGCCACTCAAGCAAGTCATTGCCAGCACCCAGAGCCTCCGCGGCGAGGTTATCAGCCGCCGTGGCGAGGCCATCCTCACCCACGACGGCCTGGAAGGCAGCCTCATCTATGCCCTGTCCGCCCCGTTTCGTGAACAGCTAGAGGCCCGCGGCGAGGCAAACCTCACTCTCGACTTGGCGCCAGACCATACGCAAGATCAACTCCAACAGGCCCTCAGCCAACCTCGCAAGGGGCAGAGCCTGAGCAACCTGCTGCGCAAAAAAGCCGGGCTGGACGGGGTTAAAGTCGCACTGCTGCATGAATGCCTGAGCAAAGACGTGATTGCCGACGCAACCAAACTGGCTGCCGGCATCAAGGCGCTGCCCATCACCCTGATTGGCACCCGACCACTGGACGAAGCTATCAGCAGCGCCGGCGGCGTGTGCCGCAGCGCGCTGACCGACGGATTGATGCTGCAGGCCCTGCCCGGCACCTTCTGCGCAGGCGAGATGCTCGACTGGGAAGCCCCCACCGGCGGCTACCTGCTCACAGCCTGCTTCGCCAGCGGGCGGCATGCCGCCCACGGGATGATCGACTGGCTCAAGGACAAGCGCTGATGCCTGAACTGAAAACCCTCGGCCTGTTTATTATTACTGCGCTGGCAGAGATAGTCGGCTGCTACCTGCCCTATCTATGGCTGCGCGAGGGCAAGTCAGTCTGGCTGCTGGTACCGGCGGCGCTCAGTCTCGCCGCCTTTGCCTGGCTACTCAGCCTGCACCCCACTGCTGCCGGTCGCGTGTACGCCGCCTACGGTGGCGTCTATATCGCCGTGGCCATTGGCTGGTTGTGGTGGGTAGACGGCATTCGCCCAACCCAGTGGGACCTGCTGGGCTCGGCCATTGCCCTGCTCGGTATGGCAATCATCATGTTTGCGCCGCGCGCCTGATCACGCCTCAGGTGCGGATTTAGCTCCTGACAACCGCGGTACCATCCAGCGCTCGAACAACCGAGGAAAGAAGCGCGCCACCAAACGCGCCTGCCAGTCGACGTTGGACAGGATCAGTTGCCGCTTGCGTCGGCAAGCGCCGCGATAGATAGCCTCTGCCACCTCGGCGGGGGCGGACACCTTGAAGGGCATGGTGGTGGTAGCCTGCGCCACCGAGCCGTCTCCCACCAGCGCATTTTTGCGGATATCCGTGGCGGTAAAACCCGGGGACACCAGCATCACATTGACGCCCTGCTCCCGCACCTCCATGCGAAGGGTTTCAAACAGACCGTGCAGCGCATGCTTGCTGGCGTTGTAGGCGCTGCGATTGAGCAGCGGCGCAAAGCTGGACAGCGAACTCAGCACAATCACCTGACCGCGCCGCGCCAGCAGGCTGGGCAAGGCGTGGCGCGTGCAGTTGAGCGCACCAAAGTAGTTAACCGCCATGATGCGCTGAAATACCGCAAGATCGGTGTCGGCAAAAGCGCTGCGATGGGTAATGCCAGCGTTGTTGATCAGCAGGTCAATGCCGCCAAAGTGCTCAACCACCTGCGCCATTGCCTCGGCGCAGGCCTGATCGTCCGACACATCGCAGTTGATCGCCAAAACGTCGGCGTTGAGTTTGTCGTGCAGTTGCTGACGGAACGCCACCAGCGACTCGTCGTGGATATCGAGAATAGCCAGATGAGCCCCGGCCTGGGCAAAACGCAGGGCCAGTGCCCGGCCGATACCGGCGCAACCACCGGTAATAACCACCACCTTCTGTTGAAACGCCGCTCTGCCCATATCTCGCCTCCTGCTATCGCTGTTGCCCTTCAGACTAAGACCGGGAAGCGGCAGCGGCAAGCGCGGGGTGTCAGGGCGCCAAGCGCTCGCGCACCCAGCCGCCATCAACCAGGCGATAACGCAGCCGGTCGTGCAGGCGACTCGGCCGGCCCTGCCAGAATTCAATCAACGTCGGCACCAGACGATAGCCACCCCAGTGCGGCGGCCGCGGTGCGTCGCTATCAGCGTACTGCTGCTGCACAGCGCCAAGGCGTTGCTCCAGCACCTCACGACTTTCAATCACCTGACTCTGCGGCGATGCCCAGGCGCCAAGCCGGCTGCCTGCCGGGCGACTATGGAAGTAGGCGTCGGACTCCTCGGCACTGGCCTGTTCCACATCCCCTTCTATACGTACCTGACGCTCCAGATCATGCCACCAGAAGGTCATGGCTGCCGCCGGGCTGTTCGACAGTTGCTGACCCTTGGCACTCTGGTAGTTGGTAAAGAACACAAAACCGCGCTCATCAAAGCCCTTGAGCAGCAGCGTGCGTAGATGCGGCTGACCCTCTCCATCGACCGTTGCCAGCATCATCGCATTGGCTTCGGTACTTTCCACTTCAACCGCCTGGGCAAACCATTCGCCAAACAGGGCAAAGGGCTCGGCAGGCGCCTGAGTTTCGGTCAGTCCATCACGGGTGTAGTCACGACGCAGGTCGGCAATGCTGGGTTTCATCGGTTCTGTTTCCGGCAGCGGTGGATAAGGTCATGCTAGCAGGCGCGCCGCATCGTACGTTGATGCAGCGCAGGCTTTCAGTCGATCGACTGCAGACAGCGGTAAACCGCCTGACTGAGGGCAACGGCGCGCGGATCCATCAACACATAGGGCCCCATGGTGTTGGTTACGTAGCCAAAACCGACCTTGGCGTCCGGATCGCAGAAGCCGAGTGAGCCGCCGGCGCCGGGGTGGCCAAAGGCGTTCTTGCCCATGCCGAAGCTGCCGCCGGGGCCTTCGTGCTCCAGCATCACGCCCAGGCCAAAACGGGTCTGGCACAACAGGGTGTTGTCGTCCCCGGCACTGTGTTCCTGCTGCATCTGCTTGACCAGGGCGGCATCCAGCAGACTGACGCCGTCAAGCTGGCCGTCGTGCGCCAGCAGTTGCCAGAAGCGCGCCAGCGAACGGGCGTTGCCGGTGCCATTGGCAGACAGAATATCGGCCTGTTGCCACTCGCGGCGGTTGGTGCTGGTCATCATGCTGGAGGGGTTGCCAAAGGCCTTGGCGGTCATGCTGTCGGGTTGGCCCATGGCGCCAAACAGGCGGCGGGCACCCTCATCGCCGTACTGGTTGCGCAGGCGGGATACCGACGCGATACGCTGCAGATCCTGGTCAGGCACCCCAACGAAGAAGTCCATACCCAGCGGTTCGCAGATGCTGTCTGCGATCGCCTGGCCCGGGCGCTGGCCGGTCAGCCGGCGCAGCGGCTCACCCAGCAGCCAGGCGTAGGTCACTGGTGCGTAGCCGTGCTCATCGCCCGGAGTCCACCAAGGCTCCTGCGCGGCCAGCGCGGCGCTCATGGCGTCCCAATCGAATAGCGCTTCAGGCGGCAGGGTTTTGCTGACCGCAGACAAGCCGGAGCGATGGCTCAAAATCTGCCGCAGAGTGACCGCCTCTTTACCAGCCTGGGCAAACTCGGGCCAGACTGCCGCCAGCGGCGCGTCCAACTCCAGCTTGCCGGCAGCAACCTGCTGCAGCAATGCGACAGCGCCGAGGGGCTTGGTGCAGGAGAACACATTGACCAGGGTGTCCTGTTCCCAGACGGCCTGGTTGTCCTTGTCGCGCACACCCTGCCAGAGATCGAGAACGGTGTCGCCGCCAACGGTGACGCACAGCGCCGCACCGCGGGACTGCTCGTCCTGTTGCTGTTCGGCAAACAGCTCGCGTACTGACTCAAAGCGCGGATCAAAGTAACCCTGGATAGTGCTCATCATGCGGTCCTTGTTGTCTTGTTTCTGCCCATTTAACCGAAGCCGTCGGCCCTCGACAGCCATTATCAGTGCGCCTGTCGACAAGCAATCGTTCCGGCTGATAGCTCAGTCAATCTCGCGGCGGAACGGCGGCAGCGCGTTGAGAATCGCCTTGCCATAGCGCTGGGTCACCAGCCGGCGGTCCAGCACGGTCACGGTGCCGCTGTCGCTCTCGGTACGCAGCAAGCGACCGCACGCCTGAATCAGCCGCAGGCTGGCGTCCGGTACGGCGATTTCCATAAACGGGTTGCGACCGTTCTTTTCAATCCATTCGGCCAACGCCGCTTCGACCGGATCATCCGGCACCGCAAAGGGGATCTTGGCGATCACCACGTGCTCGCAATATTTGCCGGGCAAGTCAACGCCTTCGGCAAAGCTCGCCAGACCAAAAATCACGCTCGGTTTGCCATCATCCACCTGCTTGCGGTGCTGGCGAATTAGCTCCTGCTTGGACAAATCGCCCTGCACCAGTACCCGCTGGCGAAATTCTGCGGGCACACCGGCAAACACCTCCAGCATCTGCTTACGCGATGAAAACAGCACCAGGCTACCGCGCTCATCCGCCAGAATATCCGGCAGGTGTTCGACAATCGCAGCGGTATGCCCCGCACTGTCGCGCGGGTCAGCCCCGTAGTTGGGGACGCGCAGCAAACCGGCCTCAGCATGTTTGAAGGGGCTGGGCGCCAGCGTGCACACCGCGCTGCGTGGCAAGCCGGCACGGTGACTGAAGCGATCAAACTTGCCCAGCGCGGTCAGGGTGGCCGAGGTGGCAAGCGCCGCAAAGGCCGGATTCCAGAGATACTGGCGCAAGGTGTCAGCGGCCAGAATCGGGCTGACATGCACCTCGATATCGCCGTTATCGGTCAGGGTCAGCCAGCGCGCCGTTGGCGGCTTGCCTTCCGGGTCCTGCAGGCAGAACTGGGTCCACAGCGTCCAGTTGGCTTCGGCGCGCGCCTGCAGGGCACCGAACAGCGGATACCACTCTTCTGCCTGAGCCTCGGACACACCGATGGTGGTTTCACCGTCCATCGCCTCCTTGAGCATATCGACAATACGCTGCA
>DBHE01000141.1 GCA_002296055.1 Pseudomonadaceae bacterium UBA836
CCGGCGCTCCGTTTCCCTGCGGAAGCACACCCCATGAACACCCGCTCAGAATACGATCTGCTCGGTTATCTCGATGTACCCGCTGATGCCTGGTACGGCATCCAGACCCAACGCGCTGCCAACAACTTCGCCATTACCGGCGTGCCGATTGCCCATTTTCCGGAGTTGATCCGCGCACTGGCCATGGTCAAACAGGCAGCGGCACTGACCAACCACGATTTCGGCCTGCTCAATGCCACCAAGACCGAGGCGATCGTCTCGGCCTGCGAAGATATCGCCGCCGGTCAGTATCTGGACCAGTTCATCGTTGATGTCATTCAAGGTGGCGCTGGCACCTCGACCAACATGAATGCCAACGAGGTGATCGCCAACGTTGCGCTGGCCAAGCTCGGTCACGCACGCGGCGAATACACCCATCTGCACCCCAACGACGACGTTAACCGTTCGCAGTCGACCAACGACGCCTACCCGACCGCTGCCTGCCTCGGCATTCAGTTTGCCGCTGACAACTTCGTTCCGGCGCTGGCCTCACTGAAAACAGCGCTGGAAGACAAGGGTCGCGAATTTGCCCACATCCTGAAGATGGGCCGCACCCAGCTGCAGGACGCGGTGCCGATGACCCTGGGCCAGGAATTCGACGCCTTTGCGGTGAACCTCGGTGAAGACCTCGACCGCATCCGCGAAGCCTGCGCCCTGCTGTGTGAGGTCAACCTCGGCGGCACCGCCATTGGCACCGGGATCAACACACCGGACGGTTACTCCGCCAAGGTCGTCGCACGGCTGGCCGAGGTGTCGGGCAAGCCACTGGTACCGGCCTGCAACCTGGTCGAAGCCACGTCCGACATGGGTGCCTTCGTCTTCTTCTCCGGCATCCTCAAGCGCCTGGCAATCAAGCTGAGCAAAATGAGCAACGACCTGCGCCTGCTCTCCAGCGGCCCGCGTACCGGTCTGGGCGAGATCCAGCTGCCACCGATGCAGCCCGGCTCCTCGATCATGCCGGGCAAGGTCAACCCGGTGATTCCCGAAGCGATGAACCAGACCGCGTATCAGGTGATCGCGTCGGATCTGGCGGTGACGTTAGCTGCCGAGGCCGGGCAGCTGCAGCTCAACGCCATGGAGCCGATGATCATCTACAATCTGCTCAATTCGCTGAAGATGCTCAAGGAAGCCTGCGAGATGCTTGAGCACCGCTGCATCCGTGGCATAAAAGCCAACGAGCTGGCCTGTGCTGCGCACGTGGAAAACAGCATCGGTATCATCACTGCACTGGTGCCGCATATTGGCTACAGCAACGCCTCGCGCATCGCCCACACAGCGCTGATGACCGGCAGCACGGTCAAGGCGCTGATCATCGAGGAAAACCTGATGTCGGAAGCCGACCTGAACCGCCTGCTCAGCCCACAATCCATGCTGGCGCCGCAAAAGGCTGCCTCATGACCGCCGAGGTGCTGATGCTGTACACCGGCGGCACCATCGGCATGGTGCCCGGCCCCAAAGGCCTGGCACCGGCCCCCGGTCTGCAGCAACGGATTGAGCAGCAATTGGGTAGCAGCCTTGCATTGCTGCCCGACTTTGACCTGCTGGAAATAGATCCGCTGATCGACAGCGCCGACCTGACGCCTGAGCACTGGCAACAGCTGGCCGCCTTGCTGGCCAAGCACTGGGAGCGCTATCGCGGCTTTATCATCCTGCACGGCACCGACACCATGGCCTACAGCGCCGCGGCCCTGTCCTTCATGCTCGGGGCCAGTGAGCGCAACGTACTGTTCACCGGTGCCCAGGTTCCGCTTGGCCTGCCGCGCAGTGACGCCGTGGCGCACCTGCAGGCCGCGCTGCAGCTGGCCGCCGGGCCGCGTATCCCGAATGTCAGTCTGGTGTTCAATAACCGGTTGCTCAACGGCAGCCGGCTGCGTAAGGTCAGCAGTCAACTGTTCCCGGCCTTTGACACGCCAAACGCCGCGCCGCTGGCGGAGCTGAATATTCAGCAGGTGTTGCACACCGAGCGCCTGCTGGGCAGCCAGATCGCTGGCCGCCACCCGCGCGAAGCGGCAGCGCTGAGCTTTCAGCGCGGCGCAGTTGCCATGCTCTGTCTGCACCCGTCCATGCCCACGGCACTGTACGACGCCCTGCTGGCCGACAACGGCTGCAAGGCGGTGGTGCTGCAGAGCTTTGGTGCAGGCAACATTCCAAGCCGTGACGCGGCGTTCAATGCCTTCATCAAACGCGCCGCCGCTCGCGACAAAGTGGTAGTCAACGTCACCCAGTGTTTGCAGGGAGGTATCAGCCCCGGCGCCTACGCCGCTAGTGCCGGCCTGCAGGAGCAGGGCGTCTTGAGCGGTGGCGACATGACGCCGGAAGCGGCATTTTGCAAGTTGCACTGGTTACTGGCCGGAGGCCGTGACGCGGCAGCAGTCCGCCGGGACTGGTCACTCAACCTGAGCGACGAGCGCACACAGCTCCCTTAGAATCGTGCCCGGAAGTGCCACTCGCCCGGGCCAATATCGTTGCGGATAGCCGCCCGGATATCCGCATCCAGCGCTGGATCATCGCAGGCATACAACCCGCACAGCGCCAGCACCCGCTGGCGGTCAACCTCACGGCCCAGATACTCGTAGAGCACCCGCGTGCAGCACGGCACCCGCTCGCCGCTGCCGGAAACGCCAATGCGCAGGCCCGTGAGCCGGTCTACCCGGTTACGGAACGACGGGTAGAGCACCGTTTGCGTCATCTCGAAATTGGTCAGGGTTTCGTAGTCGGCAAGAAAGATGCGGTCCGACAGAAACTGCACCATGCCCCGATACACCCCGTGAAACGGCTTGCTGCCAGGCCGCTCGCGAATCCGCTCGGTGCGCTGGTAATAGGTCTTGCCGTCGTGCTCTTCCAGACACACCAGCGTGCGCAAAATGCTGCCGGGATAGGCCATCGACAGGTAGTACTCGAAGTA
>DBHE01000213.1:0-2892 GCA_002296055.1 Pseudomonadaceae bacterium UBA836
CTGCGCGCCCAGCGCTACATGCACACCGACAAGATTTTCGCCGGCATCCTGCTGATCGGCCTCATCGGTCTGCTGACCGACCAGGCGTTCCGCTGGCTCGGTCGCCGCGCCTTCCACTGGCAGAAGAGGTAAGCCCATGGATCAGTCCTGCATCAGCATTCGCAACGTGGGCAAGCAGTTTGCTGCCCGCAACCAGACCATCGAGGCGCTGCGTGACGTCAACCTTGAGGTAGAGCCTAACGAATTCATTACCTTTGTCGGCGCCTCCGGCTGTGGCAAGTCGACCCTGCTGCGCATTATGGCCGGGCTGGAAACCCACAGCAGCGGCGACATTCTGCTGCGCGGCGAGCCAATTGACGGCCCCGGCGTTGACCGCGCCATGGTATTTCAGCACTACAGCCTCTACCCCTGGCTGACGGTGACCGAGAACATCAAGTTCTGCCGCCAGCTGAAGGTGATCTCTGACTCGGTACACAGCCAGTCTGACGTGGAAGCCGCCAGCGGCCGGGCCGATGCGCTGCTCAATCTGATGGGCTTGAAGAACTTTGCCGGCGCGTACCCCAGCCAGCTATCCGGCGGCATGCAGCAGCGCGTCGCGATTGCCCGGGCGTTGATGCCACGGCCGGACTTTCTGCTGATGGATGAGCCGTTCGGCGCGTTGGACGCGCAGACCCGAGAGGTCATGCATGACCTGATCCTGCACGTGCACCGGCTGGAGAAGAGCACCATCCTGTTTGTCACTCACGACGTGGAAGAGGCGATCTATCTGGGTACCCGCATTGTGCTGATGGCGCCACGCCCGGGTCGGATCGACAGCATCTACGAGGTACCGCTGCCCAAGGTGCGGCACCAGGACATGAAGCTGGAGCCGGAATTTATCGCCTTGAAACGCGAGATTCTGACCCGCATCCGCGAAACCTCCGGGGTGCAGACCGACCTGGATCAGCTGGCGCGTTTGAGTGAAGGTGCCGGGTTGTGATCCGGCTCTAGGGCAGGCGGTACAGGCGAAAAAAATTTTCTCCGGAGACTAGCCAAATCCCCTCGATGAACTATATATAGCCTGTTTTCCACTGTGAGGATTCAGGCATGAGTGATGATCTGGACGACGATCTGGATGGGATGGACGATTCCGAGGTCGACGATCAGGACGATGTGACCGGCGGCAGCGACGATGGTGATGACGGCGACGATGGTGCCGAGGTCAGCAGCAAGTCGCGCAAGAAGAAAGCCGCAGCCAGCGACGACTTTGAAGGCGCCTCTGTGGAAGCCAAGGAGCGCGAGCGGGAGATGCTGGCTCGTCAGATCGAAGAGTTCATGGCGCGCGGTGGCAAGGTGCAGCAGATCGACGACAACGTGGTCTCCGATCCGCCGAAAAAGCCTGAAAACAAGTACGGCAGCCGTCCTATCTGACGCTGCCGTACCGACCGCTCAGCGTTTGGCGTAGCGCTGGTAGCGGTTCAGCCAGGGCGGAATCTCGCTCAGGCAGCGTACCTCGCCGTGGGCCCGTTGCTGGCCCGTCCAGGCACTGCCCTGTGGGTTGAACCACAGGGTGTGCATGCCGACATCCAGGGCGCCCTGGATGTCGTCTCCCGGATGATCCCCGATATGCAGCGCCTGCTGCGGCTCGACCCCGGCGTTGTTCAGCGCCGCCAGGAAGGGCGCCGGGTCCGGCTTGCTGATACCCACCTCATCGGCTGACACGATGATGCTGAAATAGCGATCCAGCCCGAGCCGGCGTACATCGGCGTTGCCGTTGGAAATGCACGCCAGCTGGTATTGCTGCGACAGTAGTTGCAGCACCAGCTCCATGTGCGGGAAGTATTCCAGCCGATGGCGGGCATCGATAAACACCTCGAAACCGGCGAGTGCCAGGCGTTTGGCTTCGTCTGCCGGGTAGCCGGCCTTGCGCAAACCCAGCTCCAGCACGGCGATACGCAGGGGCGTCACGCGGTGGCGCAGCGCCGGGTCGCCATCCAGCACCTCTGCCAGCAGCGCCTTGCGCGCGTCCTGATCGCGGGCGGCGGCGTAGTTCGGCGCCTGTTTGCCTAGCCAGTCGGCCAGCACCCGTTCGGCGTTGGCGACGACCGATTCGGTCTCCCACAGGGTGTTGTCGAGGTCAAAGGTCACCAGCTGAATCATTTGTCTGCCTTGCGTTTGGCTCTGGGGTGGGCCTGATCATACACCTGGGCCAGGTGCTGGAAATCAAGATGGGTATAGATCTGGGTGGTGCTGATATCGGCGTGGCCGAGTAGCTCTTGCACTGCCCGCAGGTCTCCGGAGGACTCCAGCATGTGGCTGGCGAAGGAGTGGCGCAGCATGTGTGGATGCAGGTGCTGGCCGATGCGCTCCACGCCGTGACGACGCAGGCGCAACTGAATGGCGCGCGGGGTGAGCGCGCTGCCGCGCTGGCTGACGAACAGCGGCTGGGCGCTATCGCCGTTGGCCGGGCGCACGCTGAGCCAGTCCTGCAGGGCGCGCCGTGCCTGGCGGCCGACCGGCAGCACGCGGGTCTTGTTGCCCTTACCGGTGACGCGCACTTCGCCCTGGTTCAGGTCGAGATCGCTGACATCCAGCCCGGCCAGCTCCGACAACCGCAGACCGGAGGAATAGAACAGCTCCAGCATGGCCTGATCACGGCGGCCGAGCCAGTCGTCCTCGCCCGGACTGTCGAGCAGTTGGGTGGCCAGATCGGCGTCCAGCGTGCGCGGCAGGGGCCGTGCGGCCTTGGGGGCACGCAAGTCGAGCGCCGGGTTTTGCTGTGCACGGCCCTCGCGCTGCAAAAAGCGGTAGAAGCTACGGATGGCGCTAAGCAGGCGCTGCAGGCTGCGGGGCGACAGGCCCTGCTGGTGCTGGCTGGCAATAAAGTGGCGCAGGTGCTGGGTGTCCAGCCGG
>DBHE01000213.1:3269-11571 GCA_002296055.1 Pseudomonadaceae bacterium UBA836
CGGTAGGCTTCCAGGGTGCGCGGCGACAGCCTGCGCTCGATGCGCAGGTGATCGAGAAAGGCGCTGATATCGGGGTCGGCGACGCCGGCCTGCTCAGGCGTGGTGTTCATCGGCCAGCGGGCGTTGGCGCAACAGCACGCGGGCAAGCGCGTCGGCGACGTAGCCAAGGAACAGGGTGCCGGTGGCGCTGCGGTATTGCTGGGCGTCTTCGCTGCCCAGTGCCAGCACGCCGTGCAGCCCCTGGTAGCGGATGGGCGCCAGCGCGGTGGATGCGACCTGCTCACCGTGCTCGCCAAACAGGAAGTTCAGCTCGGCCGGGCGCAGTGCGCCGGCGACCGGCTTGTCGCTGTCGAGCAGGTGGCCTATGGCTTCCTTGGCGGCGGTGTGGGTAACGCAGTGGGCGTTACTGTAGCGGTCTGCTTCGGTAAACAGGATCAGGCTGACGAAGGGCACCTGAAAATCGGTGCGCAGGCCGTCTTCCAGCGTGGCCACCACCTGATCCGGGCTTTGCGCTTCGAGCATGCCGAGAATCAGCCGGCGGCTCTTGTCGAACAGCCGGTCGTTTTCCCGCGCGGTGTCCATCAGCTGGTTCAGGCGGTGGCGCACATCGATATTGCGCTCGCGCAGCAGTTTGACCTGCCGCTCGACCAGCGACACCGCATGGCCGGCTTCGTGCGGCACGATCAGGTCGGCCAGCAGCTCGTCGTGCTCGACGAAAAAGGCCGGGTGGCGCTGCAAAAACTCCACCACGCGGGCGGCTTCGAGTTCGTCAGGATGGGGCGGTTGTTCTTTCATACGCGAATCTGTCCCTCGTAGACGCGGGTGGCCGGGCCGGTCATCAGCACGGGTTGGCCGGGGCCAGCCCATTCGATTTGCAGGCGGCCGCCGGGCAGATCGATGTTCACCGGTGAGTCCAGCAGGCCCAGACGAATGCCGGCCACGGCTGCGGCGCAGGCGCCGGTGCCACAGGCCTGGGTTTCACCCACGCCACGCTCAAAAACGCGCAGACGGGCGTGCTGACGGTCGACCACCTGCATAAAGCCGGCGTTGACCTTGCGCGGAAAGCGCGGGTGGGCTTCGATCAGCGCACCCAGGCGCTCCAGCGTACCGTCCTGCACGTCGGGCACCAGGGTGACGCAGTGCGGGTTGCCCATGGACACGGCAGCTACTTGCAGCTGCTCACCTGCCACCTCAAGGGTGTAGTCGATGGCTTCGGCGTCGGCCTGGAAGGGGATCTCGGCGGGTACAAAACGCGGCGCGCCCATATCAACCGTGACCTGACGGTCGTGGTTGATGCGCAGCACGATAGGCCCGCCGGCGGTTTCGACCTGAATTTCCTGCTTGGCGGTCAGGCGCTTGTCTTGCACAAAGCGGGCGAAGCAGCGCGCGCCGTTGCCGCACTGCTCTACCTCGCTGCCGTCGGCATTGAAGATGCGATAGCGAAAGTCGGCATCCGGCGTCGTTGGCGGCTCGACCAGCAACAGCTGGTCGAAGCCGATGCCGGTGTGGCGATCGGCCCATTGGCGGATCTGCTTTGCACTCAGCTGGGCGTGCTGGGTCACCAGGTCGATGACCATAAAGTCGTTGCCCAGCCCGTGCATCTTGGTAAATCGCAGCAGCATCTCAGGCCCCGGGCAGCACGGACTCGCCGGCCAGCAGCTCACTGACGGTCTCGCGGCGACGCACCAGGTGGGTGGCCTCGCCGTCGACCAGCACTTCAGCCGCCCGCGGACGGGTGTTGTAGTTCGAGCTCATGACAAAACCGTAGGCACCGGCGGAGCGCACAGCCAGCAGGTCACCTTCGGCCAGCGCCAGCTCGCGGTCCTTGCCGAGGAAGTCACCGGTTTCGCAGACCGGGCCCACCAGGTCCCAGGTGTGTACTGCCACATCGCTGCGCGGTTTGACCGCGTCGATGCCCATCCAGGCGCTGTACAGGGCCGGGCGGATCAGGTCGTTCATGGCGCCGTCGATGATGGCGAAGTTCTTGTGCTCGGTCGGCTTGAGCAGGTTGACGCGGGTCAGCAGCACGCCGGCGTTGGCGACAATCGAGCGGCCCGGCTCAAACACCAGGGTCAGGTTGCGACCGGCCAGCGCTTCACGCACCTTGGCCAGATAGGTGCCGGGGCTCGGTGGCGTCTCGTCGCGATAGGTCACGCCCAGTCCGCCGCCCAGATCCAGGTGACGAATGTTGATGCCTTCGGCGGCCAGCCCGTCGATCAGCTGCAGCAGTCGGTCGAGCGCATCGATAAACGGGGTGTCGTCGGTCAGCTGCGAGCCGATGTGGCAATCCACACCGCAGATGTCGATGTGGCTCAGCTCGGCGGCGCGGCGATAGACGGCGGGCGCCTGGGCGATATCGATGCCGAACTTGTTCTCTTTCAGCCCGGTGGAGATGTACGGGTGGGTCTTGGCATCTACATCGGGGTTCACGCGCAGGGAAACGGGCGCCTTGATGTCCAGCTCGGCGGCCACCTGTTGCAGGCGCTCCAGCTCGGCAGCGGATTCAACGTTGAAGCAGTGGATACCGACTTCCAGTGCGCGGCGCATTTCGGCTGCTGTCTTGCCCAGGCCAGAAAAGACGATGCGCGACGGCTCGCCACCGGCGGCCAGTACGCGCTCCAGCTCACCACCGGAGACGATGTCAAACCCGGCGCCACGGCGGGCCAGCAGGTTCAGTACGCCCAGGTTGGAGTTGGCCTTGACGGCAAAGCACACCAGATGGGGTACGCCGTCCAGGGCGCTGTCCCAGGCATCATAGGCCTGCTCAATGGCGGCTCGTGAGTAGACGAAACAGGGCGTATCGTATTGTTCGGCAATCGACGACAGGGCAACGCCTTCGGCGTGCAGCTCGCCGTTGCGGTATTCAAACGCGGTCATTGGGGCATCACTTCTGGGTCGATTGCTCGGCAGTCTCGGTCTGGGCAGGCGCGCTGGCCGTGTCCTCTGGAATATACAGGGGGCCTTTCTGTCCGCAGCCGGTCAAAACCAGCAACGTGAACAGGGCCGCAGCGAATGGCTTCATGTTGAAATCCTTACAGGTAGAATACCCGGCAGTATACCCAGCCACCCGGCCTGACGCATCAGCCAGCGGCCCGGCGGGCGGAAAACGGCGCGCAGACGCCCGAGTCAGATGAGAGACAGACAATGCAGGACATGAGTGAAGCAAGTTTCCACCAGGCAGTAGACCGCGTACAGGATCTGATCGAGCACGCCCTGGATGATGGCGATCTGGATCTGGAGATGGAGCATATCGACGGCTCACTGGTGCTGATCCTGCCTGAGGGTCAGCGGCTGGCCATTGGTCGTCAGCCGGCTTCGCGCGAGCTGTGGCTGGCCACGCCCGATCGTACCCTGCACTTCAACTTCGACGCAGAGCAGGGCTGGCTGCACGACAGTGGTGAGGGCACCCTGGGCGAGGTGTTGGCCAGCGTGCTGGAAGAGCTCAGCGGCGAAGAGCTGGAGCTGGATATCGACGCAGATTCGCGATGACAACCCGCGGCTGCCAGCCTTCCCCCTGCGTACGCAAATGCTGCCTGGATGGTGAGCTATGCATGGGCTGCGGCCGCTTGATGGACGAAATTCTGGAGTGGGGCCGGGCGTCGGATGCGCGTCAGCGCGAGATCATCGCGGCGGCTGCCCAGCGGCGGGCTGAGCGCGAGAGTCCTTAAGCCAGCGCTTGCATGGCGTCGTTCAGCGCACTTTCCAGTTGTTGGCGGTAGCGCAGATATTGGACGGTCTGCATGCGGCCGCCAGGGTCAACCGCGGACAGGTCCAGATCGGTGATGTAACAGGGGTAGGGCTCGCGGTCACGACGGCGGCTGAGGATGTGGCGGGCTACCTCGGTGTAGAGTTGGGCGCCGTACTCCAGCTCGGAAAACTCGCGGTGGTCACAGAAGATGGTTACCCGCAGGCTGCGCCCGGCGCCGGGCTCGGCAATCGCCTGCACCGCATAGATATCGGCATCCAGGCCGCCGCGCGGCAGCGCACGCTGCTCCAGGCGCAGCGGATGCCCCTCCTGGGCGGGCAGGATGCAGTACAGCTCGGGCTCGCCCTCGTCGATGCTGCGATCCAGATTTTCGCCGGCCTGCCGGCGCAGCTGGATGCTGCGCAGAAAACGCAGCAGCGGCAGCAACAGGGTTTGTTCATCGCGATAGCTTTGCTGGGTCGCCCACAGCGCACCGCGCTCATCCAGCAGGCTGATCTCGGCCTGCCAGTTGGCGCGCAGGCGGTAAAACAGCTGCACGCGGCCGGGCTGGTCCTGCTGCAGGAGCAGCCCGAGGTCTTGTCCTTGTAGGGCGTAGCTGTCGAGTACCAGACGCTGGTGGCGCGGCCGGGAGCGGCCCAGGTAGCGCAGCAGCTGGGTGCGATCATCCAGCGCCAGCATGCTGATTTGTTCGTCCTGCCACTCCAGAATGCGGAAGGCGTTCTGTAGTTGCAGCAGTAAGCGCGCTGGTGGGTTGCCCAGTAAATGCTCGGCAGCGCTGCTGAACAGGCTCTCTACCCGCTCGGCGATGGCACTGGCACGGTTGCGGCAAAAGCAGCGCACGGCCAGCTCGGGCAGGCGCTGATGCTCGCGGCCGCCGTTCAGGTAGTCGCGCAGGGCCTGCATGCAGGCTTCCTCCCCCTGATACTGGGTGACCAGCAGCTCGTTCCAGCTGTTCAGGGTGACCAGGTCGATACGCTGAATGAGGTTGTCCCGCAGGCCGGAGTAACCCAGTGCGTCGGTGTGGCTGCTGATCAGGTGCAGGTTTTTCTGGCTGCTGCCGGGCAGCGGGTCCAGGCCAATATTGACCAGCAGCAGCACGCGACAGGGTTCGCTGGCGCGTGACAGGGCGACTTCGGTCAGCGCCGGCAAGGGTAAGGGAAACTGCTGCTGCAGGCTGTGCACCAGGCTGTTGAGTTCGTACTCGCTGAGCGCGCTGTCGCCGGGGTGCAGGACAAAGCGCGTGGCGCTGTCGATCAAGCCGTTGCGGTGCCCCCAGGCAAGCAGCTCCAGCAGGTTGAGGCTGCGTTTGAGCGCCGGATGATCGCCTAGCTCTGCGGCGCCAAGGCCTTCGCGATACAGGCTCCAGGTCGGTGGGTTGTCGTCACGGCCCGCACTCCAGGCCAGCGTCAGCAGGTCTTCGCTGAGGTCCGGGCTGATGCCTGGGTTGATGAATTCGATCTTCCCCGCCTTGCGCTCGAAGGCGGCGTACAGGCGCCGCCCCAGCAGTGACAGGTCGCGTGCGCTGACGGCGTTGATCACGCCCTGACTGCGGCCAAACTGCGACAGCAGGCGATAGCTGTGGGTCAGCTCGTTGACCAGCTGGCGGCGCTCGGTTGCTACTTCGCGGATGCGCCACTGGCGGCGGTCGTCCATCTGCTGCAGCTGGCGGGTGCCCCAGTGCCATTCGCGCACCAGTCGCTCCATCATCTGCCGCTTCCAGTCCAGCAGGCCGCTGCGCCGGCTCAGGCGTACGTTGGCCTTGATATACAGGCAACGACGCACCAGTTCGAGGCGCTCGCTCTCGCGCCGACTGAGCAGGTAGCGTTCCAGTCGCCGGTATAGCATGACGTACGGGTCCAGCTCGTCTTCGTTTGGCTTGCCGGCAAACACGGCCTGCTTGAAGTCCAGGCTAAGGCAGCGCACGCGCGGGTGCTCGCTGGAGTAGACCTCGGTCAGCAGCAGCTTGAGTACCGACTTGTAGGGTGACTCGATACCCTTGAACAACTGCCACAACCCGGCGCCGACAAACTCACCGGCGGGAATGGCGGCCACGTGGCCCAGGTCGAGATAGTCATCGGCGCGGATAAAGCGCTTGCTGATCAGCTGATGGGTGTAGTCGCGGTAGCGCGCTTCTTCGTAGACCGGCACCAGCCACCACAGTGGAAAACGCCCGCCCAGGTGGATGGCAGTGCGGTAAAACTCGTCCAGTAGCAAGTAGTGCTGGGTGCTGCCGCAGTCTTCAATGCCCAGTTCGTTGTCGCGCTCGCCCTGGGCGAAGCTGGCGGGATTGATCAGGTGAAAGTGCACCTCACTGCTCTGGCTCGCCGCCCATTCGGTGATCAGCTCGCATTTGCGAGCCAGCTCCGCTATTTGCTCGGCGTTGAGTTGCGGCGCGTGGCAGACCCAGACATCCAGATCGCTCTGCTCGGATTGGCCGATAGTGCCGCCGCTGCCCATCAGATAGAGGCCGTGGATCTGACCGCTGAAGCCGGCGGGGTGACGGCGATACTGGAAGCTGCGAGTCAGGCTTTGGGCAATTTGCTGACAGCTGCTGTCCGGCTCAAAGCCGTGCAGGCCACAGGGAGTGTCGCGCGAGACGAAACCGGGGAGCAGGGGGTAGTTGACGTCGAACAGCAGCGGCAGCAGTTGCAGTACGTTGTACTGTCGGCTGGGCAGCGCCTGCAGCACGCGGCGCAGGCGCGTGGCGTTGACCGCCATAAAGCGTTTGCGCAGGGTGTTCAGAGCCTTGCGGTCAATGCCTTCGTCAATCCGTGGCTGAATCTCACCCTGCTGCATGGCTGACGTCAGGAGGTAGGAGTGCGCAAAATAGTCAGCAAGTGCTGGCTGTGCTCGGCAGCGTCCAGCCCCAGGCTGGTAAGGTAGCCGCCATCGTGTTGGCTGATCAGACCTCTGGCAAACAGGCGCTCGGCGGCGGCGACGGTGTTGGGATCGGCATCGTGACTGTGAATCTTCAGACCTTCTTGGGTGTTACCCAGGTTGAACTGGCAGAGCAGGTTGATTTCGGCTATCTCGTCGGGTGTCAGCATTACTGGAGCCTCTTTTCGGGTGTGCATTCAGTCTAGCCGGCTGGCATTGTCAGCGCATTCAGCGCCTTGATGACGCTGGTGAATTATTGCCTGCGCGGGTACAAGATGGACCGCGTCACGGTGTCGCCACTTCCGTCCAACAATGGAGAACAACAGGATGATCAGACTACACGGCTTTGCGGCCAGCAACTACTTCAACATGGCCAAGCTGGCGCTGCTGGAAAAGGGTGTCGAGTTCGAGATCAATAACGTGCACGGCAGCCAGGAGCCCGCGTTTCTCGCCATGAGCCCGCGCGGCAAGGTGCCGGTGCTGGAGACCGAAAAGGGCTTTATCAACGAGACCAATGTGATCCTCGAATACATCGAGGAAACCCAAGGCGGCAAACCGCTGCTGCCAAGCGACCCCTTCGAGCGTGGCGTGGTTCGTGCGCTGACCAAGGAAATCGAGCTGTATATCGAACTGCCGGCCCGCTCCTGCTTTATGGAAGTGTTCTTCGGCGGCAAGGTCGATCAGGCGATCAAGGACAAGGCCCGCACCGAACTGCTGGCAGGCGTTGCCACCCTGGCGCGCCACGGCCGCTTTGCGCCCTATGTGGCTGGCAGCGAGATGACCATTGCCGACATCTTGTTCCTCTATAGCTTTGATCTGGCCTGCACGGTGGCGCAGAAGCTGTTCGATATCGATCTGAAAGCCGAGCTGCCGCAGGGCGCCGCGCTGCTGGAGCTGCTGGCACAGAACCCCAATGTGCAGAAGGTAGCGGCCGACCGAGAAGCTGAGATGGCGGCCTTTATGGCGGCGATTCGGGCTGCGCGTAAGTAGTTGGGGTTGTTGTGGCGCGGCGAGGACCGGTTAGCCGTTTTTCGCATCGTGCCGCGGTTAAGTCAGCCTTTCGCCTTTCACGGCGAGCTAAGGGGAGCCGCTTGCCCGGCCCCCCTTAGCGATCCCCCCGGGCACCCGACTACGCGGCCCTTCGGGTTCGCTGCGTTGCTCGGTCTAACGGGGAGTCGCAGAACTCGTCGCTTCGCTCCTCAGACATGCTGCGACTCTTTTTCCCGTCAGCCCTGCGCTCCTCGCCCGCGTAAACGGGGCGACCCCCATGTGCACGCTCCACCTGCCGAGCATTTGGCAAATTGCCATGCTGCCATTCCCTGTCGCCATACTCGAGCGCCGACGAGGCGCCTTATTTCAGGACAGCAAACCCCTGCCTGGCATATCCTTTGCTGCATGAACTGCACGTTCGTGCAGCAGAATTCCAGGAGTGCCGCTTATGTCCTTTCCCGATACCGATTTTCTTCGCGCCTTGCCCAAGGCAGAACTGCACATGCATCTGGAAGGCAGCCTTGAGCCTGAACTGATGTTTGCCCTGGCCGAGCGCAACGGCATTACCTTGCCCTACGCCGATGTGGAAGCGCTGCGCGCGGCCTACGAGTTCGGCAATCTGCAGGACTTTCTTGATCTCTACTATCAGGGCGCCGATGCCCTGCGCACCGAGCAGGATTTCTATGACCTGACCTGGGCTTATCTGCAGCGCTGCGCGGCTGATGGCGT
>DBHE01000219.1:0-11096 GCA_002296055.1 Pseudomonadaceae bacterium UBA836
ATGGCGCGGCGGTAGGCCATGCGCTTTTTGTCTTCCTGTCGGCGGCGTTCGCGGCGCTCGCTGGCAGCGGAGTGAGTGTCACCTGCAAAATCCGGATTAAAGGCCATGTTGGCGTCTCCCGAGTCGTGGTTGGTGCTGCGTCACGGGGGCATCATGAGCCAGCTTGCATGACCGGGTGATGACACAGGAGTGAACTATGTTTGAACTGGACCGGCTGCTGGCCCAGGACATTGTTGATAGGGCCATGGCGATCCTGCCTTACAACATCAACGTTATGGATCGGCAGGGCGTGATCATCGGCAGCGGTGATGCTCAGCGCATCGATTCACTGCATGAAGGAGCCCAGCTGGTGTTGGCGAACCAGCGCGTGGTGGCGCTGGATGAGCAGGCTGCGGCCTGTCTGCAGGGGGTTAAACCGGGTATCAACCTGCCCCTGCTGCATGCTGGCCGACTGGTCGGTGTGCTGGGCATCACCGGCGACCCGGAACAGGTACGGCCCTTTGCCGAGCTGCTGCGCATGACCGCCGAGATGCTGGTCGAGCAGCGTGTGCTGCAGGCCGAGCAGCACTGGCGCGGGCAGCAGCAGGAAGCCTGGCTGGTCAACCTGCTGGAGCGTGGCTACCCACTGGCGAGCCTGGAGGCCGACGCCGAGCGCCTGCGCATGCGCTGGAAGTGGCCGCTGCAGGGCTGTCTGCTGTGCCTGGCGAGCGAAACCGACCACGAGTTGGCCCAGGGCCAGCTGATCAGCCAGATGCGCCTGCGCCATCCGCATGACATCATCCTGCCGCTGGGCCTGCATGACGTGCTCTGGCTGCGCAGCGGCAAGACCGAGACGGTGCGGCGCAGCTGGCTGGAGCAGGCTGATCAGCGCGGCTGGCCGGTGGGCCGCCTGCTGCTGGCCGAAGCGGTCGAGTCACTGGCGGATTTGCGAGAGGCCACCGAGGCGCTGATAAACCTGCGTGATTACGCTCAGGAGATGCGCCTGTCCGAGCGTCTGGTCGGGCTGGGGGATTACCGCCTGGCGGTGTTGCTGCATCAACAGCAGGGCAGCTGGACCGTGCAGCGCCTGCTGGCGCCGTTGCAGCCCCTGCGCCGGGCCGATGGCAGCGGACAGCTGGTCGCCACCCTGCGCAGTTGGCTGCAACATAACGGCCACACCCAGGCCTGCGCTGCCGCCCTGCAAGTCCATCGCAACACCTTGCGTTATCGGTTGGACCGGATTGCCGAGATAACCGGGCTGGATCTGGATCGGATGACGGATCGGATGTTGTTGAGTATTGGGTTGGCGTTGTTTCCTGAGTAGCTGGGTGGCGGCTGCCGCTACGTTCCCCCCTAGCCATTGATCGGTCCCACGCTCCTGCGTGGGACCGCCTGTTGTGGCGCTCTTCGTCGGCCCTCAGTGTTTGGTATCTGCTTTAGGGTTGTCTGGTTGCTCACTTTTCGCCTTTTACGGCGAGCCAAGGGGGGCCGCTTGCCCGGCCCCCCTTAGCGATCCCCCCGGGCACCCGACTACGCGGCCCTTCGGGTTCGCTGCGTTGCTCGATTTATCGGGGAGTCGCAGAACTCGTCGCTGCGCTCCTCAGACATGCTGCGACTCTTTTTCCCGATAAATCTGCGCTACTCGCCCGCGTAAACGGGGAGTTGGTCCGTGCATTCATCGCGTTTTCCCAGAACACATCTGATCACTCCCACGCTCCGGCGTGGGAGCGCCTGTTAGGACGCTCTGCGTCCGGTTTGCTCGCCTTGCGCCCTGGGGCCGCAAGCCAGAGCGGATCTGCCCAGTTCAGGAGTTACTGCTATTGGGCGGCCGAACAATAATAAGCGGCCAATTCCCGTCTATTGTTGTGCATGAGCATAAGGCTTTTGTCCCGCAGGCTGGGTGACAATGGCTGCTTTCTGGCTGCCCAATGCGGCAAACACAATAAAAAGGAGTTCAGCATGGGTCTGGTACTGATTCTGGTCGCGCTGATTGCGTTTATCGTTCTGGCGACTTCTCGTCTGAAGTTACACCCCTTTCTAGCCCTGTTAGCTGCCGCGCTGCTGGCCGGTTTTGCCTATCAGGTGCCGACCATGGAGATCGTCAAGACGATCACCGGGGGCTTTGGCGGCATTCTCGGTTACATCGGCATTGTCATCGTGTTGGGTACCATCATCGGCGTGATCCTTGAGCGCAGCGGTGCGGCCATCACTATGGCCGAGACGGTGATCAAGCTGCTCGGTGAGCGCTTTCCGACGCTAACCATGTCGATTATCGGCTATCTGGTGTCGATCCCGGTGTTCTGCGATTCGGGTTACGTGATCCTCAACTCGCTGAAAAATGCGCTGGCCGCGCGTATGAAGATTTCGGTCATCGCCATGAGCGTGGCGCTGGCGACCGGTCTGTATGCCTCCCACACCTTTGTTCCGCCCACCCCCGGCCCGATTGCGGCGGCCGGTAATCTGGGGCTGGAGAACAACCTTGGTCTGGTGATTCTGGTCGGTCTGGTGGTGTCGCTGGTGACGGCGTTTGCCGGCATGTGGTGGGCCAATCGCTTTGTCGGCAAGGACATTCCGCTGGAAGACAATGGCGCCCACGTGATGGATGCCGAGGACTACGCGCAGATTCGCGCCAAGTACGGCGTGCTGCCCAGCGCAACCAAGGCTTTTGCGCCGATCTTTCTGCCGATTGGCTTGATCTGCCTGGGCACGCTGGCCAACTTGCCGGCCAAGCCGGTGGGCGAGGGCTTTGTTTACACGCTGCTGGCTTTCCTCGGTCAGCCGGTGGTGGCGCTGGCGGTCGGCTTGGCGTTGGCTTGCACGCTGCTGCGCTCGGACAACAAGCGTCAGGAGTTTCATGACCGCGTGGTTGAAGGCATTCAGGCTGCCGCGCCGATTCTGTTGATTACCGGTGCTGGTGGTGCCTTTGGTGCGATGCTTAAGGTGACCCCGCTGGGTGACTATCTGGGCGCGACCCTGTCGGCGCTGGGCATCGGCCTGTTTATGCCGTTTGTGGTGTCCGCCGCACTCAAGTCCGCGCAAGGCTCGACCACTGTGGCGCTGGTTACCACCTCAGCGCTGGTTGCACCGCTGCTGCCGGAGCTGGGTCTGGACAGTGAAATGGGCCGCGTGCTCTGCGTCATGGCTATTGGTGCTGGCGCGATGACCGTGTCCCACGCCAACGACAGCTTCTTCTGGGTGGTGACCCAGTTCAGCCGCATGAGTGTAGGCACCGCCTACCGTGCACAAACCCTCGGCACCCTGATGCAGGGTATCGCCGGGATCATTACCGTCTGGCTGCTGAGTCTGGTACTGCTTTGATGAAACTGGTTATTGCCCCCGATTCCTTCAAGGAAAGCCTGAGTGCCCGCGCCGTTGCTGAAGCCATAGCAGCGGGCTGGGCGCGCGTTTACCCCGATGCCGAACTGCTGCTCTGCCCGATGGCCGACGGCGGTGAAGGCACGGTTGATGCGCTGTTGAGCGCCACCGGCGGCGCGCTGCAGCAGACCCGCGTCAGCGGGCCACTGGGCGATCCGGTTGAGGCGCATTGGGGGCTGCTGCCGGATGCCCAGGCGATCATCGAAATGGCCGAAGCCAGTGGCCTGCACCGGGTTGAGCCGGCGCGTCGCGACGTGCTGGCAGCCAGTAGTTTTGGCACCGGTGAGCTGATTCGTGCGGCGCTGGATGCCGGTGTGCGGCGCATTGTGCTGGGCCTTGGTGGCAGCGCCACCAACGATGGCGGTGCCGGTTTGCTGGCGGCGCTGGGTGTGCGCTTTCTGGATGTGCAGGGCGCAGAACTACCCCCTGGTGGCGCGGCGTTGGCGCGCTTGCGACAGATTGACCTGACCGGTCTGGACACCCGGCTGGCGCAGGTAGAGGTGATGGTGGCCGCCGACGTGGATAACCCGCTGTGTGGCCCGCGCGGCGCCTCTGCGGTGTTCGGCCCACAAAAGGGCGCCAGTCCCGAGCAGGTGGCGCAGCTGGATGCGGCACTGGGTCACTATGCTGACGTGATGGCGGCTACCCTCGGCGAAGACCTGCGTGACCAGCCGGGGGTGGGCGCGGCTGGCGGTTTGGGGTTTGCCGCCCGGGCGGTGTTGCGTGCCGGCTTTCGGCCGGGGGTGGAGCTGGTGGCGGAGTTGTCCGGGCTGGCGCAGGCGGTGCAGGGCGCTGACCTGGTGATAACCGGCGAAGGCCGGTTGGATGGTCAGAGTCTGCACGGCAAAACCCCGGTTGGCGTCGCGCGTATCGCACGCGCCGCCGGTGTGCCGGTGATTGCCCTGGCTGGCAGCCTGGGCGACGGCTATCAGCGGTTGTACGCTGAAGGGATCGGCGCCGCCTTCAGTCTGGCGCCGGGTCCGTTGAGTCTGGAGCAGGCCATGCAGCAGGCCGCCGACCAGCTCAGTGCCCGCGCCGCCGACCTGGCGCGGCTCTGGCAAATTGCCGGTACAGCAGCGCTGCGTTCCCGGTGAGCCGCCACCTGTCGAGGTGGCGGCACCAGGTTCAGGCCGTCAGCATCTGATAGATACTGGTTACCCCATTACTGCCGACCCTGTCGGCCGAATCCAGCGGTGACCAGTTACGGTTGGAGCCCAGGAAGGAGCGGTGGTCCAGCTCCAGCAGTCCGATGATCACCTCGGCCACCAGGCGCGCGCCCACCGGTCCAAGGCCTTCACCTTTGCTGAAGCTTTTCTCGCCATCCATGCGCCCAATCACCCGGCCCTCTGCCAGCAGGTAGAGCCACAGCGGCGTGGCCTTGGGCAGTCCCAGCTTGTCCCCGGCCTCGCGTACCTTGGCAATATCGGCAGCAGTAATTTCACTGGCCCCGCTGGCGGCCATGCACTCGGCCACCTGCTCGCCGGAGGGCACCAGAAAGCTCTGCGCACGCAACAGATTGCGCACTGCCAGTGAGCGCTCGAAAGCCGGCGTGGACGGGTCCATGAAGGGCAAATCGAGCAAGGCACTGGCCAGCTTGGTATCCATCTGGCCGGCGCGCTCAAAGTCGCCGTTGCCGCTGTCGAACAGACTCTCCCAGTCCACTACGCCGTCGGCACTGGCTACCGGGCTGAAGCCGCGACCCAGGGCCGACGTCGGGCTGAAGAGCACATGCTGGGTACCGCCGGGTTGCACACGCATCTTCTGCGGAATCATGGTGTGACCGAAGCGGTAGGCCGCAGTGGCAAATTCGATCGGTATGTAGGCGGCGTGGCTGCCGTCGCACTCGGGCCGATAGACCTTGCGGCCGTTGGCAAGAATGTCGTCCACCACCCAGTCGCCGCACAGGGTGCGCAGGAACTCGTTCACCACCAGCCACTGGTAATGCCAGGTCGTCACCCGTCTGGCCTCTTCCCACTCGCTGTGCACCTTGTCGTAGACAGTGTTGTGAAAGCGCAGCATCGCCAGCTGCATCTGCGAGATGACGCGGTTCTCGTCGTTGCGTGGGTCGCCGATGATGGCCGTGCCTTTTGGCGTGCGTGGCAGGTCGTGGTGGCGCAGGTCGTTGGGGTTACTTGGGTCGGCGTAGTCGCTGCCGGTCAGCAGCTTGTCACCGTCGTACAGGTAGGGGTGCGCCTCGGGCCCGTCGCCGTACAGGCAGTCGAGATCGAGGGTTGGCGTGCGCACGTTGATAGTGTCACCCGGTTCATTGTTGCCGCGCAGCGAGGAGCTGGCATCCAGGGTGATGTCGTGGTCAACGAACTGACCAAAGAAGATCAAGCCGGCCGGGACCTGCTTGGTCAGATTGGGTAGCCCGGTATCCTCCATCACACCACCTGCCTCGCCAAGTTCATGCAGCAGGGTGGGGTTGAGGTACAGCGGGGGCAGTTGGGGGAACAGACGAGCAAAGCGGTCGGGCTGGTTTTCACCAAACAGGCATAGGTGATTCATACCCTTGAACGGCACGATGCCGTGATGTCGAGCGGCCATGGCGCTATCTCCTTTAGTGCATCTGGCGTTGGATAATCACAGGCTCGCGATACACAACTCCATTCTGCGCATCGGACAGCAGCGTTCTTAAATCTAGGCGCCAGCTGGCGACAGCTCAAGTTATTGATTCCTTAGACGGATTAGTGGCAAAGAGACAGTATTCTGGTTTGCCTCATGGGCCGCGCGTGACTGCCCGGCGCGGACCAGTGCCTGCTTGCCGCGATATACTGCGCTGCTCTCAGGGAGGGCGGTATGGAACAGCGCGGACAGTTGAGCAGTTGGAACGATGACAAGGGGTTTGGCTTTATCCAGCCCGACGCAGGGGGAGCGCGGCTGTTTGTGCATATCTCTGCAATGCGTGGTGACGCACGTCCGGAGACCGGCATGTCGGTCTGGTATGTGCCGGGCACCGACGAGCGCGGCCGGCCGCGCGCCGAGCATATGCGGGCCGACGGACTGGCGCTGGATCGGCCGGCAATCCGTCGCAAACCCCGGCCGACAGCCTCACCGCCCCGGCGCCCGCCACCGTCTGGCCGCAGCGCCAAGCCCAATCCTGGGGCCAGACGCCCGCCGCGCGGTCAACCGGTTCAGCATGTGGGGCGCAAGCTGGTGATGCTGTTTGTGCTCTGTCTATTGCCGTTATCGGGTAGCGCATTGCTGTGGTGGCGCGTGGGCTTGCCCTGGCCGCTGCTGGCTTATCTGCTCGGCAGCGCAGCGAGTTTTGTGCAATACGCTATCGATAAGGGGCGCGCCGAGGCGGGGGCCTGGCGCACGTCGGAAAATACACTGCATGTGACCGAATTGCTCGGCGGCTGGCCTGGCGCCCTGGTAGCCCAGCAGGTGTTTCGCCACAAAACGCGCAAAGCGTCATTCCAGGCCGTGTTCTGGCTGATTGTTGGCCTGCATCAGCTGGTCTGGGTGGACCAGCTGATACTGGACGGACGGCTGCTCGGTCAGCTGTCCAGCGCGCTCTGACGGCTCGCCATCAGGCGACGATAGCGGCGAGTCAGACGGGCGGTGCGCAGCTGTTCACGCAGCAGTGCCCAGCTCGGCGCGACCTGCGGGTTGCTTGGCTGGCCACGGCTCAGGCGACGCAACTGAAACTTCACCATGGCCATGTTGGCCAGTGAAGCCAGTACCTTGTTGCTCCAAGTGACGGGCCGCAGGCTCGGCGCGATCTCTTCGCCGCGTTGCCAGCGGGTGGGCAGGGCTGGGTCTATCGCCAGTGCGGTCGCCATACCCACCAGCTGAGCACCGCCATCGAGCACCTGTTCGGCCACCGGTTGGCGCCGAATGCCACCGGTCACCATGACCGGAACCCGGCTTTCTGTCGCGATATCGCGGACAAATTCCAGGAAGTAGGCCTCTCGCTGCAGGGTTCTGCCATCGCGCGCTTGCCCCTGCATAGCTGGCGCCTCGTAACTGCCGCCAGACAGCTCGATCAGGTCTACCGGCAGCAGGTTGAGCTGCTCAACCACCCAGCGGGCGTCGTCGACGTCAAAGCCGCCGCGCTGGAAGTCCGCTGAGTTGATCTTGACGCCCACGCCGAAGGATGGCCCGACCGCCTGGCGCACGGCGCTGACGATATCGAGCAGCAGACTGGCGCGATTGGCCAGCGAGCCGCCGCGCTTGTCGTTGCGGCGATTGGTCAGCGGCGAAAGGAACTGGCTGAGCAGATAGCCGTGAGCGGCATGGATCTGCACGCCGTCAAACCCGGCCTCCTGAGCACGCCTGGCGCTGATCACAAAGCGCTGCATCAGCGCTTGAATATCGCTTTCGGTCAGCTCACGCGGGGTGTCGAACAGACGGGATGCGCTACCCATGTCGAGCGCGACAGCGGAGGGAGCCACCACGGGCTGGCCCAGGTTGGCCTGCATCTGGCGGCCCGGATGGTTCAACTGCAGCCAGAACTGCGCTCCAGCGCTGCGACCGGCCTCCGCCCAGCGGCGAAAGGGCGCCAGATCGGAGTGCGCATCGAGCACCACGCCGCCGGGCCCGGTCATGGCGCGGGCGTCGACCATCACATTGCCGGACAGCAACAGGCCGCTGCCACCCTGACCCCAGGCGCGATACAGGGTAATCAGCTCCTCGGATGGGGCTTGGCCGGCGTCGGCCATGTTCTCTTCCATCGACGCTTTGGCAATACGGTTGCTCAGGTGGCTGCCGTTGGGCAGGGTGAGCGGGCTGAAGACAGGCATGCTGAACTCCTCGAACGGGTAGGTCAGCGCATGCTAAGTTTAAAGTTAACTTTAATGTCAATCCCGGAGGACAGTATGCGTATCGGTGAACTGGCAAGGCTGAGCGGCTTGCCAACCTCGCGTATTCGTTTTTATGAAACCAGCGACCTGCTCGACAGCATGCGGCAGAGCAACGGTTATCGGGAGTTCAGCCCTGAGGCACCTTTGCTGCTGGAGATTATTCGGCGGGCTCAAGAGGCGGGGTTCTCGCTGGAGGAAATTCGTCACCTACTGCCGCCGGCAGGACTAGCCGAGTGGCCAAAGGAGCAATTGCTTTCACGCTTGCGCGCCAAGGTAGCTGACATTGAAGCACTGCAGCAGCGTTTGGCAGCCAGTAAAAGTGCGCTGCAGACCATCATTGCTCGGGTGGAGGCCAAGCCAGATGATGTCGATTGCGCCGCTAATGCGGCGCAGGTTTTGGCTGATCTGACCCGGCAAGGCTGACGACTGCCGCACACCTCTGCTTGCTCATAGCGTTATTTGTTGAGAGTTATTTGTATTTGCATTAGCATCCGGCGCCTCGTTCCCATGGAAAAGGAGGTTCCCGACGTGTCTCGTTTACCCCTGCAAACCCCACATCGCTTTCCCCGCTCGCTGCTGACGGTCAGCTTGAGTCTCGCCGCTCTGCACGCCACCCCAGTCTGGTCGCAGGCGTCAGATGGAACAGCAGAAGAAGAGCGCATCCAGCTGGAAGCGGTCACGGTAACCGCTGAATCGGCGGGCGCTTCGCCGGTAACCGAAGGCACCGGCTCCTACACTACCGAGGCGACGCGCACCGCGACCCGTCTTACCCTGGCGCCGCGCGAGACACCGCAGTCGGTGTCGGTGATCACCCGTCAGGTGATGGACGACTTCGCGGTGGAGTCGATTACCGACGTGGTCAACATGACCACCGGGGTTTCCAGCAAGGCCTTCGACAGCTCGCGCAACGGCTTCTCTGCCCGGGGCTTTGATATCACCAACCTGATGGTCGACGGCGTGCCGACCACCTGGAGCGCTGGCTGGGCTGCGGGTGAGACGCAGATGGATACCCTGCTGTATGACCGCGTGGAAGTGGTGCGCGGCGCCACCGGGCTGGTCACCGGTGCAGGTAACCCATCGGCCGCCATCAACATGGTGCGCAAGCGCGCTGACAGTGTGCAGCCGCACGGGTTTGTCAGCGGGCAGGTGGGCTCCTGGGATCGCTATCAGGGCACAGTGGACCTGTCCGGGGCTCTGCATGAAAGTGGCAAGATTCGCGGCCGCGTGGTTGGCAGTTATCTGGAAGAGGGCTCCTACATTGACCTGGCGGAGAACGAGAAGTCGGTTCTGTTGGGCACCCTGGGTATCGACCTGACCGACAATACCCTGCTGAACCTGGGCGCCAGCTACCAGCAGAACAGCCCGACCGCCTCCATGTGGGGCGGCTTGCCGACCTGGTTCAGCGATGGCTCGCGCACCGACTGGAGCACCTCCAAGACCACCGCCCCGGAGTGGGCCGAGTGGGCCTCTACGCAGACCACCTACTACGCCAACCTGGAGCATACCTTTGACTCCGGTTTGCGCCTGTACGGGGCTTACAGCCGGGCGACCAACGAAGCGGATCTGCGCTTGCTGTACCTGTCCGGCGCGCCGGACAAGGCCACAGGTCTGGGCATGAGCGCCAGCCCCACCTGGTACGACGTTACACGCGAGCAGGACACCCTCGATCTGTCCGCCACCATTCCGTTCTACTTTGGCGGCCAGGACCACGAGGTGGTCGTCGGCTCCATGTACAGCCAACAGGAGCTGAACACCGACCGTCGTGCCCCGCTTAACCGCCCAGCGGTCGGCAACTTCTACGAGTGGGATGGCTCCTATCCTGAGCCGCAGTGGGGGCCGTCTGCGGCGTATACCTCCCAGGATACCGACGAGCTGGGCGCCTACGCCGTGGCGCGCCTGCGGCTGGCAGACCCCTTGCAGCTGATTATTGGTAGCCGCATCAGCAACTGGGACACCAGTGGTATGAAGTGGGACGGGTCGACCTATAAGTTCGAGCACGAGCATGAGGTCACGCCCTATGCCGGCCTGATCTACGACATCAATGATCAGTACTCCACCTACGTGAGCTACTCCGAGATCTTCAACCCGCAGGATAGCCAGGACCGCAACGGCGATTATCTGGACCCGCTGGAAGGTCAGAATTATGAGGCCGGCATCAAGGGCGAGTACTTTGGCGGCCGCCTGAACGCTTCGCTGGCGGTGTTCCGCATAGAGCAGGACAATCTGGCCCAGCCGGACGTGGGCCAGGTGGTGCCGGGTGGTATCGCCCAGGCCTACTACGCCGCGCAGGGTACGACCAGCAACGGCTATGAGATTGAAGTCTCCGGTGCCCTGACCGAGAACTGGAACCTGCTGGTGGGCTGGGCGCAGTTCAGCGCCGAGGATGCCGACGGGGAAGACGTCAATACACGCTTCCCACGGCGCACCGCAAACCTGTTTACCACCTACCGTGTGGGTCGCCTGACCCTGGGCGGCGGGGTGAACTGGGAAGACGGCAACTACACCATCGCGACCAACCCACTGGGCCAGCGCGACAAGCTGGAGCAGAGCTCCTACGCACTGGTCAACGTCATGGCACGCTACGCGCTCAGCGATGAGCTTAGTCTGCAGCTGAACGTGGATAACCTGCTGGACAAGAAGTACTACAGCCAGATCGGCTTCTATCAGCAACATGCCTTTGGCGAGCCGCGCAACGGCAAGCTTGAGCTGCGCTACAGCTTCTGAGTGTGTGCAGCGGCGCCATGTGGCGCCGCTGCTGTCTGCCTACTCCGGCACGTAGATCATACGCCCGTCATCCAGCCGGTAGGTCACACCGGCGCGGGCGCCCTGGCCTTCGCCCATCTCCCCGCTGGACTCGTAACGGGTCAGCTCCTGACCGTCCTTGACGGTAATGCGCATGTTGTCCTCCCCCGGATTTTCCACCACGACCACCCGCTC
>DBHE01000219.1:11496-14235 GCA_002296055.1 Pseudomonadaceae bacterium UBA836
ACCGAGAGCATCGGGTCGTCGTCATCTTCATCCAGAAAGCGCATCAGCTGACCTCGGCGCGGGCGCGCTGTTGTTCCAGCTGGCGCAGGTCTTCCAGCAACCAGCGACGGCGTACGGTGAGCATGAAGTAACAGAGGCTGGCGGCCAGCAGGGCGAGGATCACGGCGGAGAAGGCCGCGACCATGTTGCGGCCGACCGCCTGCGCATCATTGTTACCCAGCGCGAGCAGTGCCGGCCCCATGGGAATCATGGTGGCGATCAGGCCGAGCATGGGCGCGGTCCGCGACACCACGCGCAGCCATTCCAGGCGGCGCATGATCCACAGTTCCAGGTCATCGCTGGCCACGGGGGTGCCATCGGCTGCGGTGGCCTGTTGCAACAGCGCAGCTTGATGACGGTTGCGGCTGCGTTGCCAGGCCTCGACGGCAAAGGCGCCGAGGGTGACCAGCGCATAGGCCAGCGCCAGGGCAATCAGCAGCATCACCGGTGCGAGAAACAGGCGGGAAACAGCGTACAAAAGGTGTTCAATATCGGTAAAAAAGCTCATATCGGTCAGTCTTGTCAGAAGTTGTTGTAAGGGGGCTTGCGGCGCGCCTGCTGCAGCGCGCCGCCGCCGATCAACAGCAGCATGAGCGCCAGCGCCCAGTAGGCGCTGTAGTCCGGTTCGGGCTCTTCGCCGACGGCTTCGAGCACCTGGCCTTGCACCGGCTGGGTTGCTGCCACCTCGCTTGCCGCAGCGGGCTGCTCGGGCACCTCGGGCAGCGCTGCCGATGGCTCGCTAGTGGCGGGTGCCTCAAAGCCGGCGCCGCGCGCCAGCTCGGTGATAAAGGCGCTGGTCACCGGGTTGCCGGGTGCCACATCAAACTCGTCCTGCAGTTGCTGCCAGCGCTCGGCCAGTTGCGCGCGGGTTTGCTCGGAGGCGTCCCAGTAGTCCTTGCGGATGGCCTCGGCCATACGTTCAAGGATTTGCGCCTGGGCGGTCGGGTTGTGCTGCTCAAACCATTCCCGGGTGCCCAGTTCGCGGCTGTCGTTGACGTAGGTGTCGAACAGCGCCTGCCACTGGTCATCGCGCACGGTCGAGGGGTCCATGGCCTGCCAGCCGAACAGGTTGTTGGTGACGTTCAGCACCTCCAGCGTGCCGGCGTAGCCTTCGGCCTGCATGCCCTCAATCCATTGCGGGTTGAGGTAGCGCACGCGCAGTTCATCGGCGAGAAAGCGGTCCAGGCCGGTGGTGCGGGCGACGCTGCTGCGCAGGTCGGAGATCAGCAACTGGGGCGCTGCGCCATCCAGCTGTCGCACGGCAGCCGACAACCCGCCGAGAAACTCGAACGGGTGATCGGTCGACAGCACGCCATGCAGGTTGGAGGAGCGCGACATGATCGCCGCCTGGGTGCCGCGCAGTTGGCTGGCCAGCAGGTTGGTTGTGCCGCTGGCCTCGCCCCAGCGCTGGCTGCCAAAGGCGTAGCCGTTGCTGGCAAGAAACTGCTCGGCGAGCACCGCATCGTCGTCCCATTCGGTGGAGGCCATGGCCAGGTCCGGCACACCGGTGCCGTATTCGCCAGGGGCGTTGCCGAAGATGCGGTAGCGCGCGGCCTCGGTCGCCTGCTCAGCGCTCATGCCCTGGGCTTGCAGCTCGGTGGCGATGCGGCGGTTGTTGGCGGCTATCGGGTTGCCGGGCTCCTCCAGCTCGGCCAGCCGGGCGATGGCGTCATCCAGCAGGCGCATGAAGTGGTCGAACTGGTCGCGGTAGACGCCGGTGACCTGCACCACCACGTCGCTGCGCGGTCGGCCCAGCTCGCTGGCCGGAATGATCTCCAGTGCGGTCACCCGACCGCCGTCATCCCAGACCGGTCGCAGCCCCAGCGCATGCAGCACCTGCGCCTCGGTCACACCGAGATGGCGGATGGCTTCCGATGACCAGAGGCTGAAGGCCAGCTTCTCGGGCCAGGCGCCGTCGTGTTCGGCGCGAAAGACGTCGATCAACTGCTGGTAGGCGGTGGCGCCGCTGTCCCAGGCGGCCCGGGCCGGAATTTTGTCGGCCTCGAAGGCATAGAGGTTGCGGCCGCTGCGCACATCCGGGTTGCGGATCGGGTCGCCGCCTGAGCCCGGAGCAACAAAGCGCCCGGCCAGCGCGGCCAGCAGTGCCTCGTTTTCATCGGTGTCGCGCAGTTGCTGATCCAGCTGGCGCGCGCGGTCGGCAAAGGCGGCTACGTCGGGGGGCTGGTCAGCGCTCAACTGCGCATCGAGCAACTGCTGCGCAGCGCGGTAGGCCGGGGTGTCTGGGAGCGCGTCGTGCTCAACCGCAAACAGCTCCAGCTGATCGGTGCCCAGCGCCGTGTAGAAGGGCGTGCCCAGCTGTTGCATCAGGGTAATGGTGCGGTGCTCGGCGCTGGCCGGTCGACCGAAGGTATGCAGCCCGAGCGGCATGGCGGTGCGTGCCAGTTCGTGCAGATGATCGTGCAGCGCCTGCAGAAAGCCGTCGAAATCAGCGGCGGTCTGCTCCTCGCTCCAGCCCAGATCGGCGTGCATGTTGGCCTCGATGGCGCTGCTGCGGATCTGCTCGCGCACGGTCTCCAGCACCTGACCTTCATCCAGCTGTTCGTGCTCATGAATCAGGTGGTGCAGGTCGCGCATCTGGTCATACAGACCGGCTGGCGCGAAGGGCGGTGTCTGGTGGCTGACCACCACAGCGCGGCCCCGGCGCTTGGCCTGAATGGCTTCGCCGACGTTGTCCTGAAT
>DBHE01000077.1 GCA_002296055.1 Pseudomonadaceae bacterium UBA836
GGCGCGGATGCCCGGGTCGAGTGCACCGAAGGGCTCATCCAGCAGCAGAATGCGCGGCTTACCGAGCAGCGCCTGAGCAATCGCCAGCCGCTGCTTCATGCCGCCAGACAGCTCGTGCGGGTACTTCTTCAGCGCGTGTCCAAGGCCGACTTCGGTGAGGATGGCTTCGGCATCAAGGCGAGCCTGCTTGCGCTTGCTGCCGAACAGGTAACCGGTCAGCCCGCGCTGGGCAAAGCCGACGGCTGCCATGACGTTCTCCAGCACGGTCATGTGCGGGAACACCGAGTACTGCTGGAAGACGATGCCGCGATCCGGGCCAGGCTCATCCGCAATCGGCTTGCCGTCGAGCAGCAGCTCGCCACTGGTGGGTGATTCGGTGCCCAGCAGCATCTTCAGAAAGGTGCTCTTGCCGCAGCCGGAGGCGCCGACCAGGGTGACAAACTCGCCTTCCTGCACGGTGACGTTCAGGCGTTCGAGCACCGGGTTGCCGTCGTAGCTCTTGCCGACGTTCTTTACTTCAATCATCAGTGGGCTCCTTGGGCATTCCACGGGAACAGGCGGCGCGACAGGGTCGCCAGCAGCCAGTCGAACAGGAAGGCCAGCAGGGTGATCCAGGCCACGTACGGCAGGATCACGTCCATCGACATATAGCGGCGCACCAGAAAGATGCGGTAGCCCAAACCGTCGGTTGCGGCGATGGCTTCAGCGGCGATCAGGAACAGCCAGCCGGCACCGAGCGACAGGCGCACGGCATCGATCAGCTTGGGCATCAGCTGCGGCAGCAGCACGCGCACCAGTATCTGGCTAGTGTTGGCGCCGAGGGTCTGCGCCTTGACCAACTGTTCGCTGGGGATTTCCTGGGTGCGGCGCTGGATGTCGCGGGCAATGAACGGGGTGATGCCGATGGCAATCAGGATCACCTTGGAGGCTTCACCCAGCCCGAACAGGATGAACAGCACCGGCAGGATCGCCAGCGGCGGTATCAACGACACCACGGTCAGCAGCGGGCTGAAACCGGCGTTGACCAGCGGCAGGGAGCCGGTAAACAGCCCCAGCGCCAGACCGATGGCTGCGGCGATCAGCACGCCCAGCCCGAGCCGTTTCATGCTGCTGGCGGTGTCCTGCCAGAACAGGTATTCACCGGTGCGCTTACTCGGCTCCAACGCCATGCGGTCAATGGCGGCGCCCATCTGGCTGAAGGCCGGCAGCAGCTTGTCGTTGGCGTTTTCGGCCAGTCGCGCATCCGAGGCCACCACGTAAAGCAGCAGCAGTAAAGCAAACGGCAGCAAACCAAGAAACAGCTTGCCGGCTGGCGGGGGCGTGAGGTTGATCAGTCGCTTCATGGGCATCCCGGCGGGCGCCAGCGGGCGCCCCGTTGGTTCAAGATCAGAGTTGGCCGTCGGCCGCCATCTGCATGTAGGTCGGGTCAAAGCGCAGCTTCAGGTTGCTGCTGTCGCCGTAATCACCGGCCGGCATCTGTACGCCAATAAAACCGGCGTCAGGTGCCCCTTCACCCAGCAGGCCGTGGTCGAAGGAAAACTCGGCGACGTACTGCATGGTTTGCTTGAGCTGGGCACTGTTGGTCAGCTCCAGCGCGGCGGCGGGGGTGTAGAACATTTGCGTGCTGTCGAGCTGAGCCTGGTAGCCGGCCAGATCAGTGCCGGAGGCCTCGGCCATGTAGCTGCGCGCGGCGGCGCCGGCCTCATCGTCAGCGCTCATGGTGGCCATGATTTCGTACCAGGCGCCGGTCAGTGCCTTGCCCAGCTCGGGGTGTGCGGCGAGGGTGTCGCTGTTGACCACCAGCAGGTCGATGATCTCACCGGGGATCTGCGCCGAGTCGAACACCACGGTGCTGTTCGGTTGCTGGCTGATCTCGCTCAGCAGCGGGTTCCAGGTGGCCACCGAGGTGACATCGTCAGTGCTGTAGGCGGCGACCAGGTCGGCGTCGGACGTGTTGACCACCTGCACGTCCGCCTCTTTCAGGCCGACCGACTCCAGAGCGCGCGCCAGGAGATAGTGAGAGACGCTCAGCTCGACCAGATTGACGTTCTGGCCTTTGATGTCGGCAAGCTGCTCCTTGCCCTTGAGCACGATGCCGTCATTGCCGTTGGAGAAGTCGCCGACGATCAGCGCGGTGCTGTCCACGCCGCCCGCAGCCGGGATGGTCAGCGCGTCCATGTTGGTCATGGTGCAGGCGTCAAACTCGCCGGCGGTGTACTGGTTGATTGACTCGATGTAGTCGTTGATCTGTACGACCTCGATATCGATGTCGTACTTGTCGGCCCACTTCTGGACGATGCCTTGTTCGGCGCCGTATGCCCAAGGCATCCAGCCAACGTAGATGGACCAGCAGAGCTTGAAGCTGTCTTGGGCCTGGGCGCCGGATGACAGCAGCAGGGAGCTGAGTAGCAGGGCGGATAATCTTTTCATCGGAAACCTCTCAGTCAATTTCACGTGGAGCACTCCTGGCAGTGTTGCCAATCGTCTCCCGGGCTTTTATCCCGCCGTGTAACCTTTGTCTGAAAGGTCGAGTGCTCTCGGACCAGTCGCTGCGGTGGCAGCCGGAACCCTAGCGCTCTATTTGCAAGTTGTGTGTTACGCCGTCTGTTGGAGTGCGAACATCTGAACTGAAAGCAAGGTGCGGGCCAATAGGGGCGAAGGCCATGGCAACGGGGCTTTGCGCGGCATGGACACTGATGGTGGCGCTGCTGCGTGCTGCAATGTGGTGCATTGCACTGCACTTTGATGATTCATTTTGGGGCGTCTTGGCGGCGTGCTGGGTGTCGCCACCGCAGGGCGGGCTCAGCGTGGGCGCAGGTCCAGCTGGTCGAGCATCAGCGGCTGGCCAAACAGGTAGCCCTGGGCATAATCCACTCCCAGTTCGGTGACCGTGTTGAGGGTCGGCTGGTTGCCAACGTACTCGGCGATCACCTTCTTGTGCAGGTAGTGCCCCATCTCGGTGATCGATTTGACCAGGGCGTAGTCGACATCGCTGTTGTTGATATCGCGCACAAAGTTGCCATCGATCTTGATGAAGTCCACCGGCAGTTGCTTGAGGTAAGAGTAGGAGGACTGCCCCACACCAAAGTCATCCAGCGAAAAGCGACAGCCGATGCCACGCATTTCGCGGATAAAGTCGGCGGCGTCTTCGAGGTTGGTGATGGCCACGGTTTCGGTGATCTCGAACACCAGCTTCTCGCGCGGTACTGGGTAGCGCACCAGCGCGTCAAAGATAAAGTCCAGAAAGGTCTCGTCGTTCAGGCTCTGGCCCGACAGGTTGACCGAAAAGCCGCCGAACAGCGGGAGCTGGTCGGCGTTGTGATACATCCATAGCAATACGTGTTCGATGACCCAGCGATCCACTGCTGCCATGCGGTTGTATTCTTCGGCCACCTTGATGAACTCGGCCGGTGGCATCGCTTCGCCCTGATCGTCCAGCACGCTAAGTAGCACTTCGTAGTGGGGCAGGGCGCCATTGCTGGCGTTGATCGGGGTGATTTGCTGGCAGCGTAGCGCCAGGTTGTCGTTGTCCAGCGCGCGGTTGATGCGCGTGACCCAGGCCATGACCTCGTCCAGCTGCTCCAGCTGACGGTCGCCAGGGCGCACCATGAGCACATCCTTGTAGCCCTTTTTCTTGGAGAGGCTGGCAGCCGCCTCCACCGAGCGCAGGCGTTCCATGACCTTACCGCTGCCGCGCTCCAGGCCTGCCAGTGCCAGCGCCGTGTTGATGACGAAGCTATGGCCCTCATAATGAAAACGCGCCTCTTCGATCATGCCCTTGAGCTGGCGCGCGCTGTTGTAGCCCAGGGTTTCGGCGTCCTCATCCAGTAGCAGTGCAAACTGGTCGGCGCCCAGGCGGCCGACCAGGGTATCCGGTGGCAGGAAGTTGGCCAAACGGCGTGATAACTCGGTGAGAAACTGGTCGCCAGCGTCATAACCGCAGGCATTGTTGATTACCTTGAATTGCAGTACGTCGATAAACAGCAGGCTGTAGCCGGGGTGCTCTTCTTCAGTTGGGCTGGCGACCTGTTGCGCCAATGCGCGGCAAAACGCCTTACGTGTCAGGAAGCCGGTTAGCGGGTCGTGGCAGGAATCGAATGCCAGTTTGTCGTAAACCTTCTGTACCAGCGCGTCCAATCCCTGCTCTACCGCCGGCAGCGCAGCTTCGCTGAGCTGGCTCAGACGGCCGTCACGCAACGCCAGCGCTACCTGCTCCAGGCCCAGCTCCAGACTGCGGGTGCCCTGATGGTTGGCGAACACATACAGGCCGTTGTCGTCGGCCACCCAGACGAGCTGCAGCAGGGCAGTGGGGTGGTCTTGTTCGCTGTACTGAAACCACTGATTGGCGTGCAGCGCACGTGCGCGGCGGACCCAGCGTTGCAAGGCCGGGGATGGGCTGATGGCCGGCGGCTGGTCGTCCGCTGGCAGTGGGGGTAGCTCGACTTGTGTCAGCGGTACGCCTGCCGGATCGCAAGCCAACAGATTAGCGATTTGTTTGATTTGCTGCTGCGGGCTGAAGTGCAGGGTCGGAATCTTGTCGAGCCCCTTTTCGACCAGTTGCAGCAGCTCATCATCGGCCAATACGCGCTCCAGCGCTTCCAGGTGCTGCGGGTCGCGGTTGGCTGCCAGTTGTTCGATGACTTGCAGTGTCATTGCCCAGCTGCGGCTGGCGACCCCTTCGCGCAGGTAGCTGAGCAGCAGCAGGCTGCGCCATCCGTGTTCCAGCAGGTCGGGTACCGCCTGCGGCACCGGCTTGGACAGGATGCGGCTCAGCTCCTGATGAATCTGGCGGTTGGCGTGGCGCATTCGCTGGCGGCCGTCGCAGCTCTGGCGCAGGCGTAGCAGGCTGCGCTCGATCAGTCGCTTCTCTCGGCTCACCAGGTGGTCGAGCCGTGCCAGCCCCTGGCTGAAACCATCGTTGCTGGACGAGTCGCCGAGAATGCCGTGAATGGCTTCCAGAATCACCGGGGTGTTGGCAGCCAGGTTGCTGCTGCCGCGGTCGGCCAGCAGAGCGATATGATTGAGCGCCTGGCGCGCAGGGTGACTGTCTTCGGCAAACAGGTCTGGGTTGTCCAAGAGGCTGCGCAGCAGCGGTACCTGCAGCGCGCGGAAGGCATCGCTCAGCTCGCTACCTATGCGTTCGCCCTGCATGATGCTGTCGAACAGGCTCTCCACGGTGTCGGCAGCGTCCTGCTCTTGCTCAGACAGGGGCTTGCCGATGCCCTTGGCCTGCTGCAGTACCTGGCGCAGCCCGCCGCTGCGCTGCAGACGCTCGGTGTCGGTGAGTGCGTATTGCTGCAGTTCGGCAAGTTGGTCAAGGGTGGCCTGCTGCTGGGCAGGTGAGGATACATTGCCCGGACGTTGTCCCTGGGCCTGGCGGCGCAGCGCCATCAGCTGGCTGGCGGTGCCATACGCGGTTGCCGCATTCGTGCCTCGCTTGGGCGGTGCGGGGGCAGCACTGCTTGGCTTGGCGTCGACGGCAGCTTCCGGCGGCGCTATGGCGGTCACGCTGGGTGCGCTGGTCACGGCGGGCGCGGCGGTGGGTACAACCGGCGGCCTTGCCTGCTCGGTCAGATAGCGGGTGACATCAATGTTGGGCAGGATGTCGGCGTCGATGAACAGCTGATTGAGCTGTCGGTAAAGCTGCTCCAGGCTGCTCAGCACGGTTTGCTGCAATACCGCGTAAATGACTTCCAGTTGTGGGTTGCCCAGTTCCAGATGACGAATCTGGTCAAAGAACCCATTGCACAGGGCGGCTGGTGAAAAGGGGTTCAGGTTGCGTCTTCCACCGGGCCGGCCAAAGGCCGCGTCCAGGCGAATCTGCAGTTCGATCAGTTCGTTGCGCAGGCGCAGTTCAAGGCGCGAAACGATCACCCTGATCAGCAGCCAGTCTTCAAAGTCGTTCTTGGTGACCAGTGCCAAGGGGGCGTTTTGCTGCGTATCGGCCGGTGTGTCGGGTGGTTCGCCGCGGCTTTGCGCCATCGCGTTGCTGACCAGGCCGCGGCTCAGAGCGGTGAAAACCTGCTGACGTTGCTGGCGCAGGTGTCGCTGGGCGATCAGAAAGCGCTGCTGCGCTTCGCTTTGCAGCTGTTTGTCTGCTGCGGCCAGCAGGCCGTGATCCAGTTGATGGCAAAAGCTTGGATAGTGCTGCAGCAGGTATTGGTAGACGCGGCTGCAGGCTGCTTGCATCAGGTGCTGCTTCTGCCGTGGTGCCAGTGCTGAAGGGGTACCAAGCACGGCACCGGGGTCTGCCTGTTGGGCAGACTGGGCAGCGGCCAAGTGTTGCAGCACACGGAAGATCGCCGGATCCGGTTGGCGCAGACTGAGGCCCAGACTGGTTTGGCCGATGTGCATCAGGTTGACCGGCAGATGCAGCGGCTGGCGGCCCTGCTGAACGCTGACCGTAGCCTGACCGCGTAGCCCCGGGAAGCCAGCCAATTGCCGCACGATGGCCGCCCCGTCGGCGCCTGCAAAGGACAACTGCAGGCCGCCCTGGCTGTATTCGCTGATCACGCAGCGATAGGTATCGGTACCCGTGACTGCCAGCACCGCGTCGATATTGCAGACGTGGCGTGGGTATTTGCGTTGTTCCATGGTCCTGGCTCGACGTAACCGCGCTTGCGCAAGCGCCTCCCTGTTTGTCCCAGTGTAAGTATTGCGTGCGCAAAAGTCTGCCCGCATACAGTGCGCAAAAGTTGATCAGTGCACCCGCGTCAATCAGGACTCACCCAAGAGACACTCCTGGTTTTTGGCTTGTTGTTAATAAAAACAATGGTTTGCGGATATTGGCACAGGCCTTGCGTTTACTCCGCTGTCAGCATGCCCAATGGCGGGCAACTGATAACAATTTTTCGGGCAAAGGCGTCCACCAACATGTCTGCTTGCAGCGGCCATGTTCGTGGACGCCTTTTTTTGTGCGCATTTTTTGGGGAGGGGTGGGCATGCAGCAGCAAAAAGGGATGTGGTTGGCCGTTGGCGGCGTCGGCGCGCTGGCGCTGGCAGTGGTCAGTGCACCGGCTCAGGCCGAGGTTAACTCGCTGTCTGAGGCGGTCAGCGAGGGCAAGGTGGGGCTGGATTTTCGCTATCGCTATGAATACGTCGATCAGGACGGCATCGACCGCAGTGCTGATGCCTCCACGCTGCGCAGCCGGATCAACTTTGGTACTGCAGCCTGGCAGGGGGTGAGCGCCTTCATCGAGGTGGATGATGTCACCGTGATCGGCAGTGAGCGTTACAACAACGCCACCGGCCTGCCCAGCGCCGATACCCGTTACCCGGTGGTAGCTGACCCGGACGGCACCGAAGTTAACCAGGCCTGGCTGAGCTACGGTGGGTTGGCTGACAGCAGCCTGAAGTTTGGCCGCCAACGCATCATCTACGACAACGCTCGCTTTATCGGCAACGTTGGCTGGCGCCAGAACGAGCAGACCTACGACGGCTTCAGCCTGAGCAACAGCAGCCTGAGCGACACCACGCTCAATTACGCCTACGTGTACAACGTCAACCGCATCTTTGGCGAAGACTCGCCCAACGGTGATCTGGATACCCAGGCGCACTTCGTCAATCTCGCCTATGACGGCTTTGCCACTGCTCGTCTGGTCGGCTACGGCTACTTCCTTGATCTGCAGGATGCACCAGCGGCCTCCAACAAAACCCTGGGCCTGCGTTTGACCGGCGCGCCAGCTTTCGCCGCCGACCTGGGCCTGAGCTACGCGCTGGAGTATGCGCGGCAAAGTGATTACGCGGACGGCGGCAACATCGGCGCCGATTACTGGCTGGGTGAGCTGGGGGTGAAGCTGGGTAGCTGGCAACTGACGGGTGGCTACGAGCTATTGGGCGCCGACGATTCGGCCTTCAGCACCCCGCTGGCCACCGGGCATGCCTTTAACGGCTGGGCTGACAAGTTTCTCGCTACCCCGGCAGACGGCCTGGAAGACCGTTACCTGCGCCTGGATGGCAGCCTCGCCGGCTTCAAGCTGAGCGCCCGCTATCACGACTTTTCCGCCGATCGCGGCAGCGCTGAGTACGGCAGCGAAATAGATCTGCAGGCCGCTCGCAGCTTTGGCGACGTGACGTTGCTGGCCAAGTATGCCAGCTACCGCGCCGACGACTTTGCAACCGATACCGACAAGCTTTGGCTGATGGCGCAAGTCGCCTTCTAAAAACCTTTCGATGACTGTTGAGGAATAACACCATGAGTCTACGCAAACGCCTTTCACGCACTGCCGGTCTTTCCCTGGCCCTGTCACTGGCTGTCGGCAGCCTGCTGCCGCTATCGGTGCAGGCGGTCGAGGACCTGGAAAAGGAAGATCTGAAATTCGGCTTTATAAAGCTAACCGACATGGCGCCGCTGGCTATCGCCTATGAAAAGGGCTTTTTCGAGGATGAAGGTCTCTACGTCACCCTGGAAGCGCAGGCCAACTGGAAGGTGCTGCTGGACCGGGTCATCGACGGTGAGCTGGATGGCGCGCACATGCTGGCCGGCCAGCCGCTGGGCGCGACCATTGGCTTCGGCACCCAGGCGGACATCATTACTGCCTTCTCCATGGACCTGAACGGCAACGGCATCACCGTTTCCAACGATGTTTGGGCGGAGATGAAGAAACACATCCCGCTGGATGCCGACGGCAAGCCTCAGCACCCGATCAGCGCCGCGGCACTCAAGCCGGTAATCGAGCAATATCAGGCCGCTGGCAAGCCCTTCAACATGGGCATGGTCTTCCCGGTATCAACCCACAACTACGAGCTGCGCTATTGGCTGGCGGCTGGCGGCATTCACCCCGGCTACTACGCGCCGCACAAGGGCGATACCTCTGGGCAGATCGACGCCCAGGCGCTGTTGTCGGTTACGCCACCGCCGCAGATGCCCGCGACCCTGGAAGCCGGCACCATTTACGGCTATTGCGTGGGTGAGCCATGGAACCAGCAAGCGGTCTTCAAAGGCATTGGCGTGCCGGTGATCACCGACTATGAAATCTGGAAGAACAACCCGGAGAAGGTGTTTGGTGTCAGCCAGGCCTGGGCGGATGAAAACCCCAACACCCACATCGCGGTGGTCAAGGCGCTGATCCGTGCTGCGGCCTGGCTGGACGCCGACAACAACGCCAACCGTGGCGAAGCGGTAGAGATTCTGTCGCAACCGGCCTACGTAGGCGCCGATGCCGAGGTGATCGCCAACTCGATGACCGGCACCTTTGAATACGAGAAGGGCGATGTGCGTGAGGTGCCGGACTTCAACGTGTTCTTTCGCTACAACGCGACCTATCCCTACTACTCCGATGCCATCTGGTACCTGACGCAGATGCGTCGCTGGGGGCAGATCGACAGCGCGCAGCCGGACAGCTGGTACATGGATGTGGCGAAGAAGGTCTATCGCCCGGATATCTACGCCCAGGCGGCTAAAGAGCTGATCGACGAAGGCAAGCTGCCTGCTGGCGCCTTCCCTGACTTTGCCAGCGAGACCGGTTTCAAGCCGGCGACCAGCGAGTTTATCGACGGCGTTAGCTACGACGGCACCCAGCCCAACGCCTATCTGCAGCAGTTTGAGATTGGCCTGAAGGGCGATACCCAACTGTAACCATAACAGCGCCCCGGCCCACGTGGCCGGGTGCATCCATCCCGCGATGGCAGAGGTATGAGGCTATGAGCAACAAGCTGATCAATTATCTGGAAACCGCCGGCCTGAACTGGGCTGTGCCCGTGGTGCGGCTGTGCCGTGGCGAGGACGCCCGTGAGCAGGCCAGCGAGCTGTTTACCAAGGTCGGCCTGCCGCTGATCGCCGTGCTGGTATTTCTGCTGGTCTGGTCGATTGGCGCATCCCAGGTCAATACCAGCCTGGGCGAGCTGCCAGGCCCGGCGGCCGTTTGGCAGCAGGCGGGTAACCTGTATGAAGAGCATCAGGTGCAGCGTGAGAAGGCCGAGGCGTTTTATCAGCGCCAGGAAGAACGCAACGCTGCCAAGCTGGAGCGGGATCCGAACGCCGAGGTGCGCATTCGTGATTACACCGGCAAACCCACCTTTATCGATCAAATTGGCACCAGCTTGCTGACCGTGTTCACCGGCTTTCTGCTGGCCAGCCTGATTGCCATTCCGGTCGGCGTGGCCTGTGGCCTCAGCCCGAAGCTGTACGGCGCCATCAGCCCGCTGGTGCAGATATTCAAACCGGTGTCGCCGCTGGCCTGGTTGCCGATTGTCACCATGGTAGTCAGTGCAGTGTACATCTCCGATGACCCGCTGTTTCAGAAGTCCTTCATTACGTCGGCGGTCACCGTGACCCTGTGCTCGCTCTGGCCCACGCTGATCAATACCGCAGTGGCGGTGGCCTCGATCGATAAGGATTGGATCAACGTTGGGCGGGTAATCCGCCTCAACTGGACGACGCAGGTTTTCAAAATCGCCATTCCGGCCGCCTTGCCGATGATTTTCACCGGCCTGCGGCTGTCGCTCGGTGTGGGCTGGATGGTGTTGATCGCCGCCGAGATGCTGGCGCAGAACCCGGGGCTCGGCAAGTTTGTCTGGGACGAGTTCCAGAACGGCAGTTCCGACTCGCTCGGCCGCATCATGGTCGCGGTTATCACCATCGGCATCATCGGCTTTTTGCTCGACTGGCTGATGGTCACGCTGCAGAGCCTGCTGTCCCATCAAAAGCCAGCCGGCCACTGAACAGGAGAGAATCCCATGTCTGTTATCGCCATGCGCAAAGATCAGCCCGAAGTACCTGCTGAGGCGGGTAGCGAATCCCCCAGCCGTCCGCGCGCCTTTCTCGACCTGTCGGGCGTCTCTATCGATTTTCCGACGCGCAAGGGCCCGTTTCGCGCTCTTAACAACGTCAATTTGAAGATCGCCAAGGGCGAGTTTGTGTCCATCATCGGGCACTCCGGTTGCGGCAAGTCGACGGTGTTGAACATCGTCGCCGGCCTCTATCAGGCTACCGAGGGCGGGGCCATTCTCAATGGCCGAGAAGTCAACGAGCCCGGCCCCGAGCGCGCGGTGGTGTTTCAGAACCACGCGTTGTTGCCCTGGCTGACCTGCTACCAGAATGTTGAGCTGGCCGTAAAAACGGTGTTCAAGGGCCGCAAGAGCAAACAGGAAATGCGCGAGTGGATCGAGCACAACTTGAAACTGGTGCACATGGATCATGCGATCCACAAATATCCCGCCGAGATTTCCGGCGGGATGAAGCAACGGGTAGGGATAGCAAGGGCGTTGGCAATGGAGCCCTCAGTGCTGCTCATGGACGAGCCCTTCGGGGCGTTGGATGCGCTGACCCGTGCCCACCTGCAGGACTCGGTGATGGAGATTCAGGCGGAC
>DBHE01000076.1:0-9305 GCA_002296055.1 Pseudomonadaceae bacterium UBA836
GCTCATGGACGAGCCCTTCGGGGCACTGGATGCCCTGACCCGCGCCCACCTGCAGGATTCGGTGATGGAGATTCAGGCGGACCTGAACAATACCGTGATCATGGTGACCCACGACGTGGATGAGGCCGTGCTGCTGTCGGACAAGATCGTGATGATGACCAACGGCCCGGCGGCGACCGTCGGCGAGGTGCTGGAAGTAGACCTGGCGCGTCCGCGTGACCGTTTGGCATTGGCCAGCGACGAGCGTTACAACCACTTCCGCTCACAAGTGCTGAGCTTCCTCTACGAGCGCCAGCGGCGGCCAGCGGAGTAACGGCTGCGCTCGGAAACAAGGAAGGGCCCGTGTGGGCCCTTTTTTGTTGCTGCGCTGCGGTCAGCGACCGTTGACGACTTCAAAGTTGACCGGGATGGTCAGCGCCAACTGCTGCTCGGGCATGTCATCCGGGAAGGGCGGGAAGGGCGAAGCCTTCTCCAGCATCTGGATGACCGCACGGTCCAGGCGGGCATAGCCGGAGCTGCGCTTGATCTCGGCACCGGTCACGCTGCCGTCACGGTGGATCACAAAGCTCAGGGTGGCGATGCCTTCTTCCCGGCGGCGGCGTGAAGCCTGAGGGTAGCGCTTGTGACGCGCCAGTTGGGCCGCAATCTTCGACTTGTAGTCGGTGGACGCGCCACCGGCACCACCCGTTGTCGCTGCGCTGCCGACACCGCTGGAGCGGCTCAGCTGTGCGCGATTGTCCGACTGGCCTGGTTCAACCGCCTCGTTGGTGGTCGGTTGCTCCGGTGCCGGCTCCGGCTGCACTTCTTCTTCGCGCGGCGGCTCAGGCTTGGGTTTTGGCTTCTCACGCACCTGAGCCTGCGCCTGCTGGCGCGGCGGCTCCGGCGGCGGCGGAGGCGGTGGTGGCGGTGGGGGAGTCGGCTTGGGTGGCGCGACCTCTTCCGGTTGCTCGGTCTCCTCGGCTTCACCCAGATCGCCCAGCATGCCCAGGTCGATCTCGACACCCAGCACGCCTTCGGCGGCAGCAGTGGCTGCCGGCGGGTTGAAGGTGATGTAGGCAAACACGCCCAAGTGCAGCGCCAAAGCAATGGTCAGCGCAATGACCCAGTGTTGCGGACGAATCATTGTTGCTCCTCACCAGGCTGGGTCAGCAGGGTGATTCGGCGAAAGCCAGCGGCCTTGATACGCTGCATCAGGGCCTGCAGCGCTTCAACCGGTACGTCGCCGTCAGCCTTGATCGCCAGGCTGAAGCTGTCCGGATTCTCGACCTGCTCGAAGGCGGCGATCAGCGGGGCGTCCAGATCATCCAGCGCAATCTGCTCATCGTTCAGCCACAGTTGTTTTTCGGCGTCGAGCAGAATCTGCAGCGCCTCGTCATCGACGTAGGCCTCGCTGATGGACTCGGGCGGGGAGATAAAGGTGGCGTCAGACTTGCTGATCTGGCCGGCCACCATAAAGAAGATCAACATCAGGAACACGATGTTGATCAGCGGAATCAGCTGATCATCACCGTTGTCCTTGCGATGGGTATTTTCGGCAACCAACTTCACGGCAACACTCCGGTCATGGATACCTTCTGGGCGCCGGCGCGGTGCAGTTGATCCAGCAGGCTCACCAGGGTCTGGGTCTTGACCTCTGGGGCCGCCTCAACCGCGTACACGGCATCAGGGGCAGCGGCGACCAGCGTGCGCAGACCATCCAGGTCTTTCAGCTGGTAGGTCTTGCCGTCGTGGGTTACCCGCCCGGCGTCAGACTCCACCCGCACGATTTCAATCTCATCGGGCTTGTTCTCGGTCTGGTTGGCCGAGGACAGTGAGATCTGCCGCCAGTGCGTGAAATTGGACGAGAGCATGAAGAACAGCAGCAGAATGAACACCACATCAATCAGAGGTGTCAGGCTGATGCCGCGCCGCTTCTTGCCCGGAAAGGCCTCAAGCTGCATTGACCACCTTCCCGCTCGCATTGGCCTGCGACTTGGGTTGGTGGGTAAAGACCTGGGTGACCGCGTCGTTGATGCTGGCGGCGACACGCTCAACGCGGCGCTCCAGCCAGCTGTGCACGGCAACAGTCGGGATGGCAACGGCCAGACCCACGGCAGTGGTCAGCAGGGCTTGCCAGATACCGCCCGACAGCACTGACGGGTCAACGCGGCTGCCAGCGGCTTCCATGTTCTGGAAGGCCACAATCATGCCCAGTACGGTACCCAGCAGACCCAGCAGTGGTGCCAGGTTGGCGATCACTTCCAGCGGGCGCAGCAGCATCTTCAGCTGGTTGAGACGGAAGGTGGCAACGCGCTCCAGCTCTTCGCGCAGCAGCGCCAGGTCGGTACCGCTGCGCTTGCCGCGCATGGCCAGCAGCAGTACGGCCGGCACGGTTTGGCGGGTATTGAGCTGGGCAATGGCGTCATCGGTATGACCCTGGTGCCAGAGCGCCAGGCTGCGACGCACGGCGCGGGCGCCTTCAGGTGCCGGCAAATAGAACTGCCACAGCTTGATCAGCAGGATGCTCAGGGCTACCACCGACATGCCCAGCAGAATCCAGACCACCGGACCACCCACGATCAGCCAGTCCTGCAGGGTTTCGGCCATCGAGCGGGCTGTCTCGGCATTGTCAACTGCGGCAGCCATACTGGGGTCCAGGGGCGCGCCGGTCAGTGGGTCGACGGCGTTAGCCAGGTCAGTGGCTGCACCTTCGGGTAGGCCGCCCTCGGTGCCTGGAGTGACTTGAGGCGCCGCATCGGTCGGAGTCTGGGAAACGTCTGCCGTGGTGGTTTGAGCAGTGGCAGAGGTGGTTTCTGTTACGTCTGGAGCGGCGGCTTCGGTGGTCACAATGGCCTCCAAGGGGAAAATTGAGGCGCAAATGATAGGGGTTCTCATTTTAAGGTGCAAGCACTTGTGACCGCATGTGTCTGGTAAAAGGAACTTAGCCAGACCAGCGGCGCCATATAGATAAATACGCGCCCACTATTGACCGCCAGATCGCTTGGTCTTAAGGTTCGCTCCGAACGTTGAGGCTGGCACGATCCATACGGCTCAAGTACTGACGACGAGACAGCAAGACCGCCTATATTAAGGATGGACTTATTGCTTTCGGCGCACGCCTTGGGAAGTAGGCGAACCAAAGTGGGGATACTGATCAGACGTTCGCACCCCCGGGTTGTGTGTTGGCTGAAAGCGTTCAGAGTCGCTTCCGTCGGAAGGCGTACTGCAGGTTCCTGCTTAGACGAGCAGGGCGTGCGTGCACCTCTGCCCTGCATATCTGATCCTCTCGTCCCCACACGGTCCGTTACCAGAACTGAACGCTTTGGAGCCGACGCCATGTCCATCAAACTGGAAGATTATTTCGATCGCGACACTTTCGGTCGCATCAAGGCCTGTGCTGACCAGCACGAAACCCCCTTTCTCGTCGTTGACCTGAAAACCATTGACCGCGCTTTTGATGAGCTGGTCGACGGTTTTCCCTTTGCCAAGGTCTACTACGCGGTTAAGGCCAACCCGGCCAACGAAGTACTTGAGCTGCTAAAAAACAAGGGCTCCAACTTCGACATCGCCTCTATCTATGAGCTGGAGAAGGTGCTGGCGCTGGGCGTCAAACCCGAACAAATTAGCTTTGGCAACACCATCAAGAAAGCGCGTCACATCCGCGCCTTCTACGAAAAGGGCGTGCGCCTGTACGCCACCGACTCCGAAGCCGACCTGCGCAACATCGCCAAGGCCGCGCCGGGCTCGAAAATTTATGTACGCATCCTGACCGAAGGCTCCACCACCGCCGACTGGCCGCTGTCGCGTAAGTTCGGTTGCCAGACCGATATGGCGATGGACCTGCTGGTGCTGGCCAAGGAGCTGGGCCTGGAGCCCTATGGCATCTCCTTCCACGTCGGTTCCCAGCAGCGCGACATCGGCGCATGGGATGCTGCCATCGCCAAGGTCAAGGTGATCTTCGAGCGTCTGAAGGAAGAGGACAACATTGTCCTGAAGATGATCAACATGGGTGGCGGCTTCCCGGCCAACTACATCACCAAGACCAACACCCTGCAGACCTACGCGGAAGAAATCACCCGCTTCCTGCAGGAAGACTTTGGTGACGAGCTGCCGGAAATCATCCTCGAACCGGGCCGTTCGCTGATCGCCAACGCCGGTATTCTGGTCAGCGAAGTGGTGCTGGTGTCACGCAAGTCGCATACCGCGCTGGAGCGCTGGGTGTACACCGACGTGGGCAAGTTCTCCGGCCTGATCGAAACCATGGACGAATCCATCAAGTTCCCGCTGTGGACCGAAAAGCAGGGCGAGCTGGAAGAAGCCGTGATCGCCGGCCCGACCTGCGACAGTGCCGACATCATGTACGAGCACTACAAATACGGCCTGCCGCTGAACCTGGCCATTGGCGACCGCCTGTACTGGCTGTCTACCGGCGCCTACACCACCAGCTACAGCGCCATCGAATTCAACGGCTTCCCGCCGCTGGAAGCGATCTATGTCTGAAGCTGAGAGCAGCCGCAAGCTGTAAGCGTCAAGCTGCAAGTGAAAACCCCGCGTCGGTAACGGCGCGGGGTTTTTGTTTATGGGGCACAGGTCGCAGTTTCAATATGCCGTCAGCTGGAATGGTGGGCAGCAGGTCACGGGTTGCTCTCTGGTTTGTTACAGTCCGGGCAGGACACACAAACCGCATATAGGGAGTCGTATGCTTGAGATCGCGTTTTGGGGGCTGGTCGGACTGGTGCTGATTGGGCCGTTGTTTATGAACATCGTCGGACCCTTCATCGTCTGGCGCACCCAGAAAATCCCCACCATCGTCCAGTTTGAATTGGTCAGCGACGACGACTTTTTCGAGCGTTGCACCGAAGGCGTTCCCTATTTTGACGAGCAGATGATAGATGCCGGGTTCATGGTCGTGGGCAATTCGTCGTTGCACGACAGCCACACCGACACCTACTTCCGCGTCTACTGGCACGAGCACCTGAAGTTGGCGGGAACGGTCGTCGGCATCAGCGCCACTAATCAGCCGGATCTCACCTACTGCGAGTTTTCGCAGAAATTCGCCGATGGCCGCTGGTTGAATGTTCTCAATGGCAACCGCCCTGAAGCCTATCCGCCGCTTCCCATCAAGCAGAGCTTCCAGTTCCCCGAAGTGCTGGTCGTTGAGCAGCTGCTGTCGTTGCATGCGCAGTTGCGGCAGCGTCTGAAGGGTGATTTACAGCCAGTTGATTATCAGGCGGAGCAGGGCTTCGCCGAGATCACCGCGTTCTTGCGTGAAGAGTCTGATGCGCTGTTAGCCAAAGGCTTGGTGAAGCCGGACATTGATGAGGACGGCAAGCGGTCACTCACCCTGTACGGGGCGTTTGTGATGACCTGGCGCTCGGTGTGGCCGGGGCGGGCGATTGTGGCGGCGTTTAAGCGGCGAGAGGCTAGGCGGGCTGTAGCGCGTGGCTAATGATGCTTGTGTTTCAAAGTGGCTCACCCACGAAGCAATGTTCGCGATGCCAGTGGCGCCGCCTCGGTGGAGACGCCGTTGGCTTACTCCACCCTACTGTCCGGCGTCAGACCGTAGGGTGGAGTAAGCGCAGCGTCTCCGCCAGTGTTTACACACGGGGAGGCGATTATTCCGCACCTTGGGTTAACTCACTTGCTCTAGGATCAGAGTGCCCGACGCTGGAGTTGCGCGAAGAGACTTTTGCTTCCCGACCAAGCACCCTAGAGTGATAAATCTCCGTTATCCCACTAACACGGAAAAGTCTTTGAACAGCGCAGCTGGTAACGCCTCCTGCAGTCGCCAGGTGATGTTCATTGGCTTGCTTCCGTGGCTTTTTTCCAATGTGACCGGGCCGCAGGCTATATAGGGCGTATGCTTGCTGATGCGCACAAACAGCTGGAACTGCCAGCCGTTCCCCGGGCTTTGCAGGTAGCGTTGGCCGGCCTTGGTGTCAGGGCCTGCGCTGTTCTGCGATTGCCAATGGAATAACTGGTTGCTGATGGCGTAGTCGTTGTAAGCGACGCCTTCGTGTAGCGCACTGCGCTTGTCTAGAGTGATGAACAGAAGTTCAGTCTGTATTGCTGTTAAGGCTAGAACGCCAGCTTGAAAGGGTGTGCGCTGCGTGTCTGTCAGGTAGCCCACGGCAGTCAGAATCTCACGGATCTGATAAGCCGCATGCAACTGCAATGGCGTCTGCTCCATGCCCGGCAGTGGTTGGTTCAGGCGCGTCACCCGCGCCTGCAGATATTCAGTCAGTTCACGGAGTTCATCACAGACCGCAGGTGTCCGCTCCAGGCGTCGCAGGAACGCGGCAGCACTGCCTGTTTGGTGATGTTGACCATCGATCTGATAAGCCATCATTTGGGCCCGTAACTGCGCTTGCGGATTGGCCAGGTCGTAGCGTCCGTGCTGCTCGGCAATCTGATGCAGGATTTGGAGTTGTTGTAGGTCGTTGATGTGTAGAAGGCTCGAGAATCGCCGGCTGAAGTAGGCTTCCTCCTCGCCCGGCGGGTCAGTCAGTAAACCCGCAGCACGCTTGAGGTTGCTCCATCCGCTGTTGTTAGTACTGGTCTCTCGATAGATGTCACTAATATCCAGGTGCTGGTCATGCAGGAAGGCCGACAGGCTCGGGGTACGGCCAGACTGCAACTGGGTATAGCCGTTCAACTCGCGCTGCAGTTTGCGCCAGTTCTGGTTCAGGCTGTTACGCAGGTTGCGCAGGATTTGTTCCCGGGCCTGCTTCTGCAGCTGCAGATGACAGCCGCCAGGCAGACGGGCAAAGCCTTTTTCCACACCTTCGAGAATTTCGCGCTTGTTCAGGCCGGTTATGCTGCTGTAGAGGAGGTCAAAGCGGTAGTCCACCGAATGCTGGCCAACAAAGTCGAGGACTAGACAGCTTTTCTTCTCAGCATGCAGGCGCAGGCCACGGCCCAGTTGTTGCTGGAATACCGTTGCGCTTTGGGTCGGGCGCAGGAACAGCAGCGTATCGACAAAGGGCAGGTCGACCCCTTCATTGAATATGTCAACGGTCACAATCGCATGGATATCCCCCGCCTCCAGGGCTCTGGGTATGGCCGCCCGATCAACTGGCGGCGTATGGCTGGTGATCAGCTTGCTGATGATGCCCGCTTGGTTGAAAAAACGGGTCATGAATTCGGCATGCGCCACGCTGACGCAGAACACCAATGTGCGGCACTCGCGCGGATCGCTTACCAGTTCATTCCAAGCACGAACGACGGCCTTGGCCCGTAGGCTGTTGCCGCTGACCAGTTTGTCCAGTGCTGCGGTCTCACCGGCACGTTGCCAGGGCACCGAACTCAGGTCGGTGTCGTCATCACAGGCGTAATACTCGAAGGGGCTCAGCAACTGAAGGTCCAGAGCCCGCCATAACCGTAGCTCAGCGGCTGGGGAGCCATCGGGTCGGTTATCGAAGTAACTCAGGATATTTCTACCGTCAGCGCGCTCCGGGGTTGCGGTGAGGCCCAGTAGGACTTTGGGCTGGATGCGCGAGGCCAACTGATCAAAGCCTTGAGCTGCTATGTGGTGGCATTCATCGATCACCACGGTGTGCCAGTAGTCGGCGCCTAGGCGGCCAAGCAGATCGCGGTTGTTCAACGTGGTTATGCTGGCGAACAGGTGGGTGTGGCTGTCGGGATCATGATTGCCATCAAGCAGTTCGCCAAAATTGGCATCGTTTAGTACCTGCCGATACACATGACGCGCCTGGCGTAACAGCTCGGTGCGGTGGGCAACAAACAGCAGACGTGGCTGACCGCCATTGCTTCTGCAACTTGTCCGGTAATCAAAGGCTGCCATCACCGTCTTACCGGTTCCGGTGGCTGCCACCAGCAGATTGCGCCAGCGCCCCATGGCGCGCTCGCTGTGTAATTGCTCAAGGATTTCCAGCTGGAACGGCTTGGGCTCAACGTCCAGAAATGTGGTGGTCAGCGGGCCGAAATCGCGCCCACTTTCACGTTTCAGTGCCGCTTCCAGCAGGGCTCGGTGCTGCGGATCATCCGGTTGGTAGCGCTGGAACTCACCGTCCTCCCAGAGGCTTTCAAAGTGCGCCAAGGCGCGTTGAAACAGATTGCCCTGACCCTTTTCGGTGAACTTGACGGTCCACTCCAGGCCACCCATCAAGGCTGCACCAGACAGATTGGCGCTCCCCACGTAGGCAGAGCCAAAACCAGTGTCCCGCTGGAAGATCCAGGCCTTGGCATGCAGTCGGGTGCGGCGTCCGTCCAGTGATACCCGCACCTCGGTATTAGGCAAGCTTGCCAGCATGTCCAGTGCTTTCTGTTCAGTGGCACCGATGTAGGTGGTGGTCAGCACGCGCAGACGGGTCTGCGAGCTCCCCTGGGCATCGGTGCTGGTGATTCGCTTGAGGGTGTCGATGATCTTGCGCACCCCGGACACCGTGATAAAGCTGACCAGAATGTCGACCTGATCACAGCAGGCCAGTTCGGCCTGAAGTTCATGCAGCAACGGGGGTGAATCCTTACCGGCAGTGAACAGCCAGGGTTGTGCCAGCCCAATGTTGGGTAGCTCCGGTGAGGCAGGTTGCTGAGAAAGCGCCTTGAGTAGGGTTGGTGGCAGTGTCACCGCTGGCAGGTTCAACTGGTTGTGGCGTTGCTGCAGAAAGACCAACATCTCGTTGATCAGCCTGGCTTGTGCGGTTGCCCTGTCATCGTGCTTGTCAGAAATAACACTGAGGCTGTGTGATAGCAGGCCAGCCAGAAGCTCTGCCAACCGTTCGTGACTCCAGTCGCTGCTGAGCTTTTCCGAGAGTGGATGTAGCCCGGATTGATTCAGGGCTTCCTGCATATCTGAGGTGATCAGGGCGTCGTACAGGCCGGGCAGCAGGGGCTCTGACATAAGGCATCCTTGTCGTTGACAGCAGCGACCAGGTTATCTGCTTTTGCCAAGATGATCGAGGTTATAAATTTTCCTTAAGAAGCTAAAAAGCCCGCCCCTGAACCCAGGGGCGGGCTTTTTAACATCGGGCAGCGCTGTTGCTTCTAGCTTGCAGCTTGAGGCTTAAAGCTTGCCGCTCCAGAAGTGGCCGTCAGGCAAACTTCTGGATGTTGGCCATCAGCTCGCGCAGGGCTTCGATGTTGTCTTTCGGGTGGACGGCGCCTTCGAAGCTGCACAGCTGTTCGAAGTTGGCGGCAACGTCTTCCGGGGTGAAGCCTTCGTCGGGGTTGAAGCCGATACCCAGGGAGCGCTCCCAGCGTACCTTGCCCATCCAGCCGCCGCCGACTTCGAACAGGCTGCCGGTTTCCTTGCACTCTTCGGAGCACAGGTAGGCAACCAGCGGGCTGACCAGTTCAGGCTTCAG
>DBHE01000076.1:9674-9913 GCA_002296055.1 Pseudomonadaceae bacterium UBA836
GGGGCAATGGCGTTGACGAAGATGTTGTTCTTGCGGCCTTCGATAGCCAGGGTACGGGTGAAGCCGTACAGGCCCAGCTTGGCCATGCCGTAGTTGGCCTGACCGAAGTTGCCGTAGATGCCGGAGGTGGACGAGGTGAAGATGATGCGACCGAAGTTGTTGTTCTTCATGTGGTCCCAGGCGGCCTTGGTAGTCTTGTAGGCGCCTTCGACGTGGACTTTGTAGATCAGGTCCCAGTC
>DBHE01000076.1:10286-12569 GCA_002296055.1 Pseudomonadaceae bacterium UBA836
TCGATGCGACCGAAGTTGTCCATCGCGCACTCGACGATGCGATCACCGTTGATGACGTTGTCCGGGTTGGCGATGGCGGTACCGCCAGCGGCTTTGATTTCTTCGACAACCTTGAGCGCGGCTTCGCTGTTGGCGCCTTCGCCGTTGGTGCTGCCACCGAGGTCGTTGACGACGACTTTGGCGCCGTGTTTCGCGAACAGCAGGGCGTGGGCGCGGCCAATACCGCCGCCGGCACCGGTTACGATGACGACTTTGTCGTCAAAACGGATATCGCTCATGGGTTGTCCCCTTGGTTTGTGCGGGTTGAAAAAGGCAGCCAGTGTCGAACACTTGTTTGAACATGGCAAGGGGAGGCGGGCCGGTGAATAGTGGCCCATAAATACTGCAGAGCGGAATAGATGAATTCAGGGCCTGCGCTATCTATGCCTTAACGAGCGCACTGCGCCGCCGCGATCCTCTGCGGCGGGCAGCGTTGGGTAAGGTCAAACGGTCAGATAACGCTGGATCAGATCGTCGTTCAGCTCAGTCATCGGGCCGTTGGCGACCATGCGCCCGCGTTCCATGATGAAGAAACTTTCCGCCGCCCGGCGGGCGAACGGCAGCTTCTGCTCGACCAGCAGCACGGTCAGCCCCAGCTCGGTGTTGAGCTTGCGGATCACGTCGCTGATGTCGCGCACGATGTTGGGCTGGATGCCCTCGGTCGGCTCATCGAGAATCAGCAGCTTGGGGTCGAGCACCAGCGCGCGGCCAATCGCCAGTTGCTGCTGCTGACCACCGGACAGGTCGCCGCCACGGCGGTGTTTCATTTCCTTGAGTACCGGGAACAGTTCGTAGATATGCGCAGGAATCTGCCGGGCGCGGTCGGGGCGTGCGCCGAGGGAGATTTTCAGGTTCTCTTCCACCGTCAGCAGCGGAAAGATTTCCCGCCCCTGCGGCACGTAACCGATCCCGGAGCGGGCGCGGTTTTCGGTCGAGAGCTTGGTGATGTCGCGGCCCATCAGGCTGATCTGCCCGCTTTTCACTGGCAGCAGGCCGGTGATGCATTTGAGCAGGGTGGTCTTGCCGACGCCGTTACGGCCGAGCAGGCAGCTGCAGCTGCCTTCTTTCAGCTCCAGGTCGAGGTCCCAGAGGATGTGGCTCTGGTTGTAGAACTGGTTGATACCTTGAATGCTGAGCATGGTCATTCCCCCAAGTAGACTTCGACCACGCGCGGGTCATTCTGCACCTGATCCATGGTGCCTTCGGCCAGCACCGAGCCTTGGTGCAGCACGGTGACCTTGCGGGCGATGGAGCGCACGAACGCCATGTCGTGCTCTACCACGATGACCGAGTGACGGCCAGCCAGCGAGGTCAGCAGCTCGGCGGTGTGTTCGACCTCTTCACCGGTCATGCCGGCGACCGGTTCGTCGACCAGCAGCACCCGCGGGTTCTGCATCAGCAACATGCCGATCTCCAGCCATTGCTTTTGGCCGTGGGAGAGGGCGCCGGCTTCCATGCGGAACTGTTCCTTCAGGCCGATCAGCTTGAGCACCTCGTCGATGCGGTCGAGCTGTTCGCCGGTCAGGCTTTTATTCAGCGTGTACCAGACGTGCTTGTTGGAGGCGGTGGCCAGTTCCAGATTCTCGAACACCGAGAGCGCCTCGAAGATTGTCGGCTTCTGGAACTTGCGGCCGATGCCGCCGCGGGCGATCTCGTGCTCGGACAGTTTCAGCAGGTTCATGCGCTGGCCGAACCAGACGCTGCCGGTGTCGGGGCGGGTCTTGCCGGTGATCACGTCCATCATGGTGGTCTTGCCGGCGCCGTTGGGGCCGATGATGCAGCGCAGCTCACCGTCATCGATGTACAGGTTCAGGTTGTTCAGTGCCTTGAAGCCGTCAAAGCTGACGCTGACGTCTTCCACGTAGAGGATCGGGCCGTGGGTGGTGTCGACCCTGGCGGAGAAGTCCGGCGCGGGCTGGACGAAGTCAAAGACCTGGTCGCGGCGCCAGGTTTCGCGCAGTTGTTCTAGCGGGTTCATTGTTTGTCTCCCTTGCGGCTGAAGCGGTCGAACAGGCCCACGATGCCCTTGGGCAGCAGCAGGGTTACCAGTACGAACAGACCGCCGAGGATGAACAGCCAGGTTTCCGGTGAGAAGGTGGTGAAGAAGGTCTTGGCGTAGTTGACGCTGAACGCGCCGACAATGGCGCCGAACAGGGTGCCACGGCCGCCGGTTGCGACCCAGACCACCATTTCGATGGAGTTGAGCGGGGAGAACTCGCCCGGGTTGATGATGCCGACCTGCGG
>DBHE01000109.1 GCA_002296055.1 Pseudomonadaceae bacterium UBA836
ATCCAATGGTAGGCTCGACGCCGACTCCTACGCGGAAGCCGAAGCGGAAGCCGAAGCCGAACCCGAATCCTAAGCCGAAGCCGAAGCCGAAGCCAAAGCCGAAGCCGAAGCCGAAGCCGGCGAAGACTGGATGGCGCTGCAGCCGCTGGACGTTTCGGCGCTGGACGATGTGCTGCCGGCAGCGGCCGACAGCGTCGAAGCCGACGAGCCGCTTGAGCAGACGCCGCAGGCGCTGGACTGGAGCGAGGACCTACCCGCTGCAGATGAAGACGCCCCGCTTGACTTCGCCCCCACCGAGGACAGCCTGTCGCCAGAGCCAGAGCCAGAGCCAGAGCCAGAGCCAGAGCCAGAGCCAGAGCCAGAGCCAGAGCCAGAGCTGGTAGCTGCCGGTGGTATGGACCCGGTGCTGCTGGATATCTTCCGCAACGAAACCCGCACGCATATCGACCAGATCAACGCGTATCTGGGCGAGTGCCGCGACTATGGCCTGCCGCGCGCGCTCAGCGACGCGCTGCAGCGTGCCCTGCATACGCTTAAGGGCAGCGCGCACATGGCTGGGGTACAGCCCATCGCCGTCTTGGCCAGCCCGCTGGAAAAACTGTGCAAGGAGTTCAAGGCCAACCTGGTGTCAGCCGACGCCGCACTGGTTGACCTGCTGACGGATGCGGTGACCCTGTTCGAAGAGGGTCTGCAGCAACTGGCGTACGCCCCCCATGCAGCCATTGTCGGCACCGACGACTTCCTGCAGCGCCTGCAGCAGCTCCACCAGCAGGGTTTGATGGCGCGTGAAGCAGCGCGTGGTGAGCTGGAGGCCGGTGACAGCGCTGACCTGATGTCGATCTTCCTGACTGAAGGCATCGATCTGTTGCTGGACGCCAGTGATGAGCTCTCGATGCGCCAGGCAGGTGCACCGCTTGAGCTGGACAGCGATGCCCTGAGTCATGCGCTGGGCGCCCTCGCGGAGGTTGCTGGCGAGGTAGAGCTTGGCCCGCTTGAGCAGCTCGCCGACGCCCTGCAGCAGGTCCATGAGCGCCTGCACAGCGGACTGTTGCTGCTGGACGAGACAGTACTGCTGACGCTGGCTGACGGTCATGAGCGGCTGATCAACATGATGGATCAGGTCGCCGCGCACCAGCACCTGTTGCCCGCCAGTCGTGAGCTGCAGGCCTTGCAGGCGTTGATCCCTGGCGGCGTCGAAGCCGCCACGGCCCCAGCGCCTGCCAACCTGCCTGCTAGCGGCACCTGGAACCCGGCCCAAGCCGGTACCGATGCCGAGCTGGTCGATATCTTCCTGGAAGAAGCGCAGGAAATTATCGACAGTGCTACCGGCAGCCTGCAGCAGTGGATTGCCGACACCGGCAACACCATCGCAGTCGAGGCATTACAGCGTGATCTGCACACCCTTAAGGGCGGCGCGCGGATGGCCGAGATCCGGCCGGTGGGCGATCTGGCTCACGAAATGGAGTTTGTTTACGAAGGCCTGTGTGATCAGCGCTACCAGCCCAGCCCGGGGCTGATCGCCCTGTTGCATGCATGCCACGACGCGCTGGCAGATATGGTCGAGGGCGTGGTTGCTGGTCGCCCGATCAGCGACGGCGCCGCGCTGATTGCCGCCATCAACGGGTTCCGTAAGAACCCGGGGCAAGAACCGGCGTTGCCGGGCACTGGCGTCGAGCCGGAAACCCCTGTGGAGGCGGCTGCACCAGTACCCGCCTCCAGTCCGGTGCTGCCGGGTATGCTGGCGATGTTCGTAGAAGAAGCGCGCGAACTGCTGGCGCCCTGTCAGACGTTGCTGCTGGAGCATGGTGATAATCCGGCCTCGGCAGCAGAGCTGCTGCACCGTGTTGAAACCCTCAAGGGCAGTGCACGCCTGGCGGGTCAACAAGCCTTGGCCGATCAGGCCAAGCAGCTGGAAAGTGCCTTGCATGGCGGGTTGGCCAGCGCAGCGCAGCTGGCGGACCTGGAGCAGGCCGTGGAGGCACTGGCATCGGGTGCCGACTGGTCTGCACCGGCACAGCCATTGGTAGCCCCCGCACCGACGCCATTGTTGCCGGCCGATTCCGCGCCCGCCGTGGTAAGCGATGGCCCCTCGCTGGCCGAGGTGAATGGCCTGTTGCGCGAGGCAATGGAAGCCAGCAGCGCGGGCCGTGCGGACGCCGGCAAGCGCAGCGCCAGTCAGGAAAGCGTCAAGGTCTCGGCCAATCTGCTGGAGGAACTGGTCAACCTGGCCGGTGAAACCTCGATCTTCCGTGGCCGTATCGAGCAGCAGGTGAGCGATGTCGGTCACCTGCTCGAAGACGTTGAAAGCACTATCGAGCGGGTACGTGACCAGCTACGTCGTCTCGACATGGAAACCCAGGCGCAGATTCTGTCGCGTCACCAAGACGAGATGGGCGCCGGCTACGAAGACTTTGACCCGCTGGAAATGGACCAGTACTCGCAGCTGCAGCAGTTGTCTCGCTCGCTGTTTGAGTCTGCCTCCGATTTGCTGGATTTGAAGGAAACCCTGGCGACCAAGAGCCGGGATGCCGAAACCCTGTTGTTGCAGCAGGCGCGGGTCAACACCGAGCTGCAGGAAGGTCTGATGCGCACGCGCATGGTGCCCTTCGAGCGGTTGCTGCCGCGCCTGCGCCGTGTCGTCCGCCAGGTGGCTGGTGAACTCGGCAAGCAGGTGGAGCTGGTGGTTGGCAACGCCGAAGGCGAAATGGACCGCAGCGTGCTGGAGCGCATGATCGGTCCGCTGGAGCACATGCTGCGCAACTCGGTGGATCACGGGATCGAACAGCCGCAGGTGCGCGGCCAGGCCGGCAAGGCGCCGGAAGGCCGCATCTGGCTGGATCTGGCGCGAGAGGGCGGCGAGATTGTACTGACCCTCAAGGACGATGGCGCCGGTATTCGTCTGGATGCCGTGCGCAGCAAGGCGATCGAGCGCGGCCTGATGGATGCCGACGCAGAGCTGACCGATCAGGAAGTGCTGCAGTTTATTCTCGAAGCGGGCTTTTCCACTGCCGAGAAGGTTACCCAGATTTCCGGCCGCGGGGTCGGTATGGACGTGGTCAACGCCGAGGTTAAGCAGTTGGGCGGCAACATGGCGCTGAGCACGGACCCGGGGGCCGGCACTACCTTTGTTATCCGCCTGCCCTTCACCGTGTCCGTCAACCGCGCATTGATGGTGTACTCCGGCGAAGACCTGTATGCCATTCCGCTGAACACCATTGAAGGTATCGTGCGGGTGTCCGGCTACGAGCTGGAAGCCTACTACGCGCCGGATGCGCCGCCCTTTGAGTACGCAGGCAAAACCTACGACCTGCGCTATCTGGGTGACCTGCTGGTGACCGGCCAGCAGCCCAAACTGACGGGTCACAGCCTGCCGCTGCCGGTGATTTTGGTACGCGGTACCGAGCATAGTGTGGCGGTGCAGGTTGATGCCCTGGCCGGCTCGCGGGAGATCGTGGTGAAAAACCTCGGCAGGCAGTTTGCCGTGGTGCCGGGTATCTCTGGCGCGACCATCCTCGGTGACGGCCGCGTGGTGGTGATTCTCGATCTGCTGGCGGTGATTCGTGCCCAGCAGGCACTGCATGCGCAGCAGCAGCTGGCGGCTGAGCGCGCGGGTGACAGCGGTCAGTATGAAGAGCAGCGGCCAACGCTGGTGATGGTAGTGGATGACTCCATCACCGTGCGCAAGGTGACCACGCGTCTGCTGGAGCGTAACGGTATGGAGGTGGTGACCGCCAAGGACGGGGTTGATGCCATCGCCAAGTTGCAGGACATCACGCCAGACATCATGTTGCTGGACATCGAAATGCCGCGCA
>DBHE01000236.1 GCA_002296055.1 Pseudomonadaceae bacterium UBA836
GACCTCCTGCATGCCATGCAGGCGCTCTCCCAGCTGAGCTATAGCCCCGTCTCAACGACGGTGCGCATATTAAGATTGACGCCCTGAGCTGTCAACAGAAATTTACGCAAAACAGCAACTTATCTAAAACAAAGCCGCAAGCTGGAAGCTGTAAGCCGCAAGCTGATTGGGGTGGCGGCGAATCGCGGCGTAAGGCTCAAACCCTGCGCCGCTTTTGCTTCTAGCTTGCCGCTTCAGATGCTTTCCAGCTCTTTCTGCCACGCCTTGTTCTCTTTCTTCGAGGTGCCGCCCAGCATTTCGACGGTTTGACGCAGGCGGTAGCGTGTGAGGTCTGGGCCCAGGTGGGCCATGGCATCAAGTACTGACACCGAGCTGGCCTGGCCGGTGATGGCCGGGAACAGCAGCGGCATCAGATCCCGCAACTTCAGCTCCATATAGCCAGCCACTGCCTGAATGACCGCGGTGATGTTGTCCTTGTCCCAGTCGCGCAGCGCTTCCAACTTCCACAGCAGCAGCTGCAGAGCCTTGCGTACGCCGTCGGCGTCCAGCTTCTTGTGGGCGAACAGCTCCGGCGCCGGGTCCACCTTGCCGGCCATAAAAAAGCCCAGCAGGTTCGGCAGGTCGCTGAAGGTTTCAACACGGGTCTGAGCCAGCGAGATCATCGGCTTGAGGTAGGCCGGATTAAGCGCCCACTGCTGCACCGCAGCCGCAAAGGCATCCTCGGACAGTTCGCGAATCCATTGGCCGTTGAGCCACGACAGTTTTTCAATGTCGAATATCGGGCCACCCAGCGATACGCGCTGAATGTCGAAGTGCTCAACCATCTCGGCCAGGGTGAACTTTTCACGCTCATCGGGCATGGACCAGCCCATGCGGCCCAGGTAGTTCAGCAGCGCCTCCGGCAGATAGCCCATACGCTCGTAGAAGGTGATGCTGGTCGGGTTCTTGCGCTTGGACAGCTTGCTCTTGTCCGGGTTGCGCAGCAGCGGCATGTGGCACAGTGCGGGCATATCCCAGTCAAAGTACTGATACAGCAGAATGTGCTTGGGCGCAGAGTTGATCCACTCCTCGCCACGCAGCACATGGGTGATGCCCATCAGGTGGTCGTCCACCACATTAGCCAGGTGATACGTGGGCAGGCCGTCCGCCTTCATCAGCACCTGCATATCGACTTGCTCCCAGGGGATGTCAATCTCCCCGCGCAGCATGTCCTGCACCTTGCAGATACCCTCATTCGGCACCTTCATACGCACCACATGGGACTCTCCCGCCGCAACGCGGGCGCTGACTTCATCGCCGCTCAGATGCAGGCAATGGCCGTCGTAGCCGGGCGTCTGCTTGTTGGCCATTTGTTCAGCGCGCAAGGCATCAAGGCGCTCGCTAGAGCAGAAGCAACGGAAAGCGTGGCCCTTCTCGATCAGCTCTTCACTGTGCTGCTGATAAATGGCGCTGCGTTCGCTTTGGCGATACGGGCCGTGCGGGCCACCCACATCCGGACCCTCATCCCAGTTCAGCCCCAGCCAGCGCAGCGAATCCAGAATTTGCTGCTCGGAGGCAGCACTGGAGCGAACCTGGTCGGTATCTTCGATGCGCAGGATGAACTGGCCACCGTGCTGACGGGCAAAGCACTGGTTAAACAATGCGATGTAGGCGGTGCCAACATGGGGGTCGCCAGTCGGGGACGGAGCAATGCGGGTACGAACAGTCATGGACTCTCTCGATCAGACAGCCCGGCCGCGACCGAGCTGTATTGGTGTAATAGGCCGCCGATTTTATCAGGGCTCAGCCTTCAATCTCTATATAGTCGGACGCCCGCTCCTGCAGACGCTCGATGACAAAATCAATGAAGGCCTTGACCTTCATTGCCTGAAAGCGGCGTGAGGGATAAAGCGCGTACAGCTCACTGGACGGCAGGTGCGTATTCTCCAGCACGCGCACCAGCGTACCGTTCTCCACGCAAGGTTCGGCGATAAACGCCGGCACGTTGATAATGCCAGCGCCCGCCAGTGCGGCCTCGCGGGCGAAGGTGATGTTGTTTACCAGCAGCACGGGGTTGATCGGCACACTCACCGCCGGTTGCTCGAAGCGCCACTTGCGCGCCCCATCAACCAGCGCATGAATGCAGCGGTGAGCGCTCAACTCGGCTGGGGCTGCGGGCATACCGTAGCGCTTTATGTAGTCGGGGCTGGCGTACAGCTGGCGCGGGCTGGTCATCAAGCGGCGCGCCACCAGGCTGGAGTCCTGCGGGCGCCCAAGATGAATCACCACGTCTACGCCCTCTTCAACCGGGTCAACCGTGCGGGTACTCAACTCGACCTCGACCTGAATGGCCGGATAGGCGCGCATGAACTGCCCTACCACACCGCCGAGAAACAGCTGGCCAAATTCGATGGGCGAGCTGACCCGCAGCAACCCTGTTGGCTCGCGCTGCAGCTGCATGATTGCCTGCTCAGCCTCGGCAAACTCCTGCATGATCTGGCGACAGCGCTCATAGTAAGCCTGCCCGACCTCGGTGAGGCGCAACTTGCGGGTGGTACGGTTCAGTAGCCGCACGCCCAAACGCTCTTCAAGCTGGGCGATGCGCCGGCTCACGGTAGATTTCTGCATACCCAGCGTGGTCGCGGCGCTGGTAAAGCTGTGGCACTCGACTACCCGAGTGAAGATCAAGGCGTCATCCAGCCCCATTACAACTGTTCCCCTGCTGCAACAAAGTTTCCAGATTCTAGCGCCTCCGGCGCCCCGGGGAACAGTGTTAGAGTGCGGGCAGAACAAAAATTGAGGTAACGCATGTCAGCCCGCGTCAGAGTCCGTCTGTTTGTCTTCCTGCTTATTTGTGCCCTGCTGGGCGCCGCTGCCTTTGCCCATTGGTGGCTGGTAGACCGCCATTACCAAGAGACCGACAACGCCTACGTGCAGGGTGACATCACGCCGGTTTCCAGCCGGCTGTCCGGTCAAGTGCTCGATGTTCTGGTAAGCGACAACCAGTCAGTCGCCGCCGGCGACCTGCTGGTGCGCCTGGATGCGCGCGATTTCGAGATAGCCGTTGCCGAAGCCCGCGCCAATCTCGCGACTCGCCGTGCCGAGCAGCAACAGGCGCAGTCTCGTCTGACTCAGCAAGACAGCCTGATCGCTGCGGCTGCCGCCAATGTCGAGGCCAGCCAGGCCGAACAGCGGCGTATCGAGCTGGACATCAAACGCATCACCCCCCTGCGTCAATCCGGCTACGCCTCGGAAGAGCAACTCAGTAACTTCCGCGCCCAGCTGGAGGTGGCCCGCGCCCAAGTCAGCAAGGCCCGCGCCGACCTGCAAACTCAAACCCTGGCCAAAGACACGCTCAGTGCCGACATCGCTCGTCTGGACGCGCAGATCCAAGTTGCTGAAGCGGCCGTAGACCAAGCTGAACTGGCACTGGAGCGCACCGAGATTCGCGCGCCTGTTGCCGGCCTGATCGGCCAGCGCACGGTGCGCATCGGCCAGAACGTCGCCCCCGGCAACCACCTGCTGGCGGTCGTGCCCAACAGCGACCTATGGGTCAAGGCCAATTTCAAGGAAACCCAGATCGACAAGATGCACGAAGGGCTGCGCGCGGAGCTGGTGTTCGACAGCTTCCCCGACCAGATCATTGAAGGCCGCGTACAGAGCCTCTTCCCGGCGTCCGGGGCCCAATTCAGCCTGCTTCCGCCGGACAATGCCACCGGCAACTTTACCAAGGTCGTGCAGCGTATTCCGGTCAAGCTGGTCATCGATCCCGAGCACCCCTTCAGCGACCTTGTTCGCCCTGGCATGTCGGTGCACGTGAAGGTCGACCTGCGTGGCTGATGCCGGCTTCAACAACGAGATTCCACCACCGAGCAGACGCGACTGGATCGCCCTGCTCAGCGCCATCCTCGGCGCCTTTATGGCGATTCTCGACATCCAGATCATCAACTCCTCGCTGAAGGACATTCAGGGCGCGCTGTCGGCGACCATCGAGGAAGGCTCCTGGATTTCCACCTCCTATCTGGTGGCCGAGATCATCATTATTCCGCTGGCGGCCTGGTTGACCACCATCTTCTCGCCGCGACGCTTTGCGGTCACCATCTCCACCATCTTCGTCATTGCCTCGCTGTTGTGCTCCATGGCCTGGAGCCTGGAAAGCATGATCGTGTTCCGCGCCTTGCAAGGCCTGGCCGGCGGCGCACTGATCCCTTTCGCCTTCACCCTGATTCTGACCAAGCTACCGCCCGCCCAGCGCCCCAAAGGCATGGCAATGTTCGCCATAACCGCCACCTTCGCCCCGTCAATCGGGCCCACTATCGGCGGCTGGCTGACCGAAAACTTCGGTTGGGAATACATTTTCTATATCAATATCTTCCCGGGCATTCTGATGGCCGCTGGCTTGATGTACGGCCTGGACAAGGCCAAGCCACGCTGGGACCTGCTGCGTCAGGGCGACTACATTGGCATCGCTACCATGGCAATCGGCCTGGGCTGCCTGCAGGTGTTTCTGGAAGAGGGGCATCGCGAGGACTGGTTTGAGTCACGACTGATCATGACCCTGGCGATCATTGCCTTCATTAGTCTGTGCTGCTTCGTAATAGTCCAACTGACCCGCGACAATCCGTTGGTAAACCTGCGCCTGCTGAAGGACCGCAACTTTCTGCTCGGCAGCCTGGCCAATATCGGCCTGGGCGTTGGCCTTTACGGCACGGTGTTCGTGCTGCCGGTCTACCTGGCCCAGATTCAAGGCTACAACGCGCTGCAGATCGGCCAGGTCATCATGTGGATGGGCATCCCGCAGCTATTGATCATTCCGCTGGTGCCGATCTTGATGCGGTTTATCGATGCTCGCCTGATCTGCGCGACGGGCTTTTTTCTGTTTGCCTTCGCCAGTTTCTTCAGCGGCCGCCTAAACCTGGACTTTGCCGGTGACCAGTTCATCGCTATCCAGATTTTCCGTGCCTTCGGCCAGCCGATGGTGCTGGTGCCCATGTCGATCATCGCCACCGCCATGATCGCGCCCTCGCAAGCCGGGTCAGCCTCCAGCCTGTACAACATTCTGCGCAATCTGGGCGGCGCCATCGGGATCGCCGCGCTCGCAACCATCCTCGATAGCCGCGCCAAGTACTACTTTGACTTTTTGCGTGAGCACATCACGCCCGGTAATCCGGCGTTTCAGGAGCGCATGCAACTGCTCACCACTCAGGTCGGCGACCCCCAGGCTGCGCTGCAGTTGCTCAATAACCAGGTGCATCAGCAAGCGGCAATCATGGCCTACAACGATGCCTTTCACCTGATCGCCATCATGCTCGGCTTCTCGATGGTATTCGTGCTGATGTGCCGCGCCCTTCCCAAAGCAGAGCCAGCGCCGGCTTCCAGCACTGCCGAGCCCGCCCACAGCTGAGCCTTTACGCGGCGCATCCCGCTGGCGGCCAGCTGTGTCTTTTTTTGAGCACCCTATGGCAATAGAGCATCCCTGCGAGTAGCATCAGCGAATATTGTCAAAAATATTCAACAATCGCATAGGTGCACTCATGGTCGAGACTCAACACACCACGTCCTATTACGCCGCCTCGGCCAACCCTTCGCCAGCGCGCCCCGCGCTGCAGGGCGCCAGCGAGACTGATGTTTGCGTGGTGGGTGCTGGCTTCACCGGTATTTCGGCCGCCCTGCATCTTGCCGAACAGGGCTTTCGGGTCACCGTGCTGGAGGCTGTGCAGGTGGGTTTCGGCGCATCTGGACGCAACGGCGGACAAATCGTCAACAGCTACAGCCGCGATATCGACGTTATCGAGCGTACCCTGGGCGCCGACCAGGCTCGCCTGCTGGGCGAAATGGCCTTTGAGGGCGGTCGCATCATACGCGAACGGGTCGCGCGCTATGGCATCGATTGCGATTTGAAAGACGGAGGCGTGTTCGCGGCGTTTAACGCCAAGCACATGCAGCACCTGGAGGCACAGAAGAAGCTCTGGGAACGCTATGGCAACACCCAGCTAGAGCTGCTCGATGAGCGCCGTATCCGCGAGGTGGTCAATACCGACATTTACGTCGGCGGTATGCTGGACATGAGTGGCGGCCACATACACCCCCTGAACCTGGTGCTAGGCGAGGCCGCTGCGTTTGAATCGCTGGGTGGCGTCATTCATGAACATTCGCCGGTAACCCGCATCGACCAGGGCGAGAACCCCGTGGTGCACACGGCCAACGGGCAAGTCAAAGCACGCTACGTCATCGTTGCCGGCAACGCCTACCTTGGCGATCTGCTGCCGCAGCTGGCAGCCAAGTCCATGCCCTGCGGGACGCAGGTTATTACTACCGAGCCCCTGTCCGAAGAGCTTGCCAGTTCACTGCTGCCACAGGACTACTGCGTCGAAGACTGCGCCTATCTGCTGGACTACTACCGGCTCTCCGGCGACCGCCGCCTGATCTTTGGCGGTGGCGTGGTCTACGGCGCCCGCGACCCCAGTAACATCGAGGCGCTGATTCGTCCGAACCTGATTAAAACCTTTCCGCAGCTCAAGGACGTAAAGATCGATTACGCCTGGACCGGCAATTTCCTGCTCACCCTATCGCGCTTGCCACAGGTCGGTCGCATCGGCAGCAACATTTATTACTCACAGGGATGCAGCGGACACGGGGTCACCTTTACCCACGTTGCCGGGCGTGTTCTGGCCGAAGTGCTGCGCGGCCAGGCCGAGCGATTTGACGCCTTCGCCGCCCTGCCACACTACCCCTTCCCGGGCGGCCGCTTGCTGCGTGTGCCATTTACTGCCATTGGTGCCTGGTACTACCAGATGCGTGACAAGTTTGGGCTGTAGTCAGCGCCACACGGGAGGTGAAGCAGATCACAACTGCAGTGGCACTTTGGAACCTCTAGCCGTTGCACAGGTCGTTTAAAGGGAGCGCAGCATGCGCATCGGACGGCCACCCTCCGGTGGTTGAAAGCTTCCATGCAGGGAAGCCACAACAGAATGAGGAATAACCCATGACTTTCATGCGATCCACCAAGCGTTACCTGTCTATCCTGCTGACCGCACTGTTCATGCTGACCTCCATGGCCAGCCTCCAAGCCCAGGCCGCCATGGTCGGTACCGGCGAAGCCGTCGCCCAGCAACAGCTGAGTGTCGACCGCGCCGAACTCAAGGCGATGCTCGACGATCAGGCAGTGCAGGATAAGCTGGCCAGCCTCGGCGTCTCTCAGGACCAGGTCGAAAAGCGTATCGACAGCCTGACCGCCGATGAACTTGCCCAGTTCAACAGCCAGCTGGATGACGCGCCGGCCGGCGCTGGTATTGTCGGCATCATCGTGCTGTTTCTGGTGATCTTCATCATTACCGACATGCTCTGCGCAACCAACATCTACAGCTTCATCAACTGCGTGAATTAAACCATGTACAAGGCTATGCGCCTTGGCCTGCTACTAGGGCTGACAGCCATGCTGTCAGCCTGTGCCGGCCTCGCCCCTCGCACCACTCCCGATCTGCCCACTGACCTGCCCCCCAACCGCTTGCTGACTGACCTGCCCTTCCACGCGCAGGACGCCTATCAGTGCGGCCCAGCATCGCTGTCCATGCTGTTAGGCCAACGGGGAATCCAGATCAGCCCTGAGCAACTGAAGGGCCGGGTTTATCTGCCCGAACGTCAAGGCACATTGCAGGTAGAGATGGTCGCTGCCGCACGCGAGCAAGGGCTGCTTGTCTACCCGCTGGCTCCAGAGCTGGACGCCATCTTGCGCGAATTGGACGACGGCAATGCAGTGCTTGTAATGCAGAACCTGGCCTTCGACTGGTATCCCCAGTGGCACTACGCGGTTGCCGTGGGCTACGACCTGAATACCCAGGAGTTGATCTTGCACTCAGGGCTCAATGCCCGACAGCGCGAGCCCTTCGCACTCTTTATGCGAACCTGGGAACGAGCTGAGCATTGGGCGCGGGTTGCAGTACCGCCGGGCCGTATCCCGGCCAGCGCCGAGCCTCTGCCCTTCCTCGCCGCAGCAGCCGATCTGGAGCAATTGGGTCAAACCGACAACGCTGCCAAAGCTTACCAAGCCGCCGCCGAGCGTTGGCCAGATCAACCCGCAGCGCTGCTGGGCCTGGGCAACATCGCCTGGAACAACGGCCAGCAAGCAGAGGCTATCGAGCATTTCAGCGAGTTGGTACGCCGTTTCCCAGAGTACCCCGCCGGATGGAACAACCTGGCCACCGGCATGCAGGAGATGGGTTGTGACGCCGCTGCCGAGCAGGTGCGCGCCTGCGCTGCAGACAGCCAGAGTGCCAGCGATGGTAGCTGCATGATCCCAGTCTGTCGCTAACCTTCAAAGCGACATGCGCCACTTTTCCCCAGCACTGCGCAATCTGTTGCGCAGTGCGCCGAGATAAGCATCACACCTCCCACGATCTGAACATCAAAAGCACCATAACTGTCTGATTAGAAAAGAATAAAAATATAGGCACAAAGCTTGCTCGCTGCTGAGCTATCGACCCAGGACGGGTTCTGTTCAGTAGCAAATGGATTAAGCAATGCGCCTATCGCTTCTCCCTCCCCACTTCACGCCTGCCACAGCGCTCTTCCTGTCGCTCTGCCTGCTTTGCGGATGTAACGGCAACCTGCGCTTCGATGACGAGCAATATCAGCCACTTGACACCCCAAGCGCACCACCAATGCAGGGGGACGATCGATGGAGCTGATGCTCGAAGTGATCTACCCCCCGCCAGGCCCGCAGCAACCACCGCTATCACGCTTGTTCAGACAGGCCGGTGGCGTGATTGGTCGCGCCGCCGATTGCGATTGGGTGCTGCCTGATCGCCAGCGCATCATTTCCGGCCGTCACGCACAAATCAGCTACAGCGACCAAGCGTTCTACCTGACCGACACCAGCAGCAACGGCATCCACCTGAAAGCCGACGGCCGCCGGTTAACCAAAGGCGAGCCAGAGCGCATCGAACACGGCCAAATTTATTGCCTGGGCGAACTGGAAGTTCGCGCCCGCCTGCAGCAGGTGTCGGCCAGCAACCATGAGTTGATTCCTGACGACGCCTTCCTCTCGCTGGACGGCGACAACAACAGCGCCGACAGCCCGGACCCGCTCGCAGACTGGCTCAGCGAACCGGTAGCCGGCCCCGAGACACCGCCCAGCGCGGAGCATCACCGCGTCGAGGCTGAGCACATCAGACTCCCCCGCGCGCAAATCGCCCTCGCTGCGCCACCAACAGCAGAGGGCGATCTGGCCGAACAGCTGTGCCAACAACTCGGCATCGAGCCCGCCTCGGCAGCCCAGGCCGTCGCGATCAGCAAGCAGGCTATCGCGCTGTTGCGTAGCGCTGTCGCCGAGCTGCAACACTGCCTGCACGCGCAGCAGCAAGGCGCTGCCCACCTGCAGCCCGGTGGTACCCGCCACCCGCTAACCGACGGCCAGGACAGCGCCGCCGCCCTGCAGCATTTATTGAGCGCCGCCGATGGCGACGAATTACTGCGCAGCGCCTGGCGCCAGTTGCGTACCCATCAACTGGCGCTGCAGCAGGCCAGCAACCGGTTGCTCGATCAGCTACCGGCGCTGCTGGCACCCGCACAGTTGCTGGAGCCTGCCCTGCTGCGCACCGACGGTGCCCGCTGGCGCGCACTGCAGCAGCAATATCAGCAACCTGCCGCGCTGCAGCAACGCTGTCAGCAGGCCCTCAGGGATGCCTACAAGGAGCAGCATCAACTGCTGCACAGCCTCCACCACAACCCGTTCGGATGACCCTCAATGTATCGTCTTCTTCCCGTACTGGCGGCCTGCCTACTGAGTGCCTGCAGCATGCTGTCGCCCTACTCTGAGCTCACCAAGATCGACCTGCAGCTCAGCGCCAGCGACAGCCTGAACCCGGACTTGCATGGCCGCCCCTCACCCGTCGTGCTGCAACTGGTTGAGCTACGTCACCCGGTTGCCTTTGAGCAGGCCGACTTCTTCGGCCTGCAGCAACGCCCACAACACATATTGTCGCCCGACCTGCTGGCCCTGCAGGAGTTGGAGCTGCGCCCGGGCGAACAGCGCAGCTTCAAGATCTCGGCACGCCCCGATACCCGGTATCTAGGCCTGGTTGCGGCATACCGTGATCTGCCCAACACCCGCTGGCGCATCCAACTGGCGCTGCAACCCGGTGAGCGCAACGCCTTCGAGCTGACCTTGAACGAATACGGAATCGAGCCACGCAACCTAAACGGAGAACGCTGACATGCCGGCATTAAAAGTCGTCTGGCACGAAGGCATGTTGCTGCGTCCCCAGCACTTCCAGCAGCATGACCGCTACTACGACGAACAACTGACCCGCCGCACCAATGGCCTGCACGCGCATGCCTGGGGCTTTACCCAGCTGACGCTGGACACCCAGTTTCTTGCCCTTGGCAAAATTGTCGTCACCGAAGCCAGCGGCCTGCTGCCCGATGGCAGCCTGTTCGACCTGTCCCACAGGGCCGAACCACTGGCTCTCGATGTGCCACCCGGTACCCTGAACGCCCCTGTCTACCTGGCCCTGCCACTGGTCAGCAGCGGACACATTGAAGTGCAACAGCAAGGCGCGGACAGCTCGCTGGCGCGCTATGTCAGCAGTGATCACGACGTCGGCGACGCTAACGCAGGCGCGGCCGGCAGCGCTACCCTGCGCTGCGCCCAACCAGCTTTTCGGCTGATACTGGGCGAGGCCAAGGACGACCAGGCGCTGGTGCGCCTGCGCCTGTGCCTGATCCAGGAGAGCAACAGCGATGGCAGCATCCGTCTGGACGACGAGCAGGTCGCCAGCTATCTGCACTGCCAAGACAGCCCCTTTGTGCAGAAATGCCTACAGGAATCCATCAGCCTAGTGCAGCACCGCGCCGATGCGCTGGCCGAACGCCTGCGCAGTCGCGGCAAGGCTGCCAGCGCCGAGCTGGGTGACCTCTTGATGCTGCAGCTACTCAACCGCCATGAACCCCTGCTGCGCCAACTGCGCAGCGGCAGTCACACCCCTCCGGGTGTCCTGTTCAGTTTGCTACTCAGCCTGCTCGGAGAGCTCTCCACCTTCAGCTGCGACAGCAAGCGACCACCCACCGAGTTGCACTACCAGCACAGCGACCAAGGTGGCAGTTTCCGCCAGCTGATGCGTGCTCTACGGCAAAGCCTGTCGATGGTGCTGGAACAGCACGCGCTGGAGCTGCCGCTACAGCAACGTCAATACGGCATTCGCGTCGCCCCGCTCAGCGATCCGGCGCTGCTGGACAACGCCCTTTTCGTGCTCGCCGCCAAGGCCGACTGCGACAGCGACAGCCTGCGCAAGCGTCTGCCCAACCATCTCAAGATCGGTGCCGTCGAGCAGATCCGCCAGTTGGTCAACCTGCACCTGCCGGGCATCCGTCTGCGCGTATTGCCAGTGGCCCCGCGTCAGCTGCCGTTTCACAACGACCGCACCTATTTTGCGCTGGAGCTGAGCGCTGATGAGCGCGCGCAGCTTGCCAGCTCTGGCGGCTTTGCTTTCCACGCCGGCGCAGAGCTGAGCAATTTGCACCTCGCCTTCTGGGCCATCAGGAGCTGACTACCATGCATGCAATGGCACCCCCCCAGGACGACCGCACGGTTATCCTCGCCCAGGACGACAACTGGTCGGCCGACACTCCTCTCACCGACTACAACCCGGTGTTCCGAGCGTCGCCCCTCGCCCAGCGCCCGACCCTGCCGCCCGGCAACAGCACACTCCTGATAGACGCCCACGGCCCAAACACCTTGCTGGCACTCGCCGCGCCGCTGTTTTCTGAACTGATTCAGCTGAAGTACGCCGACCCGCAGGACAGCCCTGAGCTGCTGCGGGAGTCTCTGCGCGTCGGCATCCAGCAGTTTGACTTGCAGTGCCAGGAGCACAGGGTTGAGCAAACCACTCGCCATGCCGCCCGCTACGTTCTCTGCACCGTGCTGGATGAGGCCATTCTGGGCACCCGCTGGGGTAACGACAGCGACTGGTCGCAATACAGTTTGCTCAGCCAGTTCCACCAGGAAACCTTTGGCGGTGAGAAGTTCTTTGTCCTGCTGGAGCGCCTGTTTCGAGAGCCAAGCCGGCACCTGGACGTACTCGAATTGATGTACGTCTGCATTGCGCTGGGCTTTCAGGGGCGCTACCGCCTGCAGCCACGTGGCGAAAGCGCTCTGGCGGATATCAGCGAGCGCCTGTATCGCGAGCTGAAGCGCTACCGCGACGAACCCGACAGCAGCCTAGGTACCCCGGCAGCGTCCAACAACGGTGAGCATCAACTGCAGCGTAACCTGCCCACATGGCTGCTGATCGCCGGCACGCTGGGCATGCTGTGGTTGCTGCACAGCGGTTTCAGCAGTGTGCTGGACCAGCAACGCACTAACACCTTGCAACACTACAGTGCCCAGGAGGCTCGGCCATGACACCCTCGCTGACCCGCTTCCTTGCCCTACTGCGTTCACCACCCGGTTGGTCCGCGCTGTTGCTGATATTGCTCGGTTTGCTGATCTGGCAGCTGGGCCCCGCGGTCTCCATCAACGGCCACGCTATTTGGAGCAGCCGCTGGAGCCGCGCGGCAACGCTCGCCCTGCTGGCCACACCATGGGTGATATGGCGCCTGATCAGCTACTGGCGTAAACGCCCGGCACCTACACCACCCAGCCCCGAAGAAGAACAACAGCAGGCCCGTCAGATCGATGTGCATCTGGCCCTGCATCAGCGCTGGCTGTTAGCCCAGCAGCAAATGGGCCGCGCCGGATTTAGCGCCCGCGAGCGCCGACAGTTGCCCTGGTACTTGTTGATTGGCCCGCAAAACGCAGGCAAAAGCAGTCTGATTTGTCAGTCGGAACTACCGCTACTGAGCACCACCGCAGATGCACCGGAGGGCGACGCTGGCCCAAGCCCAGCTGAATGGCACTGCCACCGAGCAGGCGCTCTGATTGACTGCAGTGGCCACTGCCTGCCCGATACAGACGGCACCAGCCCAGCAGCGCACTGGCAGGCGCTGCTGAATATGCTGCGCCAGCGCCGCCAACCGGCACTGAACGGTGTGCTGATCACCCTACCAGTTGACCTATTGCAACAAGACCACAGCCTTGAATTGGACAACCTGGCACGCCGTCTGCGCCAAGCGCTGGCAGAGCTACGTCAGCAGCTTGGCCTGGATCTGCCGGTGTATCTGCTACTGAGCAAGGGCGACCTGATCCCCGGTCTCACAGAGCTGCTAGAGCAACTGCCAGCCAATCAACGTCAACAGCACTTCGGCATCCATATCGATGACCAGCCCAACCCCGATCCGCAGCAGCAAAACCGTGCCTATGCCGGCCTGCTCGGACGCCTCAACGCGCAGATGCTTAACCGCTTGCACCAGGAGCGCGACCCGGCCCGCCGCGGCCAACTGTTTGACCTGCCCTGGCAGCTCGCTCGCCTGGAAGGCCCACTGCAACGCTTTATCGAGCAAAGCTTCACCGCCAACCGCTACCAGCCCGGCGCGCGACTACAGGGGCTATACTTCACCTGCGCAGCTCAACACGAGCACGACAGTCTGATGTACTCACCAGGGCCGGCCAGGCAGTCGGGTTTCATCACGGAGCTGTTTGAGCAGATCATCCTCGGCAACCCCCAGCGCGTGAGCCTCGACCAGCAACGCCGGCAAACTCAGCGGCGCCGACAGCGCATCGGCCTGGGCCTAGCCGCCGCCGGGCTGACAGCCTGTGCCCTAGGCTGGGGCTGGGCCTATCACCAGCAGACTGAGCGCCTCAGCCAATTGGCGCAGTTGGCTGAGCACTTCCTGCCGCATACACCGTCCATTCAAGCGCACAGCCGCATCACAGCGCTGCTGCAGCAGTTGGACACCCGCTACGCCGCCACCCTGGTGCAACCTGCGATAACCGCGAGCGCGCTCAGTCAGAACCTGACGCTGGAGCAGGCTCCAGCAGTACAACCACAGGTGCTGCGCCACTATCAGCAAGCACTACGCGATTACCTGCAGCCCCTGATCAGCCGGCAGTTGGAGGCGCGCTTGCGCAGCGCACACGCCGATCGCCAACAACTGATTGGCCACCTGCGCGCCTACCTGATGCTCAGCCAGAGCGAACGCCTGGACCCAAATTACCTGCAACAGTGGATGCGCGAAGAGTGGCGCCACCGTTACCCCGATCAACCCGACGTACAGCAGCACCTGAACGACCACCTTGCCAGGCTGCTAGCGCTGCCCTGGCAGCCGGCAGCAGCTAACGGCGAGCTGATTAGCGCGGTGCGCGAGCAGCTGCGGCAGGAGTCTCTGGCACAACTAACCTATCGCCTGCTGCGAGAGCAAGCTCGCGCCCTGCCTACCTACCGTCTGGACAGCCAGTTAGGTGCCGATCACCAGCTGTTGGCCAGCCGGCCGGTGGACATTCCCGGTTTCTATACCAAGACAGGCTATCAGACGTTGTTCCAGCAACAGGGGCCAGCGCTTATCGAGCGCCTCCTGGAAGACAACTGGGTACTCGGCAACCGCAGCCAGCTAACGCCCAGTGAGCGTCGGCAGTTGCTGATTGAGGTCGAGGCGCTTTATTTTCAGGATTACACCGATCAGTGGGTACGCGCCTTGGCCGCCCTGCGCCTGGCACCGTTACGCAGTGGTCGTGCCGTTACCGATCTCGCGGCCCTGGGCGCCAGTAGCGCGCCGCACCTGCAGTTACTCCAGCAATTGCGCGAGCACACCCGGTTGATCGACCCAACACTCGACAACGCAACGCCCGCCAGCCCGGCCAAACAAGCGCTGCAGCACCAGTTCTCAGCGCTGCACGCACTCTTGGATGACACCGGCGCTCCCAATCCAGCGCTGCTGCAGAGCCAGCAGGCACTGGCGCAGTTGCAGCTGCAGGTCGCCCAGCTATACAACAGTGGCGACAGCGGTCAGCTGGCCTTTGACATGGCGCGCAAACGCATGCAACACCAGGCTGATGCCATTAGCGCCACGCGTGACGCCGCCAGCCTGCTGCCTGCGCCGCTCGACAGCTGGGTTGGCCAGTTGGCCTCCGACGCCTGGGGCCAGGTGTTGGCAGACGCAGGCCGCTACCTCAATCAGCGCTACCGCGCAGATCTCTACAGCGTCTACCGCAGCGCGCTTGCCCAGCGTTATCCATTCAGCGCTGACAGCAACCGAGACGTTGAACTCAACGACTTTCGCAGCTTCTTCCAGCATGAGGGTACGGTCGAGCGTTTTATTGGCAGCTATCTGCAGCCCTTTGTCATGCACAGCAATGGACGCTACCGTCTGCGTTCGCTGGATGGTCGCAGCTTGCCGCTCTCCTCAGCTCTGCTGACCCAGCTGGGCCGAGCGCAGGCAATCCGTGACGGCTTCTTTGCCGACGACCCATTCGAGCCCGGCGTACAATTTCGCCTTGAGCCCTACGCGCTGGATGCCAGTCTCGGCCGATCCAGTTTTCACTACGGCCCGCAGCAGCTGGAGTATCGGCATGGCCCAATTGTCGCTACCGCTTTCCGCTGGCCAGCGGCTGAGGGCAACGAGCGTATCAGCCTGACCCTGGAAGACCTTGGCGGCCGACGCATGGGCCTGCAACAGGAAGCCGGCGCCTGGTCGCTATTCCGTCTGCTAGATCGGGTGGATATCGAGCGCCAGGAAGAGCGCGATGCCCTGCTGCTGCGCGCCAGCATCGGCGGCATGCGTGCCCAGTACCTGCTGCACAGCCAGCGAGCGCCCAACCCGTTTGACCCCGAACTTCTGCGCAGCTTCGCCCTGCCAGCGCAGCTATGATCCACTGGGATAGTGCAAGCCAGACGCATACCGGCAAAGTGCGCAGTCGCAACGAAGACGCCGTGCTGGACCGGCGAGCGCACAGCCTCTGGGCGGTCGCCGACGGCATGGGCGGCCATCAGAACGGGGCCCTGGCGAGCAGAATGATTGTCGAGCAACTGGCAGACCTGCCGCTAGGCGCCAATCTCGACCAAAACCAGCGGCGAGTGCGTCAGGCCCTGCATCAGGTCAACCACCGCCTGACCCAGGACCTGACGCTGTGCGCCGGTGAACCAGCGCCGCTGATCGGCAGCACGGTGGTCGCGGTCGCCACCTACGGTATGCGCGCGGTATGCCTGTGGGCTGGCGACAGTCGCTGCTACCTGTGGCGCCGGCAGAAGCTCTACCTGCTATCCAAGGACCACACCCTCGCCCAGCAACTGATCAACGGCGCCAACATGAACCCGGCACAAGCCGCTCAGCATCCTAGCGCCCAAGCACTCACCCGTGCGGTGGGCGCGCACGAGATCCTGCGCCTGGACGTCACCGAGTTCAACCTGCAAGTCGGCGACCGGCTGCTGCTATGCAGCGACGGTTTGTACCGCGCGCTGACAGTCCGCCAGCTTAACCACGCGCTGGCGTTGCCCAGCGCCCGCGAAGCGGTTGAGCATCTGTTCGCAGAGGTACTGCAAGGCGCCGCCAGCGATAACCTCAGTGCCATTGTCATTCGACCGACACCCCCACCGAGTTCACCGTGAACCAGATAACCCAACCCCTGCAGGCACCCAGCGAGCTTCCGCAGCTAATGGGCAAGCGCTACCAGATTGAGCGCCTGCTTGGCGTCGGCGGCATGGGCGCGGTCTACCGCGCCCGCGACCTGCTACGTGAGCAGTTTGGCGACCCCGAACCCTGGGTCGCACTAAAGACCCTGAACGATAGCTTCGCCCGCCATCCCGACGCCAACGCCCTGCTCCACAGCGAATTTGCTCTCACCAGCCGCCTGCATCACCGCCATGTAGTGCGCCCGCACAGCTTTCACGTGGACGCCGAAAGCCAGCGCGCCTTTCTTACCCTGGAGTTGCTCGATGGCCCCACGCTGGATCAGATCATGGCCTCGCACCCCCAGGGCATGCCTTGGGCCGAGCTGCAACCCTTGGCTCTGGCCCTGCTGGATGCTCTACAGCACGCTCACCAGCGCGGCGTGCTGCACGGCGACATCAAACCAACCAATGTGATGCTGTGTGCCAGCGGTGTACGGTTGTTTGATTTCGGTCTGGGCCAGGCCAATGAAGGACTGTTGAGCAGCCTCCCAAAGCTGTCTCGCCGCCGGCTGGCCGCCTGGACACCCCGCTACGCTGCGCTGGAACTGCTGGATGGCGGCGACCTGAGCAAAGCCACCGATCTCTACGCACTTGGTTGCGTACTCTACGAGCTGGCCAGCGGGCATCACCCCTTCAGCCGCCTTACCGCGCGCCAGGCCATGCGCATGGACCAATACGCTACTCTGCAAAAGCCCGCCGGCTTGCCAGCGCACTGTTGGCCAGCACTGCGCACTGCGCTGGCTTTCGAACCGGCACAACGTCAAGGCAGTGTGGAACAGCTACGGGAGGTTTTCGGGCAACCGAGTCGACGCTGGTGGCTGCCGCTGAAGCGCAATCGGCCGACGGCATTGCCGCCGGCCTGAGGGTCAAATCAGAGCGACAGCTCGCGATTGGACGCAGCGATAAAGGCCTTCTTGAGGTCTTCGTAGGTGTGGACTGCGGGGAATTGCGGAAACTCGCGAATCACGTTGTCCGGGGCATGGAACAGGATACCGGCATGCGCTTCAGACAGCATGGTAGTGTCGTTGTAGGAGTCACCTGCCGCGATGATGCGGTAGTAGATGCTCTTCAGGGCGATGACCGACTGACGCTTGGGGTCTTTCTGGCGCAGCTGATAGTCAACAACACGGTCGTTCTCATCAGTGATCAGGCGGTGGCACAGCAGCGTCGGGAAACCGAGCTGACGCATCAGCGGCTGGGAGAACTCGTAGAAGGTGTCAGACAGAATGACGACCTGAAAACGCTCACGCAGCCAATCGACAAACTCAACAGCGCCGTCCAGCGGCTTCAGAGTCGCGATGACTTCTTGGATATCCGACAGCTTGAGGCCGTGCTTGTCGAGAATAGACAGACGTTGCTTCATCAGCACGTCGTAATCGGGAATGTCACGGGTGGTCGCCTTGAGTTCCTCAATGCCGGTTTTTTCGGCAAAGGCAATCCAGATTTCCGGGACCAGTACGCCCTCCAGGTCAAGGCAAGCAATTTCCACGCGACACTCCTGATTTTCAATAGTTGAGGCTGGCGCACAATCTACCGGCAAGCGCCCCCGGGCGCAACGAGAAGCGGGTTTCCAGCGCGCGCCAACATGGCAAAAAGGCATAAAAATATAACTAAATAAAAGAGGATGGACTAAGACGCCCTTTGTTAGACTGCCGGCGTAAACCAGAAACGGTGGCACACCGATCCACCGCCGGATTGAGAGCCTGATGCAATGAGTAATTTCGACATCGACCAGTTGGCAAGCGAGTACGCCAACAAGTCGCCCCAGCAGATCCTTGAGCTTGCCCTGGGCCAGTTCGACAATCTCTGGCTGTCATTCAGTGGCGCCGACGATATCGTCGCGCTGGATATGGCCTGGAAAATCAACCCCGAGATCAAGGTGTTCACCCTGGACACCGGCCGCTTGCACGCCGAGACCTACCGCTTCCTTGAGCAGGTACGCAAACACTACGGTATTGAGCTTGAAGTGCTGTCTCCAGATCACCAGCAGTTGGAAGCCTACGTCCGTGAAAACGGCCTGTTCGACTTTTATGAAAATGGCCACGGCGGCTGCTGCGGTGTGCGCAAGATCGCCCCGCTGCGTCGCAAGCTGGGTGGCGTAGATGCCTGGATCACCGGACAGCGCAAGGATCAAAGCCCCACTCGCGCCGACGTGCCAGTGATTCAGCTAGACACCGCCTTTTCGACGGACGACCACCCGCTGGTGAAGTTCAACCCGCTGGCCAACTATAGCAGCGAGGACATCTGGAACTACATCCGCATGCTGGAGATCCCCTATAACCCGCTGCACGAGAAGGGATTTATCAGTATCGGTTGCGAGCCCTGCACCCGGCCAGTCCTGCCCAACCAGCATGAGCGCGAAGGCCGCTGGTGGTGGGAGGAGTCGACCAAGAAGGAATGCGGCTTGCACGCCAGCAACCTGATTGCCCGCAGTTAGAGTCTGATGCCGAACGAGGCCTAGGGACGCACTGATCAATTCCACACGCCCTGTGCACGCTTGGGCGCTAGCCCTGCGGGGCGTTCAGAATTAATCAGTGCTCTCCCCTCTAAAGGACCGGCAACTCGACCCCATCAAACAAGGCTTCCAGCTCCACCTTATTACTGCAGAGCAGCGCCTGCTCGATCACATCGCGGGTCAGGTGTGGCGCAAAGGCTTCGATAAATTCGTACATATAGCCGCGTAAGAAGGTGCCCCGGCGGAAGCCGATCTTGGTCACGCTCGATTCAAACAATCGGCTGGCGTCGATCACCACCAAGTCCGGGTCAGCCACCGGGTCAACCGCCATGTGCGCCACAATGCCGACCCCCAAACCCAGCCGCACGTAGGTTTTGATCACGTCGGCGTCGGCGGCGGTAAACACCACCTTGGGTGACAACCCGCGATTATTGAACGCCTCGTCGAGCTTGGAGCGACCGGTAAAACCGAACACGTAGGTGACTAGCGGCCAATCCGCCAACGCCTCCAGCGTCAACTCTGGTAGCTGCGTCAAGGGATGCCCTTTGGGCACGATGACGCAGCGATTCCAGCGGTAACAAGGCATCATCACCAGATCGGAGAATAACTCCAGGGCTTCGGTGGCGATGGCAAAGTCAGCCGTGCCATCAACCGTCATCTCGCAGATCTGCATCGGCGACCCTTGATGCATGTGCAGAGACACTTCCGGGTAGCTCTGGATGAACTTCTGAATGATGGGTGGCAACGCGTAGCGCGCCTGGGTATGCGTTGTTGCCAGCGTCAGGGTGCCCTTGCGCTCATTGCTGAACTCTTGGGCAATTTGCTTGATGCTATCGACCTTGCGCAGTATCTCGCCAGCGGTTGCGATAATACGCTCGCCCGCCGGCGTAATGCGGGTCAGGTGCTTGCCACTGCGAGAAAACACCTCCACGCCCAACTCGTCCTCAAGCAGGCGAATCTGCTTGCTGATGCCGGGCTGAGAGGTATAGAGACTCTGGGCAGTGGCGGACACGTTCAGGTCATGGTGGGCCACTTCCCAGATATAGCGCAGCTGCTGCAGCTTCATGAATGCGTCCTCTGTCAATCCAAGCCCGGTGGCGGCTTGGCTGGCGCGGCAGCGCGGAAAGCGCTTATAACCAGATCGCCTGTTGTGACAGTTAGGTTAGTCCATAAATTCCAGCAACGGAACGAATTAGTGCAGCCCGTCACACAGCCGATAGTGCATCAGGCTGAAGTAGGTGATTTGAGGTTGCTGATCCCATGCGGCACATGCCCGGTAGGCACCACGCCCACAGCGCGCTGACAGTGCCCTTCCTGATCATCAAAAAACAGGTCCGCGCCAAAAGCCTGCAGAAACTCTGACTTGTCCAGACCGCCCAAAAACAGGGATTCGTCCAACCGAATATCCCACTCACGCAGGGTACGAATAACGCGCTCGTGGGCCGGCGCGCTACGCGCGGTTACCAGCGCAGTGCGGATTGGGCATTGCTCGTTGGGGAACTCGGTCTGAATGCGATTGAGCGCAGCAAGAAACGCCTTAAAAGGACCACCGCGCAGCGGCTGGTGGGCAGACACCTGCTCGCTGGCCTGAAAGGCCTCCAAGCCGTCGCGCTGAAATACCTGCTCGGACTCGTCGGAAAACAGCACAGCGTCACCATCAAAGGCGATGCGCAGTTCATCGCGCTGCTCCGGGCGGCGCTTGGCCGGCAGGATGGTTGCCGCGGCAAAGCCGGCATCCAACGTGGCGCGCACATCTTCGGCATGGGTGGAGAGAAACAGCTGACAGCCAAAGGCTGGGATATAGGTAAAGGGGCTACGACCACCAGCAAAAGCGGCCCGGGTGATACCCAGGCCGTAATGCTGGATCGAATTGAATACCCGCAGACCGGTGTCGGCGCTGTTGCGGGAGATCAGTACCACCTCAACCCGGCTGTCACCCTCCAGCAGGCTGTTGATGCGCAGCAGCTTTTGCACCAGAGGAAACGCCTCACCCGGCTCCAGCGGCTCGTCTTCATGCGCTATCTGGTAGAGCCGGTACGCTTCCAGCCCTTCACGCTCGAAGACTGCGTGGCTATCGTCCAGATCAAACAGCGCTCTGGAGGAAATGGCGATAACCAGTTTGTCGCCGAGCTGGGCTGGCATGCGGGCTTCCTATTGATCGGACAGGTATCGGTTCTGGATGAACGTCAGCTGGTCCAACATTGCCTCGATTTTAGGCAGGCTGCAACCTGCCTCACGGCCCTGGCGCAGCAGCTCGCCGTACAGGCTGTCCAGTTCCATGGGGCGCTTGTGCAGCCAGTCGTGGTACATGCTCGGCTGGTAGTCGGGCATGGCGCCAGTCCCCATCAGCAGTTTGTCTGCAAGGCCATCGGGCATGCTGACACCCTTGGCCCGGGCAGTGCTGATAACCTCTTCCATCATTTCCTTGATCAGCTTATTGCTGGCCGGGTCTTTCAGCAGCGCCTGGGTACCGGCATTCAGCACCACAGAAATACCGTTGAAAGGCGCGTTCCAAACCAGCTTCTGCCAACGCGCCTCGTCCACGCCAGGCAGCAGGCGGGTGGGGATCTTGCCGGAGGCGAGCAGCTCTGCGCCCTCCTTGATCAGCGCTTGCTGCGCGTCAACACTGGTGGCCGGTCCAGAGTGGTAACCGAGGTCGACCATACCATTGGCCTGATGCTTGACCAGGCCAGGGCCTTCGCGGAACAGGCACACGTAGCACAGGCCACCGATCAGATGCATGCTGTCCGGCAGATAGGGACGCAGGTGGTCTTCGTTGCTCAGGCCATTTTGCAACAGCACGACCTTGGCATCAGGCTTGCCGGCGCGGGTGATAATCTCGCCCAGGTTGCCCGCGGTCGACTTGGCACCGATAAACAACCAGTCACAGGGCGGCATGTCCGCGGCATCCTTGTAGGCCTGCACCGGGTGCAAATGCAGTTGCTCGTTGACCAGGCTGTTGATGGTGATGCCCTTCTCAACCACAGCGTCATATTCACTGCGCAGCAAAAAGTGCACATCGTTGCCGCCCTGGGCCAGCATGGCGCCGTAAAAGCCGCCGATGGCGCCTGTGCCGATAATGCCGATTTGCAGTTTTTTCTGGTCCATACAACCCTCATTTGGATGATCTGTTATTGGTATCGGGCAATGGTAAGCGCCGGGCACGCGGCAAGACAGTCAACAACACGACAAAATCAGCCGACGGATGCATTTTCAGGCGCTAATTAATTTTGTTTTTCAGGGCGATAGCGGCCTGCGGGGTAGCCTAAGCGGCCAACCTTGATTAAGCTGTGACGCACTCAAAATAGTGCCGCACCGCGCGGCCGGTACCACTTCCGGGAAGACTGATGGCCGATTTACCTATTGATGACCTGAACATTACCTCCAACGAGATCCTGATTACCCCCGAGCAGCTGAAAGCCAAGATTCCGCTCAGCGAGGCTGCCCAGGCTACCGTGGTGGAAAGCCGCCAGGTGATTCGCGACATTCTCGACGGCAAGGACCACCGCCTGTTCATTGTCATTGGCCCCTGCTCTATCCACGATATCGAGGCCGCCAAGGACTACGCCGCGCGTCTGAAGAAGCTTGCCGCCGAAGTCAGCGACACCCTGTACCTGGTAATGCGCGTGTACTTCGAGAAGCCGCGCACCACCGTGGGCTGGAAAGGTCTGATCAACGACCCCTACCTGGATGACTCCTTCAAAATTCAGGATGGCCTGCAGATTGGCCGCCAGTTACTGCGCGACCTGACCGAGATGGGGCTGCCCACCGCTACCGAAGCGCTCGATCCGATCTCGCCCCAGTACCTGCAAGATCTTATCTCCTGGTCCGCCATTGGCGCACGCACCACCGAGTCGCAGACCCACCGCGAAATGTCATCCGGCCTGTCCTCGGCTGTGGGCTTCAAGAACGGCACCGATGGCGGCCTGTCCGTGGCTATCAACGCCCTGCAGTCGGTTTCCAGCCCGCACCGCTTCCTGGGTATTAACCAGCAAGGCCAGGTATCCATCGTGACCACCAAGGGCAACCCCTACGGCCACGTGGTACTGCGCGGCGGCAACGGCAAGCCCAACTACGACTCGGTCAGCGTTGCGCTGTGCGAGAAGGATTTGGAGAAAGCGGGCATCCCCAGCAACATCATGGTTGACTGCAGCCATGCCAACTCCAACAAAGACCCGGGCCTGCAGCCGCTGGTCATGGACAACGTTGCCAACCAGATCCTGGAAGGCAACGACTCCATCATCGGCCTGATGGTCGAGAGCCATATCGGCTGGGGCAATCAGTCTATTCCCAAGGACCTGTCGCAGCTGCAGTACGGCGTTTCGGTGACCGATGCCTGTATCGACTGGGCAACCACTGAACAGAGCGTGCGCAGCATGCGTGACAAACTCAAGGACGTGCTGCCCCGCCGCCCGCGCATGCAGCGCTGAGCAGCAGCCAACAAAAAACCCGCCAAACTGGCGGGTTTTTTGTTGTGTCTTGCGGGCTACTCAACGTTCGCCGCGTGACGATCCATGTAACGCTCAACGTACGAGCAGGAAGGAATGACGGTGTAACCCTGCTCACGCGCAAAGCTCAGTGCATGCGCCGTCAGCTTGGCCGCCAGACCCTTGCCACGCAGGGCATTGGGTACGAAGGTGCGGTAGATATCCAGTGTCTTCTTGCCAAGATCCATGTAGGCGAGATAAGCCCGTGCACCTTCCAATGCGATATAGAACTGCTTGCCTTCCTGATCGTGCTGGACGGTGGCGTTCATATTCATTGTCAGTCTCCCAGGCAGATATAACTCCGAGCGAGGAGTCATCCACTATAGACCCATATCAGCCGGAATGTTCCCCAACTGACGAAATTTTGTGCACTGGAGCACGCAGCGCCTATTCGATGCCGCGTGCTCCACGGGCCTCAGGAGACCATGCCCATGCCCAGCGACATCAGCAGGGCAATGGAGGCCAGACAGGCGATGACAGGCACGGCGACCGTGACAACAAAGATGTCCCGATAGGCTTCCTTGTGGGTAATACCCATGATCATGAAGGTCGCAATCACCGCGCCGCAATGCGGCAGCGAATCCAGACCACCGGCAGCGATCGCCGCGATACGGTGCAGAATTTCCGGATCAACACCCATCTCGATGTAATGCGGGCCCAGCGACTGCATGAAGATCTGCAGACCACCGGAAGAAGAGCCGACAATCGCCGAGACCACGCTGACCGACGCAAACACCGACAGCAGCGGCGGCAGATCAACG